>JAQUVV010000310.1 GCA_028693195.1 Lachnospira sp.
TGAAAAATACTGCAAATAGTAATAACAATAATCCCACTACAATTCCAGTCATATTACCAAGTCCTAGAATTCGAAATAATAATAACGGTAATAGCGACCAAATAAAAAGCACTATTCCAACAATGCCCAATATTCCCCGTACAATATTCTCTTTCTTCATCTGTCCCCCATTAATAGAAAATTCAATGCTAAATCTTTTTCTTATTTATTTTTATATCCATTCCGAACCGCATTTGCAATTGCTTCATATAAAACTGCTGGTACAATTGGTTTCGATAGATGTCCATTCATGCCTGCTGCACGGGATTTTTTCATGTCATCATCATACGCATTCGCTGTCATAGCTAAAATCGGAATCACCTTTGCGTCGTTTCGCTTTAATGTACGAATTGCTTTTGCAGCCTCCAACCCATCCATAACTGGCATACGAATATCCATTAAAATGATGTCATATTCTCCCAATTCTGATTTTCCAAATATCTTCACACATTCCTGTCCATTTTTTGCCCATGTCACGGTACAGCCAACATTCTCAAGAAGCTTTGTTGCAATTTCTGCATTCAATGGATGATCCTCTGCCAGAAGAATATTGATTCCAAGCAGTCTGCTCATCATATCATAGTTGCTTTGTTTTTTACGTTCTCTTAATTCTGAGACCTTCTCTTCATCCACTGTTTCAAAATCTAGATAGATTGTAAATGTTGTTCCGCTTCCTGGTTCACTTTCAACCTCAATTGTTCCACCCATCATCTGCACCAGGCTGTGAACAATGGAAAGTCCCAGACCTGACCCAGCATACTGCATAGATGCATCCGCCAAAGGATCTGCGCTGCTTCTGGCATAAGTTTCCTCTGCTGTATAACCTGAAATTGACTTGCAGCTATCAGAAATATAGCGAAGCCATAACATTTGATTTCTCACTTCAAAAATAATCATGGCTCCTGGCACGTGTTCCATAATGCTCTTAAAACGCATTTCACTGGCTCTGGATTCTTTCAAAAGATCAGCAATCTCGGCCTGCTTTTCCTTTAATTCATCAATATCTGTATACACACAATAATATATGCACTTTTGTGCGGTACGTTCCACAATATCCCCACAAAGCTTTACCCATATATATTGATTTCCATTCTTTCGAACTCTGATTTCAATATTCAGCTGGATATTCTTCTCCATGGATTCTCTGATTTTATTACGTAGATTTTCTAGATCATCGGGGTGAACAGCATTCAGCACTGCAAACCCTGCATATTCTAATCGCTTCTCCTCCGGAATCCCCAACATCTGATAATAACCATCATTCAGATAGTGCTGTTCTACTCTCTCATCTACATATACATAGAATATTCCAATTCCTGTTGGAATCTTATCTGTCAGGGTTCGCAGTTCCTTTTCCTGATCCATAATTTTCGTCACATCCGTTATATAATGGACGTGTACCCTTCTTACGCCCCACGTAATGATTTTGCTGTTTATTTTATATTGTCTTCCATTAAATGGAAACCTAATTACATTCTCACGAAACGTCTCCTCACAAAACATGGATTTATGACAAAATGGACATGGTGTATCACGATGCATCAGGTATTCATAGCACTTCTGCCCAGTCTGAATCGCATCCTTCACATGAAGTACTTCTTTTGCTGCTTTATTCAGATATAATAATTCATCTGTTTCATAATCTGCCACATAAATTGCTGTCATAGACTCATCTGCCAACTCTGCCAAAAGTTCCTGAGGCATCGATTTTGTCTCAGACAGTTTTATCTGTCCATCCTTCCAATCCGCCTGTAAAGCCTTATCTATTTCTTTATTCATATCAGCTTCCTCCACTCGTTCCTGCTGATCACGTGCTATATATTCTAATAGTATAACATTTTTTACAGAAATTACTATATAGCAGAGAAACTTCTATGATATTCCATAAATGATTTTTTAAAATCCTAGAATCGCATCTGAAACTTTTCCATAACAACTCGACCTGTGGCATCAAATTCTACGCCTTCCTCTTTCAGTCGTCTCACCTGTTCATTTCCCCCTCCGAATGCAAATGCATCTGACACACGACCATCCTTAGTTACCACTCGATGACATGGAATATGCTCTGGATCTGGATTGGAATGCAGTGCATATCCCACTACTCTGGACCACCTTGGATTTCCTGCGATTTCTGCCACCTGACCATAGGAAGCCACACTTCCTTCTGGAATCATCTTCACCACATCGTATATTTTTTCAAATGTATTCTTTTCCCCATCTTGTCGACTTGTTTTTTTCATAGCTGATTCCTTTCATATTTCCCTTAGCTCAATTATTATATAGGATTCGGGTGTCAAAAGGTGCTTATCAAAACCTTTATTGTCAGATTGCACAAAAGCGAACTATTTTTATGACTCGGTAGATATTTAGAAACTCTTGGCTTGAAGTTATATTGTCAGCAACAATCAGACACGATGTCTGATTGAAGGCCCACTGAGCCACGAAGGGCGAATGGGACTGTTTGCGTCAATAAAGACAACGCTCCTCATCAAGGTTAGAGTTTCTTAATATCGGACGCCGGAATAAAAAAGGACGTTTTTGTACAATATGACAGCACTACTTTAAAAAAGCACCTTTTGACACCTGAATCTATATCATTATATCTCAATCTTCTACATCTCGCACACAATATCCGCCATAGCAATGGTCGACTCTCTATGTGCAATCATGATTGTGGTTC
>JAQUVV010000311.1 GCA_028693195.1 Lachnospira sp.
TTGATATGGCCTGCGAAACCAATATCATTATAACACGGGAGGTTTTATTTATATTACTCTAGGTAACGCTACGGCTTTGCCTCGGCCCCCATTTCAAATGGGGGATTAACAGAACTTTTCATTTATTATTAAGCCATCCTTTAATATCGCTTCAGGATATGCCCTCATTGGTGCTATGAGTGGAATGTTTGCTGGACTTGCCTATACATTTGTAAGGAAACTGGGGCAACGAGGAGAACGAGGACCTGTAATTGTCATGTTCTTCTCTACCTTTTCCTGTCTGGTCTGCTTGCCATTCCTGATTTTCCAGTATGAACCTATGGCTTTCTGGCAGTTGGGATTTCTTCTGCTTGCCGGACTTTCTGCAACTGGCGGTCAGCTCTGTATCACACAGGCATATACCTGTGCACCAGCCAAAGAGATTTCCGTCTTTGATTATACCCAGGTAGTCTTCGCCGCGCTCTTGGGATTCGTGTTCCTGCATCAGCTGCCTGATATTTACAGTTTCATAGGATATATCATTATCATTGGATGCGCTGTATATAAATGGTTTTATATGAAGAATCACAGTGTCTCATAATTGCAGATACCCATATATAAAAATTATGCAGCATTACAGGGAATCAGAATTATTCCCGTAGTGCTGCAATCTTTATTTAAATATTTATATAATATGTAATATCTCCCGAAATGCATAAGCCAATCCATCCTTATCATGATGAAGTGTAATAAAATCCGCATGTGCTTTCAGATTATCCGTGGCATTCTCCATGGCAATTCCCACACCAGCATACTGAATCATATCAATATCATTATCTCCATCGCCCATGCATGCAACTTCTTCCTGCTTCAACCCTAGATATTCTGTAAGGAACTTGACACCAGACTTCTTGCCAGCATCTTTGTATGATACTTCCAGAAGCTGCTGAATGGAACTGGTCTGATATACGTCATCCCGTTCCTTTGCAATCCGCTCCATCAATTCCTGCTTTAAATTCTCGTTATTTACAATGATGTCCATGCAATCCAACTGGTTTTTATTCTCAAGTAAAAATACTTTGATATCCGGTACCATAGTTCTGGTTGCCTGCACATAAGCCACTGCTCTCGATGTTGCACCATACTTTACCGGATTATCGATGTATTCCTTTGATGCATATGCCACACCGTCCACAAAAGCCTCATAAGTCACTGGATCATTCTCTGTCAATCGAATCACTGCTTCTACCGATTCAGGTGTCATTAAAAATGCCTGCATTCGTTCTGCGGTATCTAATCGATAAACCGCTGCCCCGTTTCCAGTCACAGCATATTCGATTCCTGGAATAGCTACTACATCCTTCGGCAATGTGTCATATGCTCTTCCGCTGGCAATACACACATGTACCCCACCAGCAATGGCATCTAAGATTGCCTGTCTGTTTGCCTCAGAAATCTTCCCCTCTGCATTCAATGTTGTACGATCTAAATCTATTGCTACTAATTTGATACTCATTGTTCAAACTCTCCTCATGTTATGTTTATATATTATAGATACCTCTATATTAACATACGCAACCTGCTGATTCTACTATTTCGCATCTCAAACTAACATTTTTAATCATATTCCTACATTTATATGTTGAATAATCAAAATCATTTGCGTATAATCAATCTGTATGCCATGAGTCTAAAAATTAAATAAATTTTTCTTCTTTATTTTTACGAAAGATTCATACATAACTTAATATTCCGCTCTGATTTGAGAACTACAAATAGAATCAATATACGGAATCTATGATTAATGGAGATTATCATGAAAATTATTGTTGTAGGATGTGGAAAAGTCGGTAGAACGATTACCGAACAGTTAAGCAAGGAAAACCATGACTTAACTGTTGTCGATAAGGACAGCAATGTCATCCACGATATCACCAACAACTGTGACGTCATGGGCGTTGTTGGCGATGGTGTTAGTTATTCAATTTTAAAGGAAGCGGGCGTTGATGAAGCTGATATTATGATTGCTGTTACTGAGTCAGATGAACTGAATCTGCTCTGCTGCCTCTTTGCGAAAAAGGCTGGAAACTGCAGCACAATCGCGCGTGTTCGTAATCCGCTTTACAGCAAAGAAATCAGTTTTATCAAGCAGGAACTGGGGTTATCTATGATTATCAATCCAGAATATGCTGCTGCTACCGAAATTGCTCGTATTATGCGTTTCCCATCTGCAATTGAAATCGATACATTTGCCAAGGGTCGTGTAGAATTGATGAAGTTCATTGTAAATGAATCCTCAGATCTTCATGACATGAGTATTGTACAGTTATCAAAGAAATATCACGCAGATGTGCTGGTATGTGCCGTAGAACGTAATGGAGATGTCGTCATTCCAAACGGCAGCTTTGTATTACAGAAGGGTGATATCTTAAGCATTATCGCATCACCTACCGAAGCAAGAGATTTCTTTAAAGAAATCGGTGTTGAGACCCATCAGGTCAAGAATACTATTATTGTTGGCGGTGGAACCATTGCCTACTATCTTGCAAAACAGTTAATTGATATGGGAATACATGTAAAAATCATTGAGAAGGATTATGCCCGCTGTGAACATTTAAGTGAACTGCTTCCTTCTGCTGTCATCATCCACGGAGATGCAGCCAATCAGGATATCCTGTTTGAAGAGGGAATTTCTCATACAGAATCCTTTGTTTCATTAACTGGTATTGATGAA
>JAQUVV010000063.1 GCA_028693195.1 Lachnospira sp.
TCTTTCCTGGTGTCCAGGTAATATTCACCGTATCATCCTTGTATCTTGGAATTAAATGCATATGAAAATGCATCACAGTCTGTCCCGCTGCTTCTCCGTTATTCTGTACAATATTCAAACCATCGCAGTTCAATGCCTGTTTCATACCATTCGCAATCTTCACTGCTACCTGAAAGACATGTGCAGCTGTCTCATCGTCTAATGAATAGGCATTATCAAAGTGGTTCTTTGGAAGAATCAGTACGTGTCCCTTTGATGCAGGACCAAGATCAAATATAACCTTCACAACTTCATCTTCATAGAGCGCATTAGCCGGTATGTCACCATTTGCAATCTTACAGAAAATACAATCATCTTTTCTCATCTTACTAAAAGCCTCCATAAATCTTTCTTTTTTGTAATATACTGTCGAAGATATCTAGTTTACACATTTTTGAATCAAGTATATACTTTACTATAATAACGTAAACCAGTGTTATTTGCAAGAAACAAACACATGCATATTTGAAATGGAGAGTCAAATGATCAATAAAAAATACATAGAGAAATTAGATGCTGCCAGAATTGACAATGAAGAACTATATCATATATTGGATACACACGATGAGGACGCATTGAAAGAATTATCTACTGCCTCACATACCATTCGCAACATGATTTCCTTCATCAACAGTTCTTACCAATATATCAGTGAAACGCAGCCTGCAACAAAAGGATTTGAATACTGGGATGATATTGGTGATACCTTATCTCAGCTTATCACATATACAAACCGTACTTCTTCCTACCGGTACAGCTTTATTAAGCCCAGCTTTAGCACGGTACCTTTAAACGAATTACTGCAAAGCCTTCCTCATACATTAGAAGCCGCTTTTGGAGAAATTGACTATATTAATTATAACCTGGATCAGCGTCAGATTATATTCACATTAGATTCCGCAATTACCGATGTCACAACCGACAAATATCAACTGAAAGCCGCTTTGCTGGAGCTACTCAAGAACGCTTTAGATTTTACAGACACATCGACTCCAATCCAGATTCGTTCTCATCTAATGTCAGACGGCATCAATATTGCCTTTATATACCAATCTACCCATATCGAGAACTTGCGCGAACATACTCTGGAAGAACTTTCTGTTCCTTTCTTCACCACAGATACAAACCGCACTGGACTTGGATTATCGATTGTTAACAACATCTGTCTTCTGCTGAAAGCTGGGTATTCCATAAATGAACAAGATGGAATAGTCACAAGCTCTGTCACCATTCCATCTACTGTTTAATATGTAATTAGAAAGCGAACAATTCATCCAGCATACGAAGCGTTTTGAAGTTTCCTTTTGCAGTCATATCTCCTGTCATGAAAGCACGATGGAATGTAATTCTTCCCTCTGCAATCTGATCAAACACTTCTTTTGTCATCTTTGCGATGACATCAGCTTCTGGATTCTCTCCAAACTCTACCGCTAAATCTCCCTGCTTAATCCGCAAGTCTATTGTCTTATCCTTATCTGCAATCAGCAGCATATAGGTGCTGGAAAATCCTGCCTGTGCCACATAATGATCCCGAAATGTATCCAGATAATAATCATCCCCACCATTCTCCTGATCATTCAATAGCTCCTTGTAAATACTTGCAAGAGATTCAATATCCTGCTTCTGTGTCTTTACAAAGGTATCATCCGATGCATAGCGGGAAAGCTGCTCACTTTCCTGTGGTGTCAGCTGAATTGTTTCCTTAACAATTGATTTGCGAATTGTCATACTGCTTGATGGCAGTGTCTCAATCTTCTTAGATACAGTTCTGTAGATATTCTCTGCGTACTTCTCTATAATTCCTGTATATTCCTTGTTGAATTCCAGATCTATTGTTTCATCTACATACGCCGTTAAGCCTTCTGAATTCTTTCCGCCAAGCATTTCCCACGAGTTAGAAAGTGTCAGCGCAACTTCCTTTTCTCCATAAGTTCTTGCCATAACCACTGGAAACATATATACATTGGTCAGCTTGCTCTTGTCTGAATATAACCAGCAGGAATCCAGAAATGTCTGCATAAATCCTCCCATTCCAAGCCACTCTACTGTTGTCGCAAGAATAATACCATCCGCATCATTCACCGTCTGTGATAATGTCGTAATTGTATTCTTCACTTCATAGAGATTATATCTTGTCACCTTAACATTCAGTTCCTCAAGAACCCCTTGAATCTTGTTAATCACATAGATTGTTGGGTCATCCACAAGTCCTCGCCCACCATAATATATATTAATATTCATAACTATCCTCTGCTTTCCCTTCGTTGCTTATGTTTCTTTCACGCATAACATCTGTTATTCACTGTTGTGAATATAGCATATTCTCTAGCTGATTTCAACCTTATAGGACAGCATTCCCATCCGAAGAATATCTCCGTCTTTTAAAACTTCTTCTCTTCCTCCTTTCACTCTAATTTCATTAACATAAGTTCCGTTTGTCGAGTTCAGATCTTCTATTACATATGTTGAATCTTTCTTCTGTAGACAAGCATGCATCCGGCTGATAAATGGCACATTAAGCACCAAATTTGCCAGTTCAGGCATGCTTCCGATTACATATGGATATTTATCTGGGACTACCTCTGCCTGTTGATTCCATTCTTCTTGATTCCACTTATCTTGATTCCACTCCTGCTGCTCATCATCCAATATTTGTAGTAAAATCATCTTTAATTTTTTCTGTTTCTCAGATTTTTTCTTTAAATAATCAGATAGAAGCATCGTGTTACTCCACTGTTCATCATCCCCATTATCTTCCTTAAAATTTCTCATCTCAATTTCATCGCAATCTCCACTATCACTTTCTTCACATGATGTAATATCCGTCACGATTGTTCTTCTCTGCCCGCATGTCCTTTTCTGTGCATACGTATGATTTCTATGTGTTGATTCTTGATTCAATCCATGTTCCTTATCATTCACTTCCTCAATTCGATATGCTATTTCCTTCGGAATCCGGATAAACTTACGAAAATGTATATCCTGCTTCTTTATATACGTAACTCCAGCATATAAAATGGCTGTTACAACAATTAAAATCATGGAGAAGCCTCCTGGTATATGCACTGGTATATACTGAGGTAGAAACAGATTGACCAATCCGTAAATCATCACCACAACCAATCCTATACTTGAATAATGCAGAATTTTCTCGGGCAATGGATTTTCAATCTCTTCCTCATTTACCACCGTTTCTTTGGGCACTGCCTCAACAATAGTTTCAACTTTGTTCTTCCGACACTCTTCGCTTTCTGTTATCTTCTCCACCTGTGCCTTCAATCCTCCTGCTGCCTGATCCTCTGCAAATCCCTTCTCTTCTCCACTTCCATCATAAAACAACAGCATAAAATTCTCCGGATCATAATCTCCCACCAATATATGCTGATATAATTCATATAACTGTACAACATCTGTCTTACCTGACGAGTGATCAAAATGCTCCAGAATATATTCGAATAATCTACGTATACTCAATGAGAAATCCCTGGTAAGTGCTTCTGGAAGGTATAAAAACCATATGCTCTTATCAAACATATCCATATACATATATCTTGCATCCACCAAGACCCTGTCAAGATCCAGCATATAATTTTTTGTGAGCCTCACCATTTCCGACAGGTTTCGACACACCTGTTTCACATCCTTGATTGTTAGCTTCCCGTATTCAAACAGCTTCGTAATCTGCTGTTTTGAAGAAATATCATAGTATACATGCGCTTGCGCATTAATCTTTCGAATTTCAAACCTAAGAAAATGATCAATTTTATTCTTATTCAGCATCGTCGTCTGATAATCCTCTATATGATCGTCAACAATTTCCAGTTTCAAATAATTACAATTATTTTCATGTTCAAATTCAATATGAAGTTCTTCCATCTCATCTCTCATTTCCCCATAACCTCCATTGCCGCCTCCGTAATACGAATGATATTACTGGGACTATTTTCTTTCACTTCCGCGCTGGTCCTTAATAGTCCTGTAACCTTCTTCATCAAAGAAAACACATACTGACTGCAACACGTGACTTTATATGTATGATTTGTTTCTTCTACCGTCACATTGATTTTCTTCATGAATAATGTCTTTGATTCTATATATTCTTTCAGATTATCCTCCATGGTCTGCAGATCAACCTCTATCTGCTCCAAATCCATCTGTTCCAGCTTCAGTGCTGACATCTCAACTGCACCTTTGACTATGATTTTGTCATGATAATATCCTGTTAGTGCAACCAGACACATAAATATCATAATAAATATTGGTATAATCACACTATTTTCTACTGTAAACGATGCTCTTAGCTCCATAATGCCACTCCCATCAATGAAAACAACAAAAAGGGAATAAATGGGATTTCATACTTTCTTTTTACCTTTCCGATTGCCAATAATAACAGTGCTGTCACGGAGGCTATTGTAATAGCCATCATAAAATACGTAATGACTGAACAGTACCTGTCCATGAACGCCATCAAAATCAAAACAGCCCCATCTCCCTCTCCGATGATTTTGGTAAAATGCCCTGCCGCAGCAACGAGCACTCCAAAAAGAATGCCTGTCACCATCTTCATATCTGGGGTTATCCCATAAATAATCCAATCTCCCGCTAAAAGCATGATTGCACCAATTAACATGACAACAAGTATGGAAACATTTATTTTTCTGCGATGAATATCCTGAACACTTAAAATCAACAATTCCACCAGAAGTATCATCCATCTTATATTCTCATCCATGATTACCTCCACATTTTTTACAGAGTGATTTCGTACCCACTTTAGAAATTGGAATTTCAATAATTGTTCTTGCCAACTGTGAACAGGTAATATCCGTATGAAATCTGTTTCCATATTGCGTTATATACACCATTTCTGACTCATCATATTGATGCCCACATTTTTCACACGGAAAGTACCTTCCTCCATCATAGTTTCTAATACTTGCCAGTTCTTTTCTATTCTTTTGAGTAATCACCCTTGTCAGATATGTGCAGTTCCGATTCGTATGGTAGACTTTTCCTTCTGCCGTAACATAGACTTTTCTTTCCTCTCTGCTCTGCTTATTTCTATATGAATCCCTGCTTTCTCCCAACCAGGCATCCGTCTTACACCGCTGCGTAATTGTGACCTTCCCAATCCCAAAGATGTCAAAGGGATTTTGTACCGTATATGTCACAGAAAGATCAATAACTGAGCTATCGCCTCCACACACCTTCGAACGAACCATAACTAGCCCGGCATTTCCCCCTACAATATGATTATCTGACGCATAAGAACTCCCCAGTTCATTTACCAATAACGTCCATGCTGCACCCGTTGACAAACTTCCTAAATCCATATCTACTGATTTTTCTACTGAATATGCATATCCAGCCAGTTCTTTTGCATCTTCGTAAAGGGCGGTCTGCACATGCTGTTTCACTGCTGCTATCTGTAAGATATAAATCAATGCCATTGCCGCATACATAAACAGTGGTATCACTAATGCTGCTTCCACTGTCGAAGATGCAGAAAAATATGTCCCTTTTTTTGTTTTTGGCGTAGTCAGACATATTGTCTGTATATTCATGATATCCGTTTACCCTTTCTTTTTTATTTTTATGTTATTAAAAAAGGGACACATTTCTTTACATCCTTTAAGCATAGGAATACTGAATATCTTTCAGATACAATCCATTCATTCCTTTTCTAGTAAATGCTGCTGTCCCTGATGCCCCGAAAACATAGTCCTGCATTCTAAAATCTGTATATCCCTTCCCAATCATTCGCATCTCCATCGCTGCCATGGTTTGAAAATTCTTATCAACAGTATTTTCTATCATCAACAAAATTCTAAGGTAATCACCATAAGCAATTCCCTGCGACACTTCCTTGTTTCCTGAACTTTTGTCCTGTTCCAGACTCAGATTGCACTTTAGCAGATTTTCCATCGACAACATCCAATTTTCCTTTTGTTTGATTAATTCCACCTTTTCCCCTGCATATAACTTCCTCAACTCCATAATAGACTCTCCATATGCCCACACCGTCATGATAAAATACTGTCCGCCTTTGATAATTGCCATGTTTCCCGTAAACCCCAGTAGTGTAGTTGCCAACGACAACGCCTCTGCTTTCTTTTGCGCATCTGTCACTAAATAAGCCAGATTCATTCCCTCTCTAATTCCAGATAATTTCATCATTGTTTCCTTTAGATTCTCCTGATCACTGTCCTCTCCGCACAGAATATATTCCAGTGAATAATCCAACAGGTCTGTATTCTCTTTCCCATCTCGCATGTCTGTATAATCCGTAAAACGATCTAGCAAATAGGAATCGTATATGGCAGTATCCATGACCTCCTCAGCCATGCCCTGTTCTCGACTATAATTACCCGAGAACGAGGAAGCCAAATCTTTGATTGTCAGTTTTTTAGCCGAAACTTCCTGTTCCTGTAACACCAACTTCATCAAACTATCTGTCAAGGTATGATAAATCTTGCGAATCGCTGATAGCCCTGTGGAATTTGACGTAAAATCAATTTGAGAGTAATCAAAGCTTAATCGCTCATTATTAATGGCTGCCAAAACCCGCGCACATTCTTCCGCCTTTTCCTTTACATATAAGCAATTATCCTTTCCCAATCTTACATTTAATGGTTCTAAATACGAAACCGCCTCGTTAAGAATTCCCTGACGTAATTTCAGTTCTTCCTCTATCGCCGTTATATCGCATAGCCTTCTTTGATTTCCACTAATTGCTGTCCGCATCTGATTCAAATCTTCACAAACAGAATCATAGAACTCCTCTCCTATCACTTCTTTATCCTGTTCTATCTGTTTTTGAACATCTCCAATAGTCTGTCCCACCTGGATTCCTGTAGACTTATGCTTTCCTAACAGTTCCAGTGCCTTCTCCGTCTGCCTATTTGAACCTTCAAGGAGCCCCTTTAAATCCTTATAACTCCTCTGATATAAAGTATTCTCTGTCTCCTCATCCCCATTTTCCATTAATTCATCTACATCGATACATATATCCTCAAAAATCTCATTTACATTCTTATAATACGTGTTGGCATTATTGAGTGCATCATATACCAGCTTATGATGCACCCCTGTTGCATTCATTGTAACCATTCCATTGACTGCTGCTTTGACAAAGTAATCATCTGATGCCTGTGGTTTTCCCCCTTTGATCACAAATCCTGTTTCTGTTGTATCTATCCCCTCTACCAGTTCTATTAATTGCAGCACCTGTTCATCCAACTCAAATGCAGCTTCTTCACAGGAACTAATCTTCGATGTCACTTCTTTGATTTTTTCAGCCTTTTTTACCTGCTCCTCAGACTGGATCAATGCCTTCACTGCATCCGACATTACACCATACTTCATATATGCCAGCACTTCTTTCCGAATATTCTCTCCTCCTCTATCTGTGACCATCTCTAATTGATCAAAATATGCACAAACCAATTCCACATCCTTTTCCATCGAAAGATTATCCCGAACATAGTCCGTCAATTTATCGTCCATTGTGTCGGATTTTTTCAGCAACAGGATATCAAACTCATCAAGGAGAACATCTGAGTATCCTGAAAAAACCGCCTCTGTCGCTAGTCTACAGCTCTGCTGGATATGTACACTTAGCGCAGATATCTTAATGGATTGAAACACAGCCGCAACAAGTGATAAAACCAGAATTAGTGACAGCGACGCTATCACTGTAATCTGACCTCTCACTTCTCCCTTTTTCCACCAGTCATCTCTGATATATTTCCTCATAACCCCTTTATTGTTGTTCCATTCCACAAACTTACATCCCTCTCTTATCTCCATTAGATTTGATTCGCCTGACTTGTCATCTTCACAAGAACCGAATTCACAAGACTTGTAATCTGTTTCTTGAAGAGCACCACTAATCCAATAAGTACAATTATGATCAATACGATCTCCACCACTCCCATTCCTGATTCATCTTCCCAGAATCTTTTAACTCCATTCTTAATATTCTTCACCATCGGTTCATCCTCCCTCAATCTTCTATATTCCTTCGATATCCTACACTGTTTCATCATAAATCATCATCATACTTGAAATGACATCAATGCTGGCACCATCACAATCATCATGACAACAAGAAGCATAATTGTCATTGGGAGCAGGAGCTTTGTTCCAGCCTCCTCCCCCTGTTGAATCGCCAGGTTTTTTCTTAAGTCAAATGCATCCTCCACTTCTTCCTCAAGCATTTTCCCTAAGCCCTTTGAACCCTTTTTTAGATTCTGCTGTAACAATGCTGCTAATTTCAAGTATTCCTTCACATTACACCGTTTTCCAAACCGTTCATATGCTTCCAGTTCTGATATTCCTGCTTTCATCTCATACAACGTATTTCTCATTTCTTCATATACATATCTAGTACTTTTCCCTGCCCTCTCATAATCTGTTACAATCTTCTCCCACGCTCTTCGAAAGGTCATTCCAGCACCTGTTAACAGCGTCAGCTTTGAGATAACTTCTGAGTAATCATATCGAAGCTGTCTTGCTCTCATATCCATACGCCGCTTCTTATCTGCCATATCTCCTAGGTACAGTACCGCCACAGCCACCACTGCCAATATTGGAAATATCTCTGCCGGTATTTCATTTTCTTGATCAATATATTGCACCTCCTCCCCGTCAATCTGCTCTGGCAACTGCACCTGCCCTTCCTTGTCACACTCCAGATTTGCCTGTTTTAACATTCGTTCCACATAAAACTTCTTTTTCTCCTCCTCTGTTCGATCCGGAGCTACCACCGTAATCTCATATTCTATCTGCTTTTCATATTGTTCACTTTCTGGCTGCCCATAGGAAAGCACCGCTTTGATAACACAACTTCTTTCTTCCCCCTCCTGCATATTTTCATTATGGACAACTCCCGCTGTATCTACCAGACTGTAATCTGATGAGAACCACTGTATCTCAATCCCCTCCTGATCCACCTCTGTCACCAGCTGTAGTTTTGTCTTTACCTGCTCCAAAGACTCATTTTCTCCTCGTACCATATCCGAAAGCTTTTCTTCAACGTTGCTAAAATGTTGATTCACTTCATTCTCATCATACATCCTAGGCGATACTTCCATTGGAACTTCCAATGTCTCATCTCCAATGCGTACCTTTAATTCATATTCGCTGGCTTCCTCTCCCGCATCTGGTCTTGGAAGTGTACCATCAATCACATGCCCCTGCATCTTATTAACCACCATTGCCATAAGCCCAAGCATCACACCTGCCATAATGATCTTCCCTGCATTTTTTCTACTATATTTCAATATTTACTATCCTCTTTGACCATAGATTTGACACCAGTAATAGAAACAAACATATACTCATCACTACAATCCCTGCCGTATTCCCGTATAAGGGCTGTATAAACTCTGGAGATGTCAGCTTTAAATAAACAATCATTCCATATGGAATGACACTCATCACTCGTTGCTCCATCCTTTTTCCGCTGACGATTGTATGAATCTGTCTTGAGATTTCCGTCTTATCCCTAATGACTTCCGCCGTCTTTCCAATAATTGATATTAGATTTCCTCCGCTCCTTTTTGCAAAATGAAACACCTCAGCAAAATACTCTATATCTTCGATTCTACTTCGCGCTGCATACTCTGAAAGTACATCTTCCATGTTCTCATTTTGATCCGTTCTTCTCACAATTTCCTGAAATTCTCTGACTGTAACATTGTCTTTTCCATATAGCATCGCTAACTCACCAATGGCTTCCCGAAATGCATTTTCTACGGAATATCCAACCTTAAGCGCAAATGATACCGCTAGAATTCCATCTTTAAACTCCTGCCTACGGCAAAGTTGTCTCTGTTCCAGACTTCTTTTCTTCTCATTTCTAAAATAAATCAGTAGATATGGACAAAGTAGTATAGCTACAAAAACATTTCCATAAAACAGATACGCAGTCGCTACAATCAATCCAATCCCCTTCACGTACATTCCCCACTGATCATATTGAAATACCTGCCGCAGCCATTTTTTCATCCCGTATAAATATGTTTGAAAGTCTCTGCAAGCTCCCCTGTACCTTTTCAGTTTCATGATTTTCCTCCACAAATCTAAATAATGGATTCAACTGAATTCCTCTTGCTCCATATTCCATCACTTCATCAATCTCCAGTACTTTTCTAGTCTTATCCCGCATCCGCCCCAGATGGACAATAATGTCTATCGCTGACGAAAGCTGCTGTTCTATCGCTGAAACTGGCATATCAATCCCCATTAGAACCATCGTTGTAATTCGTGACATCATATCCTTTGGACTGTTTCCATGTCCAGTCGACATGCTTCCATCATGCCCAGTTGACATGGCTTGAACCATATCCAAAGCCTCCGCCCCACGAACCTCGCCAACGATAATTCGATCTGGTCTCATTCTCAAACTCGTCCGAATTAAATCTCGAATAGATACTGCATTTTCCCCTTCCATATTGGCATTTCTACTTTCCAGACAAACTAGATTCGCAACGCCCTGAATCTGAAGCTCAGCAGAATCCTCAATGGTGATGATTCGTTCATCCTTTGGAATATAATTTGATAAAGCATTTAGGAATGTAGTTTTACCAGATCCTGTACCGCCACTGATAAAGATGTTATATCTGGCGCGCACTGCCTTCTCTAGGAATTCTGCTGCCTCTAGCGTCAGTGCATTTATTTCAATTAGTTTTTCTATTGTTAAAGGTGTTTTATAAAACTTCCGAATAGTGATTACCGGGCCATTCAATGCCACGGGTGGAAGTACGATATTCACACGAGAGCCATCTGCAAGCCTCGTATCAACAATTGGATTAGATTCATTTACAAGTCTGTTGGATATCCCTGCAATCTTCTGTGCGATATCCTCCAGGCGGGAAGGACTATCAAACTCCTTATTCCATTTTTTGATATGTCCGTTTTTTTCAATAAAGATATTCTGATATCCATTAATCATGATCTCTGTAATGTCTGGGTCTGCTAATAATTCTTCCAGTATATCCAGTTTTCTGATTGCATTAAAGAGCTGTTGTTTCAACTGTTCCTTCTGTGCTATCGATAATAATATGCCCTGACTTTTTTCATAGATACATTCATCAATCACTTGATTGATTTGTTCATCTGATATATCGCAGCCCACATCCAGCCGCTCATACACCATCTGCTTTAATTGTTGAAAGCATTTGTTCATTAATCAGCCTCCTGTTAGGCCCCGCCGAACAATATCTTCTCGACTATATTTATGTGGGGACTGTATTCCATCTGTTTCCAAAACTGCTCGTCCAACTGTATACCTTGATTCTCCATGGATATATGAATCATCTTATCTACCATATATCCCATTCCAGACTCCAGAAAATAACACTCCATTGCCTTCTGCTTTCTTTTTAAAAATTCATTGTCGCTGTCAGGAACATATATGGATTTACAGCTTTCTAAAATATGCCAGGATGTTCTTACTCCATTGGATATATCCAATACAATTTTCCCATAGCCAAGTTCTTGTCCAACCGTGAGCATAAACTGAACCACTCGCTGTGCATCCATATATGAAATATCTTCTGCACATTGTACCGGTGCAATATAATCTAACTGCTCCATGTGACAGATTGTTCTTCTAATCTCATCACAATACCGATATCCCTTCTGCTTAAACCAATAAAATGCATCCGATAAATTCAAATTGTTCTGTGCTGGAAATATCTGCTCCAATCCTGGAAACTCATCTAAATTCACGTAAAGAACAGGTTCCTTCCTTCCCAAAAGATATGCAGTCGTAATCGAAAGAATATTTCTAGCATATACATCCGCACCAATGATTCCCACCAGTTGTGTATCTATATCCTCTGGAATTCCTTCTCTTCCCTGCTGAATAATCTTTTTTAATATACGACTGGAAGACTGATACTTATATACACCAATTGCCTGTTCCCCATATTGCTTCTGTGTCTCCATGACCTGCGATTCATCATCACAGAGAACTACCAACTGTGCTTTCTGATGATCCGTTACATGATATCTGCATACGTCTTCACTGACCATTAAAATCCTTGGTTCATAATCCTGCAAATAACTATTCAACTGTTCCTGTTCCGTAAAAACCTGCGCCCCAAAGGGAATCTGCTGATCACTATTAATCACGTTCATCAACTTCATTGCATACTTTGTGTCTGTATCATAGATAACACACATATTATTCTTATGCACCTGCCACGCCACCTCCTATATAATAAAATGTAATGATAACCTGTGCTATCACAACTGCAATG
>JAQUVV010000312.1 GCA_028693195.1 Lachnospira sp.
TGGCAGATATTGGCACCCATGAAGATTTGCTGAGACGGTGTGAAGTTTATCAGGAGATATATTATTCTCAGTTTAAAAAAGAAGATGAACAACAGAAAAATACTCATGCTTTACAGAACGAGGAGGAACTTGCGTAATGAGTCAGAATAAGAAAATAGACAAGACCTCTCAGAAAGAAACAATGAAAAAAGTACTTAGGCGAATTAAAAAATACTGGTTCTTTTTAGGATTGTCGATGGTTATGGCAGCAGTGACAGTGGCATCTACTTTATATGTACCAATTCTAGTAGGTAAAGCCATTGACGACATTATTGGACCAGGAAATGTATTATTTACAAAGATTACAACAATTCTTATTCAAATCGGAATTGTTGTAGGTATTACCGCATTATCACAATGGATTATGAATATATGTAACAATAAGATTACTTATCATGTTACCAGGGATATTCGTGATGAGGCAATTGAAAAGATTGAAATCCTGCCTTTAAATTATATTGATACACATTCTTACGGAGAGATTGTCAGTCGTGTGATTGCAGATGTTGATCAATTTGCAGATGGATTGTTAATGGGATTTACTCAGTTTTTTACAGGCGTTTTAACAATCCTTGGAACACTGGGCTTTATGCTTTCTATTAATGTGGGAATTACCTTGGTTGTTGTATGTATTACCCCATTGTCACTTCTTGTTGCAAGTATGATTGCGAAGAAAACATTCAAAATGTTCAAACTTCAGTCGGAAACTAGAGGAAAACAGACTGCACTGATTGATGAAATGATTGGTGGACAGAAAGTTGTTCAGGCATATGGCTATGAGGCAGAGGCATTAGAGAAATTCGATGCAATCAACGTAGATTTACAGAAGTATTCCCTAAAAGCAATCTTTGTATCTTCCATTACAAATCCGGCAACTAGATTTATTAACAGCCTTGTGTATGCAGGGGTTGCAGTGACAGGAGCGATTTCTGCCATTCATGGTGGAATTACGGTCGGACAGTTGTCATGTTTCTTAAGTTATGCGAACCAATATACAAAACCATTTAATGAGATATCAGGAGTTATTACGGAATTACAGAATGCACTTGCTTGTGCAGCTAGAATTTTCGAATTAATAGAAGAAGGACCAGAGTTGGAAGAAAATCCACAGGCAAAGGTTATGACTGAGGTGGATGGAACTGTTGATTTGGAAAATGTTTATTTTTCTTATGTACCAGATCGAAAGCTGATTGAGAATTTTAATCTTCATGTTGATCAGGGACAGCGAGTTGCTATTGTAGGTCCTACGGGCTGCGGAAAGACAACAATCATTAACTTGCTAATGCGGTTTTATGATGTGAATTCAGGAAGTATAAAGATTTCAGGTACGGATGTTCGGGAGATGACTAGACATTCACTGCGTTCAAGCTTTGGAATGGTACTTCAGGAGACCTGGTTAAAGACTGGAACAGTACGTGATAACATTATCATGGGGAAACCAGATGCTACGGATGAGGAAATCATAGCGGCTGCAAAGGCGGTTCATTCTCACAGCTTTATCAAGAGACTCCCGAATGGATATGACACATGGATTACAGAGGATGGAGGGAATCTATCGCAGGGGCAGAAACAGTTGCTTTGTATTACCAGAGTCATGCTTTCTCGCCCACCAATGCTCATCTTAGATGAAGCGACATCTTCGATTGATACAAGAACAGAAATTCAGATTCAGAATGCCTTTGCCAAGCTGATGGAAGGAAGAACAAGCTTTATTGTAGCACATCGTTTATCAACGATTCAGTCGGCAGATGTTATCCTTGTAATGAAGGATGGACATATTATTGAACAAGGAAATCATGAGGAATTATTGGCAAAGAATGGATTTTATAGGAAACTATATGACAGTCAGTTCGATGTAGCAAAGTAGGGAGGAAGCATGGCATTTATCGAGGTTAGTGGTATATCCAAGAAATATGGCAAAAATCAGATTTTGCAGAACGCAGGATTTTATGCAGAACAGGGAGAATGCATTGGGATTGTTGGTGCCAATGGTTGTGGAAAATCGACACTTCTAGGCATTATATCAGGAAGCCATAAGGCAGATAGTGGGATGATTCAATATGCAGGGCAGGACCCTTTGAAGAAAAGAAGTGTGTTTTCGCAGATGATTGGGTATGTTCCGCAGGAGAATCCGCTGATGGATAATCTGAGTGTATATGATAATCTTCGATTCTGGTATTGTGATAGTGCACGTAATTTAAAAGATGATTTGACCAATGGAGTTCCGGCTATTCTGGGAGTTAGTCAGTATTTGGATAAGAATGTTGCAAAACTGTCTGGCGGAATGAAGAAGCGGTTAAGTATTGCATGTGCACTTGCAAAAAATCCACCAATTCTCATTATGGATGAACCGGGGGCTTCGTTGGATATTGTTTGTAAGCAGGATATTAAGAATTATCTAAGATGGTATAATCAGAATGGTGGAACGGTTATTATTACAAGCCATGAGGAAACAGAACTGGAATTGTGTAATAGAATGTACCTTTTATCAAAGGGAGGATTACAGGAATTGCAGGGAAAGCCATTGGGAGATGAGCTGATGCAGGTTATTCAGCGTGCACAGGCAATTATTTCGTAAAATATGTGAAGAGAGGATGGAATGCCGGTCCATGAAAAAGTGGCTTGTTCTTGCAAAATTACAAATTAAATCATCATTT
>JAQUVV010000064.1 GCA_028693195.1 Lachnospira sp.
GGAGAATATGATCCAGCCAGAGTGACATTCGACCATGATATTACAGCGAATGCAAAAGGATTTGAGTATTACTGCTATATGATTCTCAGACATCAGCCGGGCAGAAAGTAGGTGGTCAAATGGCACAGTCAAACTGGAATTATAATGTCAGATTCAGCCATAGAAATGAGGATGCTGTGAAAGCATGGGAGAATCTTCATTCCAAGGTAGTGAATGAGAATTTCAAATCACAGAATGAATTTGTGGTAAGAGCAATCAATGACTATTATGAACGCTTTCAGAAGGAAATGAATGATCCGTATCTGGAAACGAGAGAAAAGGAAGACGCATTCGCAGACAGAATCGTGGAACAGGTGACACAGAAAGTGTTTGCAAATCTTCCGGCACTCGCAGGAATGTATCTGATGCAGCAACAGTCTATGTTAGCTGTTGGATTTCAAGGTGGAGCCGTTCCAATCAATGCAGGAATGAATGTAAGTCCTTCTGTAAATGAGAGTAAAACCGATCAGCAAGAAAGAAATACGGAGAATTCATCAGTACAGGCACAGACTGATTTCACAGAGGAGCCAGAAGAGAATGATTTTCTTGATTTCAACCTGTAAGAACAGCTCCGATATAGCCGATGCCACACAGTTAATTTTACCATAACAATCGGCTACAGTTCCTTGGTCACAATTGCGGGAAAGACCTAAAACAATCCATCTCATGTGAAGCTGGATTGTTTAGGTCAGGGGGTCTCGGGGGCGAAGCCCATGAGCAGGTAGCACCGTTGGAGCAGACAATGAGGAGAGAAAATAGAACCACAACGCCGTTGTGGTTCTATTTTTTTGACGAGTTGGCAAGCCAACGGTACTACCTGCCTATATCATCCACTACGCAACGGACTTGTCATAACACAACGACATTGTGGGAGAGTTGCGTGAAATCAGACTGGAGCGTAGAGCGGAAGGATGATTTCGGGATGGGAGTGACGGCTCTATCGCCACGGACAGACCAAAGGGGATGATGTGCCCTGCTAACGGAGCAATGCCCAGATAATGGCTATGGAAATATCGAAAAGTGAAATTGTATGGATTCAATTTCCATAGCAAATGGCTACAGAGAGATACACGAGATATGAATTATGATGCTATAAGGATACAGAATGGGAAAGATGTGTAGCAGATATTATGGAAAAGTAGCAACAGAGTGATTCATTATGGAAGAGTGGTATCACTTATAGTGATTCGTGTAGCCATCACAGTTGCAGATGGAAGTAATAATGGCTATGCCTGTAGCCACAACAACTTATAGAAAAGTTACAATATAACAACAAAACAGCAACAAGACAATAGAATAACAGTGCTAGGAATAGCAACTTTTAAAGAGGAAGCAGATGTAAGGAAACTTATATTTAGCTTCCTTTTTTGTGCGAGTAACGATGAGAAGTCGAAAGAATGAGCTTTGTCTGCTTGCAGGCAGAAGGCTCATTCTTGAAGAATTCGAGGAGCACCGCGACAGCGACAGAACTTGTTCTGGAACTATCGTTACGTAGAAGAGAGGAGGAACCCTATGGCAAACAGAACTAGAGACGAAGTCATCTACATTCGGGCAGATGAACGTCTCAAGCGAGATTATGAGAAACAGAAAGCAGAAAGTGGTTATGAGAGTAATGCAGATTTTCTGCAATATCTCTTAGACACTAATGCAGGAAAACGAGTAGATGGTGTTACCTTAAAAGATATCTGGGATTCTTTGAAAGAGATTGCACACGAACTTAAGAAGCAGGGCGTGAATATCAATCAGATTGCAAAGACAACCAATATGTATGCAGATCTTTATAGCGATTCGAACCTGTGGCTGGCAAAGCGGGCATTGGAACGAATGGAGAATACGCTATTTAGCATTATGGAAAAGCTCTTATGATTGCAGATGCAATAGCAGGAGTTAGAATGCAATCAGAAGCATCAACTACAGATAACAAGAAGGAATGGAGCAGAAAGTCTGCTTCGGGAAGGAGAATTTATGGGAAAGGTATATGGAAATGTTAAGGTAAACTATGCACCCTGCAAGTCCGTAGGACAGCTGAAGGGGGCAACAGATTATATCCTTGGCAACATGGAACAACAGAGAAAAGAAGGTATCATTAAGACCAGAGATGACCTCTATATGGCATTTGGGTGTAATCGGGATAACTTTGCCAACACACAGCTCATCACAAGGAAGATGCACGAAAAGAAGTATAGCAGATGGCTTCCAAAGGAAATCCTAGCGCATAAGATGTCTATTTCCTTTCATCCAGAAGACAACAATAAAGTCACTTATGAAGATGCATTCGAGATGGCGCAGGAGTTCGCAAGAGAGTTCTTCTGGTCAAAGGATTATGAAGTATTATTTGCCGTTCATACAGATACAGTGCATATCCATGTTCACTTTATTGTCAGCAACTGCAACTTAAAGGATGGCAGCTCATACCGAAGAGGACCAAAGGAACTACGAGAAATGTGTGTGTTCTTTGGAGAGCAGTGCAGAAAGCGAGGATTGACACACTCTTACAGAGATACCTTCTATGTGGCAGATAAGGAAAGGGAGCGTAAGACATTTCCTGAATATCAGATGAAAAAACGTGATAAGTTATCCTTCAAGGATGAGCTTCGTACCTATATCAAACTTGCTATGAACAGTCGTAATACGAAGACCTTAGAGGATGTAGTAGAAGAACTAAACAGTATTTATAGGATCAATGTCCGATTAAAAGGGAAAACCATCAGCTATGCACTTCCACATAGACCAGGGAAGGGAGGCAAGTTACAGGCAGTCAGAGGTTCGAAGCTAGGGGATAAGTTCACAGTTGCCGGGATTACGGAATATATGGAAAAGAAGGAAATGAAAAGACTGGAATATGAACGGTTAGATGCGGAGATAGAGAAGGCAAATGACAGCATTAACGACTATGACCAGTGGGAAGAATGGAAGAATGGATCATCAACGGAACAAATAGAAGAAGTATTACCAGATAAAGACACATATAATGAGCGTAAAAAAGACATTTCATTCTATGAGGGATTTGACCAGTTTCGTGAGGAACACCAGATACCAGAGGCAGACGATGAAATCTTTTATGGTGCTGCCTTTGAAGATTTCAATGGAGAATGGCAGGGGAACAATGGAAATGGTACAGATTTTATAAAAGAGGAAGAAAAAACAGCAGATGAACAATCGTTTCCATCTCCATCTGATTATAGAAAGCTATCATTAGAAGAAAGAACAAAGCTTCTTCCACCACCATCTGATGATCAGATGACAGAATTAAAAGCATATCAGAAGCGAATGGGATATGATGAGAATCTATCTGGTATCAAGTATAAGATGAGTGTATTTGATGATTTTCAGAAAGAGTTTGAATATCGTAAAAAAGCTGCACCACATGAAGAAATAAAAACTCCTATACGTAGAAGAGGCCGTGGCAGATAAGTATTCATAGAATTGGAGAATATTGAATTCTATGAATTTCGCCATAATATCTACTAATTTCGCCATATCGTAATGAAATAGCAATGAAAATGTTAAAATAACAAAAATATGATATATGAAAATATGTATATGGAGATATTTTGTGCGATTGGAGACGGTATGAAGTTAATTGAAAAATTATGCAAAGATTATGTTTGTGATGATGAAAAAGAAATACTTGAATACGGATATGAGATGTTTAAAACAGTGCTATTGGGATTGATGGGAGCTATTATTATTGCTATAATTATGAAAGAACTACTTTACGGAGTGGCACTTTTAATTGTTATCATGCCATTAAGACAGAATGCAGGTGGTTATCACGCAAAAAGCAGAGGGAGATGTGCAGTTATTTCCACATTTATATATATCTGTGCATTGCTGGTAATTAAATATTTGCCTGTATATGAATGGACTCTTATTGGAAGCTTTTTTATATCGGCTATGATAATAATATATTATGCACCAGTTGATAGTATCAACAACAGATTAGATGAGATAGAACGAAAAGTGTATCGGAACAGAACGCATATTATATTGGCAATAGAAAGTATTTTGTTTATGCTGATGTTCGCACGTCAGATGTATAGATTTGCATTAATTGTTGATGTGGCATTCATTACGGTAGCGATAATTCTAATAGCTGGTAAGGTGAAAAACAATATAGAATAATACAGAGGTGGATATGCAGTATAGAATAGGAATATGTGATGATGAACTTACAACATGTACAGAACTTGAGAATATTGTACATGAGTATTTTGATAAAAGCTTATATAGAATCGAAGTCTATGTATGGAATTCTGGTGATAAATGCTGTGAAGATTTGAGCCACGGCAATAAAGTGGATGTATTATTTCTTGATATAGAATTACCTGGAATGAATGGCGTGGACACTGGAAGGCACATCAGAGAAACAATGAATGATCAGGCAACGAAAATAATATACATTTCTTCAAAGACGAATTATGCCATGGAGTTATTTCAAATACATCCATATGACTTTCTAGTTAAACCCTATACAAAAGAAAAGGTGAGCAGTCTTCTTGAAAAGATAATGAATATTGAGAAAATAGACCGAATGCAGTATTCATATACATCCAATGGGAATACATACAGAGTTGATTATGGCGACATAATTAATTTTATGTCCAATAATAAAATGATTGAGATTCATCTCATTAGTGGTGAAAAGAAAACATTTAGAGGAAAGCTGAAAACGGAAGCTGCTATATTTCCGAAGCAGTTTGTAAAAATAGGACACTCAGATATAATTAATATGAAATATTTAAAGGAGTGTCATTATGATTACGTTGTAATGCGTGATGATACAATACTTAATATAAGCCAGAAATATAGAAGTGAATTCAGGCAAATATTATGTGATTACAATAATTCCGGGGGAGTTATAAATGGATAATTATTATGAACTTATAGCGAACATCATATGCGAGATTGCCAGAATTATTGTTACGTTAAGATACTGTAGTATATTTATGAAACAAAAACATAAAAGTAAGATAAAGTATCTGGTAATGGGGGCTGTTGCGGTAGTAACTATTGCAGCGTATTGGGTGTTTCATAATATGTGGATTAATTTAATGATTACACTGACTGGTATATATGCAGCTACTTTATTTTATAAAGGTTCTATAAAGAAAAAAATACTGCTTTCTATCTTGATCTATGTAATAAGTGCACTGATGGATCTGATTGCGGCATTTATTGTTGTGGATAATCCGAGTGCTGAGAATCAGAATATGACAAGTTCTTTTCTTTCAGTGATCTTACTACTTATAAGTGTTATTATATTGGAGAAAATCTATGCAGTAAGAGCAGAAGAAAGTAGAATGCGTGAAGAATTAAGAGACCAGCACTGGATATATCT
This sequence comes from Lachnospira sp., assembly GCA_028693195.1. Lineage (GTDB taxonomy): Bacteria > Bacillota > Clostridia > Lachnospirales > Lachnospiraceae > Lachnospira. The sequence continues at coordinate 5,381 of JAQUVV010000064.1, forward strand.
TCTGCTTCTTTCAGTGACATCAATATGCGCAATGCTGATAATTGTGCATGATACGAGTATCAGAAAAGGAAGTATGTTATCTATTATAACTGTATTTGTTGTCGTCAATTTTATAGTATATGGGTTATATATAACAATGGAAGACAGGTATATGAAGATGATTGAGAATCAGAACCTGAAAAACCAGCTTTCTATCTATGACCGGCAGATACAGCTTAACATTGATAACGAAAAGCAGATACGAACGCTGAAGCATGATATGAAACATCACTTGCGCGAACTCTATGGATTTGCCAGTAATCACGAGGATGACAAGATTCAAGAATACATCAGCCAGATGATAGATTCAGTAAGTATAGATAAAATGATTTCCACAAGTGGAAATACAGGAATCGATGGAATAATAAACTATATGTGTGCAATTGCAAAGAACAAATTAATTGAGATAGAAGTTACGGTTACGATTCCAGATAATCTAAAGGTAAATGCTTATGACTTTAATATTATTCTTGGAAATCTGTTAGAAAATGCAATTGAGGCATCAGAAAAAATAGAAAATCCTTATATAAAATTTAGCATGAACTATACAGCTAATTGTATATTTATATGTATAGAGAACAAATTCAGTGGAGAAATCAAAGACAATGGCAAGTTCTTATCCTTGAAAGGAAAAGTTCACGGTCTAGGAATGGAAAGTGTAAAAACCATAGTTGAAAAATATAATGGTACATTTGACTGCAATTATAATAATGAAATATTTATAGTAAAAGTATCATTACTAATCTAAAACCTATGAATTTCGCCATAATATCTACGAATTTCGCCATGTGCCAAATTTCTGCTTGTCCATGTTGTATAGTCAATGCATCAAGGAGAAAGAAGGGGGACACGATGGCAAAAGAGAAATTGGGGAATAGCACAGAAAAAATCACAAAGAATGTGCTTACAAAGTTTGCAACACATTATGCAAATGTGGCATGCCCACTATTTACATATCAGCCAAAGGTTGGTATGAAGGTAAAGAAGCTTAGGAAGTTCTAGTAATGGAAGAAGACACAAGAATTTAGTTGATTAAATTTATAAGAAAGAGAAGGTGTTTTTTATGAAGAGTAAGACAAAGAAAATTATTACAATGATATTTGCTGTTTCGGCATTATGTAGCTTAATGATAATACCTGCATTAGCTGATTGGAGTACATCAGGTTTTTCATTTTCGTTTGATGGTATGAGTGGAGATGTGTATTCATATTCTTCGCCACAATCAAAAGATAATGCATCATCATCATATATATATTATGAATCTGGAAATGCGGACATTGAGATGTGTATAGTCGGTTATAATGGTGGGATAGTTGAAGATATTACATTACCTAAAAAGACATTTTGGCCAGGACGCAGTGATTCAATTACTAATTGGGTAAATGAAAATGGATTGGATAGAGCTTGTTTAAGAGGTGAAGCAACAATTGATTCTTGGTATTCAGGAAGTGGAAATTGGAGTGCGGATACTTATTAATTTTTAATGTGTGTATGGATGTGTCTATACTAGAACACATCCATACATTAAAGGGAGAAATGATGAAAAAGAAAGTAACATTTTTATTCATTTTAATACCGTTAATATGTGGGGCGTTATATCTATACTCATTCTTAAGCGAAACAAAAGTTCCCGATTCAGAGAAAGTAACAGTAAAAACCACCAGTGATGAACAAACAATATCGCAAGATGGATTATCGAGTATGGATTATAGAGGTAAGGTCGAAGATTATCAGGTGAAATTAGATAATGAGGAATGTATATCTGGGAATGAGATGACATCTAGCAAAATATCATATTCAATATTGTCATATTATGCATCTAAAGAAATCAGTGAAGATGTTAAGAAGAACATGAATGATTTTGATTCTGATTATGCATCATTAAAGAAATTATATACGGAAAATACATTTACAGAAGAAGGAAGGATAGAGGGGGATTGCTCTTATCTTTACATAGAATTTGATGTTAAATGTGTTGATAAAGAGATTTCAATGTTTACGCCACTTACATTTAATTTATTAGAGATAGAGGATAGTATTGCAACTGACTACTATGGGGTGGGCTATGAAACTGCAAAATTGATTGCAGAGACAGATGAAGCGAATTTAATTGATTATAAAAAAACAATATCACCATTTAAAGTTGGTGATAGTTGTTCCTTTGTATTAGTTTTTATTGTTCCAGATGATGCCATTGAAGAGAATAATATTTGTGTTAACTATGGATTCGGAAAATATGGGAAGCAATTAATAAGCGATAAAACACAAGAATATATGAAGTTAGATCTGACGAATAAGTAAAGCAGAAATGAGGATGGTTTATTATGGGGAAGCAGCTAAAGATAGAATTACAACGTGGATTTAAGAATAAGAAATTCGTGATTGTGCTTGCAATAGAATTTGTTGTTGTTTTGATTCATCTATTTCATATTATATTTCCTGCAATTACAACAGGAATACCATTTTTAAAACAGTATGTTGGAACGAAAACAGACTTTATTCCAGGAGCAATGTATTATTGGATTGGATTAAATAATTCTATGGAAAGAACAATTCTTTTTGCGATTCTGCCTATTTTAGGAGCCATTCCATATGGTAGTTCACTTTTTTCTGATTATAGTTCAAAGTATCAGAATCACTTTATGGTAAGAGAAAATCGAAAAAATTATTTTTTTTCAAAACTAATTACAATGTTTATTAATGGTGGTGTGATTGGGTCATTTCCGTTTTTATTATCATTATATGTGAATCTATTGCTGCTGCCAGTGGAACAGACATTGACAGTGCAAGGCTATTTTTCATTGTGTAATGAAAGAATTATCTTCTCTGGACTGTTTTTTTCTCATCCGATTATTTACTGCTTTATATACATATTATTTGTATTTATTGGATTTGGTTTCATCAACTGTATTTGTTATGTCTTTTCTTATATTTTATCTAATGCAGCAGTGGTTATGATATCTGCATTCGTAATTTATTTTTCATCACTTGTAATTATGGAATTTATCGGAAGTATTCCTGTTGCATGGCAATTTATGAGGTTTAATCAAATAAAAAAGGATGATGTTGTATATATTTTGCTGCAGCTTGCTTTGATGATACTGTTGCCTGTACTAATAGCAATATATAAATCGGGAAAGCGGGTTGATGTCTTATGAAAAGAAACTGTATTGTTTATTTTATAATTGGTGTTATTGCAATTCTCTCAGTAATTAGAATCATAACTATTAATAGTACTGCAAATGAATATAAGCTTAGAAAAGAAAATTATGCTAGTGCAGAGCAGATTGATACTACAGATTTTACATATATAGTAAAAAGATTTCGTATTTTAGATGCTTCACAAATGGAAACTGAATATTCTGTAAGCGATAACAACATAGCTGATGATGAAATATATTATGCAATCGTTGATCTGGAGTACACCTATACAGGCAGTGAAGCAATTGCAAGTCCAGATATTATTGAGATGGATTTAATGTCAGATACATGGAGTAATGGAGTTAATATGCAGGCAACATCACAGTTGAATAAATCAGGATTTTCGGTTGAAAGAGACAAATCTGTATCAAGTACAATTGTATTTAATTTAAGAAAAGATACTTTTTCAAAATCTGGATGGAAGGATGTTTGCAACAGAGGTTATCAGCTGGTTATTATGAAATACCCTAATGCAATAATTATCGATTTATGAAGAAAATGAAATATTCTAAAAAAATAATTCTACTTGTAATAGTTATTATGGAAATAGTGGCGATAGCAGTGTTTTCTAGAGGACCTTCTATGCAAAGCAGTGCGGCATGTATGATGGATGGTTTTCGCTATGTAATATGGAGTAGGTGTAGTGTAGTTCTGATAGTATTAATATGTCTCTATTTTTTGTTGACGCACAGGGAGAATGATAATGTGATGACAATCATTCATATGAAGAACAGAGTGACCATATGGAATAAAGAATGTATACACATATTGAAACAATCAGTGGTATTTACCTTAGTAATAATGGTAGTTACGTTGATTATGTGCTCGATATTTTATAAAGGAAATTGGATTAATTGGAATCAGTCAGATAGTTTTGCAACTGCGTATACGGGAAAGGCGGTGAATGATATATCGATAATCAAAATGATTATACTTGGTTATTTAATCGTATTCTTTCAGATGTATTTTTCGTTACAGTGTCTTTTATTAAGTAATGAGTTGTGGAATAATTATGCATGGGGATTGGCAGCATTAGTTATTATCGGAGTCAATGATATGAACAGTCAATGGATTCCATTGATTTATGGAAGATTCACAATAAATAGAGAGCAATGGCTATTCCTTAGGAGTTCAGATATTTGCGTGATATTTCAACTTGTGATAATAATTTGTATTATGTATATATTGGGACGTGTAATGGCAAGAAAAAGGGAGTTTTTAAAATGATGAAACTTATTAAATATGATTTAATTAATGGAGGAAAGAAAAATGCTGTAAAGTTTTGCGCTATTTCTGTCTTTGCGATATTAGTGTGTCATCTTTTATCGTTGTCATTTGAAAATAAAATTCAAAATGGTTTGTTAGAATTAAGTACATTATCATATGGTGATTATATTGTGTATTTTTTTTCCGGAATGAAAGAATTTGTGGTTGAAAAAGACAAGGATTTTGTCATTCCATTTATTTGGATGGCAGAACAATTACTGATTTGTAGCCTTGTATTTACATATCCAATCAAAGATATATCTGAGCATGGAACTATAAATTTATTACAGTATGGCTCTAGAACAAAATGGTGGTTAAGTAAATGTATATGGTCAATATTTCAAGTTATATGCTATTACATTGTTGTATTTTTGACAATAGCTGTTTATACAATATTTCGAGGCCGTTTTCAGATGTCAGTACATAGTTCAATATTTAGAACAATTGATAAAGTAAATATAACAGTGGATAAGCTCCAGTTTAAACAACTCATTCCAATAGTGTTATACAGCATCTTTATGGTCATATGCATAATAACAGTTTCACTCATTATTTCGCGAGTCATAGCTTTGCTTGTTGTATGCATTTATAATATTGTGTCTGTATTTTTAATGAATGAATTACTTCTGGCGAATGCATCAATGCTATATCGTAATAGTTATTTTATTGAAAAAGGAATAAATGTACATGTTGTTGGTACATTATCTGTGCTATTATCGGTATTATTGGTGATTGTTGCTATAATGTATTTCGGAAAATACGATATTTTTCAGAAAAAAAGAGATTGAGAGGATTTTATAGCATGAGTACATTAATTGAACTTAATAATTATTGTAAGACAATAAAAAAAGTAGAAATATTGAAAAATATAACACTTAAAATGGAATCAGGAAAAGTTTATGGACTTAAGGGGAAGAATGGTTCTGGAAAGACGATGATGATGCGGGCAATATGTGGATTGATTCTTCCTACATCAGGAGAAGTGAAAATTGATGGAACGATTATTGGGAAAGATATTTCATTTCCGCCAAGTATAGGAGTCTTATTAGAAAATCCTTCATTTCTAAATGAGTATACAGGATTTAAGAATTTGAAAATTATTGCATCTATTCAAGATAAAATTGATGATAATCAAATTAATAAAGTTCTGACACTAGTGGGACTTGATCCTTGTGATAAAAGAACATATCGAAAGTATTCACTAGGAATGAAACAGCGATTAGGAATAGCGGCGGCTATAATGGAACAACCTGATATTGTTATTTTGGATGAACCAATTAATGCGCTTGATGAAGCAGGGGCGAAGCAGGTAAGAGAGATACTTAAGCAGCAAAAGGAGCGTGGGGCAGTGTGCATTATTGCCTGCCATGATTCAGAAGAATTAGAGTTTCTTTCTGATGAAATTATAGAGATATATGAGGGGAAGATAATGGGGCAGTATAGAGTTGAAAAAGGTGATGTAATAAATAATTAATTAAAGATTGGTGAATAAGCAACATGTTAGCTTCTGTCAAGTAAATGGTGTGAGTTATTAATTTTTTTTGGTGGTCAACATAGACCGTCATTTTTTTATATAGTTCAGTGATGCGATTACGAATTATCGAAAAGTAGAGGCAGGGAATATTTCCCTGTCTCAATATATCTCTGCTTGTATTTTTCTGCCAACTCAGGTTTTTTCCACTTCTGATATAGGAGATTCAGATAAGCATATATGCTTTTGGTGTATTCATGATTCACACCTACCGTATTAGCAAAGATGGATTCTGCAAGTAACAGATGTTTTTCTGCGATGGTTGCCTTTCCAGTTGAAAGCGCAAGTAGGCCCCTCTGAAACTGACAATAGCCATAATCAAAGGTATCATTGCCTTCATGCTCCACAACGGTCTGCTCATAGAAGTCCAGTAGAGCAGCGGCATGATTATAGTCTTTGGCTTGAATCAGTAGACTTACAAGATTACCCATCTGTTGTAATATATCATGATTTTCCATTGATCCAAGTGATTCGTATTTTTTTCGGATAGTGAGAGCTTTTTCCATTTCAGCAGTTGCATTTAACAGGTCTTTATTAGCTAGATAGCAGTTGGCAAGATTATTGTGTAGGTTGGATGCAAGACTGACAATCTGAATATCTGCATCATCCGTAAGCATTGGAGTAATCATATCCAGTGCTTTTTTTCTGCGTTTCTGAGCATTATCATAGTCTTTTCTTAGATAGAAAAGCTCGGCTTTGTAATCCAGTAATAATGCTTTGGAGCGAGGGTTATTTATTTTATGCTCCTGCATGATATATTCCATGCGATTCACCAGATTGGTAAGAGCATTGGTTACACCATATTTTTCAAAGTATGGGAATTCATCTTGCAATAGCAGTAGATAAT
>JAQUVV010000313.1 GCA_028693195.1 Lachnospira sp.
ATAGAACGTAGTTCTATCGAAAGCGCATGGCGGTGCGTGCGGAATTGTACTTTCATGCTCCTAATTTGATTGGAAAAAGTACAAAATATATTGAAAATGTATGATATGTACTTAATATTTCATTAAAAAATACAATTCTGTATAAAAATCATATATTTATAATAAGATTATGTATTGATTGTACTGATATTCATATTATCAACCGCGAATAGTACAATACCTATTATTATTTCAATTAAAATACCAACTGAGACTGGCTGCTTATGTGATGAGAGATGATTTTTGACTTTTTAATTTACACATTGTAAGAAACTTACTAACTCAGAATATATATAGTGATAACAAACAGCAGGTACTAGTGAGCCGTCGTTACTTAGCGACCGTCGTTTGGTCGCTTATGTAACGCAACGAGCGAGGTGTAGCGAAAGCGTGCCTGTGTTGGTGTAATACATACTCTGTGACTTTTCATAAAATAAGAAAACATGTTTAGATTAGAATTTAAACCAAAGTCTCAACATAAGCCTTTAATTCATCACACTTGCAGTTAGCAAAGAAGAGTTCCTTGAACTTGTCGCCAGCAACAGCACCTTTTACAAGATCCTGATCGATGCTCTTTAAGATGTCGATTAAGCTGTCTTTGAAAGCAACCTTTCTTAATTCGTCTAAAATCTTCTTGTTTCTCTGTTCTGGAACAACTCTTTCCTTAGGGTATCCGCCACCTGGTTCTCCTTCGAATAATTTTTCGAAGATGTATGTCAGATTTAATTCAGCTCCCCAGCCAAAGCCCTTAGCAAATGGAAGTGAAATAGCGTTTCCATCATTGATCTGCATGAACATATATGCATCAGATGGATCAACAACATGTCCACAAAGAACACCTGGGAATGAGTTTAATGCAAGCATTGCACCTTCACCAGTACCACATCCTGTTACTACGAAATCAGCTGCTCCGCTGTTTAAAAGAACAGCAGCTAAGATACCATTCTGTACATATGTAAGCTGTGCAGCATCGTCTGCAGCATACATACCATAGTTATCTACTGTATGTCCTTTGCTTTCAGCAACCTTCTTTAAAGTTGCATATACCATTTCATTCTTTGCAGCCTGGCTGTTTTCATTGATTAATGCGATTTTCATGTTAAATATCCTCAACCTTCTATATATATTTGTATGGAATGTTGTTTACGACAAATAAAAAGAGATAAATACTGAAATAAATATCTGAAAATGTTATATTTCAGCAAATGTCATTGATACATAGCCATACATATATCCAATATAAGCAATACAGGATTTTTTGTCAATGGGAGAGCGGTAACATATATGAAAATGATCAATGATTTGGAATGTTTACGCGCATTGCCTGAATGTGTAAAATATGATATGATAAAATATATTTAGCCTCATGCTGCGACTGCTTTTTAGGAGACAGCTAATGGCTCAAGTTTGAGTGAAGGTCACTCTTTACATTATGCTGTGACTGGATTTTAAAGAGTCCAATGTGAGCAAGATTAGATGATGATTCGGGTTTATTCTGTGATTTTTTTGGAGACAGATAAGATAGGCAAGAATCAGAGAACAAATGAAACAAAAATGATAGAACTATATAAAGAAAGTGAGAATGAAATATATGGCAGTAAATAAAGATAAGCAGGCAGCATTTGTTGAAGCGTTAAATAGTTTGAAGGAATTTGCAAAGGTGAATGGCGGCATTGTATCAAAGGAAGATGTGATGAGCTATTTTAAAAATCTTGATACAGATGATGCAACGAAGGTTGACTTTGATGAATCAAAGCTGCAGATGGTCTATGGATACCTTATGGCAAATAATATCCAGATTCAGGGAGAAGATGCTAAGGATAACGAATTCTTGAAAATGATGGAAGCTGCAGAGATTGAAGAAGCAAAGAAGGAAGAAGATTCCTTTACAGATGAAGAAGAGAAAAAGGGGATAAAGCAGCTGGAAGACAGCTTGGATTATGATGAGGATGATAAGAATCTAAAGATTTATCTGGAAGAATTACAGGCTATTGATCAAGTGTCAGATACGTCCAGAGCATTTTTACTGATGAATATTGTTGAAGATCATGATAAGGAATCATTAAGAATACTTACGGAGTCTTTTCTTGAAAAGATTGTCTCCTGGATTGAGCCATATGCAAGAAAAGGAGTTCTGTCTAGTGATTTGGTGCAGGAAGCAAATCTTTGCATGACGGCATATATGAACGACAAGCGATTCATAAATAATTTCCAGTGGAGAGAAAAAATCAAAGAGGGGAATACCGAAGATCTGTTAAATGTTATGAAGGAAATTGAAGAGGATATCCATAGCGAAATTAATGGCTGTCTTCAGATGATGATCGACGAACAGCAGAGTTCGAATAAGGTTTCCGGGAAGGTACTTGGAAAAGTAAATCTTGTGAATGACTGGGCAGTTCGCTTGACAGAGGAACTTGGAAGAAAACCAACAGTGGATGAGATTGCTGAGAAAATGGGGATTTCAGCAGATAACATTAATGAAGCAATTCGTCTTTCGGCGGAAACGATTGAGAAAATTGATTATAAGAAGACAGAGAAGCCAGATGAAGTATTGTAATATATGATACTTACTCATGCGTATATAAAAAATGTGACTGGTGTTCCGTCTCGATGATATCTGGTCAGATATAACACATTTACAAA
>JAQUVV010000314.1 GCA_028693195.1 Lachnospira sp.
TCTTTGCTAAAATCTCAATTACAAGCCGCATAATGACTGATCTTTGATAACTGAATAACTGCCAGGTATTGAATTTTCAAGGTGCATAGCTAATTTCTATGTGCGAAGTTTGAGTTAAAGACTTATTCATGACAATTTGAACTACCATCATCGAAAGCTGATTACTACATGGAGCTGCTCCCAGAGAAACAATTCTCCCCACATATTCTGACTTAATTCGTAAATGCTTTCTCTCAATCTTCACACTCTTGCAATGTGATAAGAACCATAAAGCCAGTCCACAGGATATGATTTGTCCAATAACAGTTGCCAGTGCCGCACCTGTCATTCCCATATTCAAAACAAATACAAAAATCGCATCCAGAACTGTATTAATCACTGCACCTGTCATATTACAGAGCATAGACATCTTCGGCCTGCCATCGGCACGAATCAGATGTCCACCGCCTGTAGTCAGAATTAGAAATGGAAATCCAAAGGCTACAATTCTGGTGTATTCCATAGCATAACCCAATACATTTTCCGGTGAACCAAAGAACCGAAGCAGTGGCTCTAAAAATACTAAAGTAATCACTGCAAGCACTGTACCGCAGATAAACAGCATCTCCGCTGCATTGGCCATATAGTAGACGGCCTTCTCTTTCATTCCTCTTCCCATGGTCAGGTTAAATGCACTGGCACCGCCAATTCCGAATAGCAATGCAATCGCCACGCAGGAAATGGACAGTGGAAATGAGATATTCGTTGCTGCATTTCCTAATTCTCCCACGCTTCTTCCAATGAAGAACTGATCAACGATGTTATATAGAGAACTGACCAGCATAGCAATAATACTTGGTATAGCAAACTGCCTCAGCAGAGATGTTACTTTCTTTTCTCCCAATGGATTTTCTCTTGTTTCGTTCATATATCTTTCCTTTCTCGATTCGTATTTATTATGTCCTAAAATCTCTATCTGCATATCATCCTTTTCATCTCTGTCGTAATCTAATTATCTACGACTTCTCTTTCATGGATTCCACAGACTTTTGAAGCAGATTACACAATACTTCTTTTTCCTCTTCCGTCATGGACTGCATCAGCCGTTCATTCCACCCCAGTCTGCTTCTTTCAATCGTCTCCCTGGTAGCTTCCCCTTTGGCAGTGAGAAATATGCGGTTGCATCTACGATCTTTACCGTCCTTTTCCCGCATTATCAGATTTTTCTTTTCCAGCGATTGAATCACTCTTGTAATGGCAGACTTATCAATCCCCTGATTATTAGCAAGCTCCTCCTGCGAAATCCCATCCGTTCTCTGTAATTGAATTAAGACTGGGTATTCTGCCGTTGAAACATCAATATCCTGTAAGCAGTGATTCCAGTAAATCTGTCCCTTACGATGCAAGAATGATATATATTTTCCCGGATTGTTTTCCATGATAAGCTACTTCCTTTCTTCTATATGAATTAGTCCTGTGCATATTATTCAGTCTTTCCTATTTCAACCGATGCATCTATCTCTGATTATTTCTCAACGCAAAAATAGTTGACTTCTCAACTAATATATCCTTTATTAGTTGCAAAGTCAACCATTTTATATGTTTTCTAATATCCTCCATTATTCACCAGCATCATCAATGTAAATATTCCACTTACTGCAATAAATATGAAGACAATTTCTAACATCACCAGCAGAAATGGCATAAAACCTGTTACCGCGCACAAAAACAATCCCTGCACTAAAATCATTCCCTCAATTGTACCCAGAAACTTTAACATGAACAAATACTTACTGAAAATCCATGCCTTCTTTGTGATTGGAAAAAATATTCCAACCGGTAGAATCCCTGTATAGTAATCGTTCTTATGCTTTCCTTTCAGCAACGATGCATAAAGTATTGCAAATATCCCTGCAGCCAATGCCCCTGCAATACTCGCTCGCTCAGATTGATCCATAAATGCCATCAGCCATACTGCTAGAAATAGAAAGAACCAAACTACATATGCTGCAAACCGCATCATATTTTTCTCAAATAGAAGCTTATTGAAATTTTTAAGTCTTCTAATCTCTTCTTTCAACTCCCCATTCATAACCTGCAATTTCCTTTCTTCTGATTCCTAATCATCAACATATTCATTATCCATATTTCTGAAGCGTTACAACTACTCTTCAGGAATCTAACGTACTCGTTCTTCCATCTTGACTAGTTCCCCGTTCTCCATATATCCAATATAGTCTGCAACCTTATTCAAGTCCTCAATCATATGAGTGGAAATAATCACGCTTGCCATATTGACCTCAACATATTCCTGAATCATGCGCAGAAATTCTCCTCGAAAGGATACGTCTAACCCTGCTGTTGGTTCATCTAAAATCAGAACCTTTGGCTGATGACTCATGGCAAATGCCAACTGGAACTTCATCTTCTCTCCCTTGGAAAGAAGTCCATAAACCAGATGACTTCCAAGTCCTATCTTTCTCAGGTAATCCTGAAATAGCTCCATATCATAATCTGGATAGAGACTTCCATACAATTCTGCATTTTCTTTCATTGTGGCGTCAATCAAGAATGGCATTTCTTCTGTGACTGCCCCGACACCACCTACAATCTCAATACTTCCTTTATTTCCAGCCTTCCCCGGAATTTCTCCCTGAATCAGACACCTCAGCAGTGTAGATTTCCCACTACCCA
>JAQUVV010000315.1 GCA_028693195.1 Lachnospira sp.
TAGGCGCGAAGCGCCGCATTTTTCGATGGACTTGTCAAGTGTTTTTGGCGAAAAAAGTGGGGGATTTTATAGAAAAGGAATCTGAAAGCCTTGAATTTATTGGCTTAGAGATTCCGAGAGATTATTGTTATGTAAAGGGGGAACACATCACAACTCATTCATCTATTACGGCAAAATCATTTTTTCAACATCGAGGATACAGAATTATTTTAGAACAGGAAGTTGTCCGACATGGAATTACGCTTAAAAATTATGTGATGATGAAATAGGTGAACTTCTGGTATCACATTTGGTATCACACATTACCTAGCATGGTTGGACTTCCTTATTTTGACATTAGGAGCATTAACAGTATTTCCCTATTGTAATCTTCATTTTTGCCATGATACTATAAATTCATATGAATGAGATAGATGGATTATGGTAATTGTTCAGAAGCTACTGAACGATGACGAAGTATGAACAAAAGAATGGAGGATTACTGGATGATACATAAGAATATAGTGAAAGGCACAACGATCGCATTAGTATCGGTATTGTTGGCTGGAAGTCTGATTGGCTGCGGAAAGAAAAATGTGGATACGTCCGCAAGTAATCAGAAGGATATGATAGCTACTGTCGATGAACATGCATCTAAGCTTGCGCAGGAAGAAAGCAAGGAGACGGATGTTGATACATCTCATGAAAAGGATGCTGATACGAATGATGCTGATGCGAATGATGCCACCATGGAAGATGAGGCTGAAGCAGACAAGGATGTAGTGACAGAAGGACAGAGGCAGGAAGCATCAGATTCTACACCAGCGGAAACAAATGCACCAAGCACTGAAGCATACAGAGATAATTCTTCACATGGAAATAATGCTCAAAATAGTACAACTTCAGGGAGCAATAGTGGAAGTGCAGGCGGCAATGTACAGTCGCAGCCAAACCAGCAGTCAGAGGCATATTACGATATTGCTATGGCAAAGGAAGCCTTTGGATATCAGAATGAAATTCGTGCACAGAATGGAGTGGCACCATTATCGTGGAGTGATGAATTATATAATTCCTGCCAGATTAGAGCAAAAGAAATCAAAGAAAGCTTTTCTCATACAAGACCGGATGGATCGTCATGCTTTACTGCATTTCCAGCCAATATCAGGGGCGCGGGAGAGAATATTGCCTATGGGTACATGACGGCAAAAGATGTGACAGAAGGCTGGAGGACAAGTCCGGGGCATTTTGCTAATATGATTAAAGCTGATTTTACGAATGGAGCAATCATCTTATATCGTGATAACAGCCGCGGAGGATTTTACTGGGTTGCAGTATTTGCCTCATGAAAAAGAGATTCGTGCAGATGAATTACAGATAAGAATGAAGTAAGAAGCTGATTATTTATGCACAGAAAAAAGAGTGAATGCAGGAAAATGATGTGTGTCATCAAATCATTGCGTTCACTCTTTTTATCATATGTTGGGAGCAGCTTACACCACTTATGAAATGCGTGTAATGCTGTTACTCGTAGATTTTTTCACTCACAGTCATATCAAAGCTCCATGTACCTTTGTAAGCCCGTGTACCTTTTATGGACTTGGTTCCAAGAGTCGCCAGCTTATATTGCTTTAGGAAGTTGCGGTCAATGACCATTGGATCGGTAATGTTCTCAACGACCTTCCAGTAATCGTCTCTGCCAGGAACTAGGATAGATACCAGTCGGTTTTCTTCAATGCCTGCGATGCTGCCGGCATTGTTTAAAACAGTAGAGGCATTCGTAATAGTTAAAGGATTATAAGCTGATGTGGCATAAAGTGCGCGGTATTCTTCTTCAGAGTTGGTTGTGATTCCAATGTAGAGGCATGCGTAAGCTTTTCCGCCAATCATACATTCTCCAAATCCAGCGTTATCAATATAGCAGTCTGGATATGTGTCAGAAATTGCGATGTGCATGTCTCCAACAGGAGGGGTGTAATAGTAGGTTTCACCAGTTATGCTTTCTTTGCTCTGAATTTCATATTTATGAAAGGTAGAGCTGTCTGCAAGAGTAACTCCATCGAACAGTTCATAGAGTGTCTGATCGGTCATACAAGAGTCTTCAGGCTCTACCCATTGATGTTCTATGTCGCTTAGCTGGAGTGTAATATTCTTTCCTGCAAATGCAGTGTTCGTGCGATAATATACTTCAAATGTAGCTTCTTTTGGGTTGCTTTCGTCATCAATTCGGAATGTTCCTGCTGAGTAGGTTGTAGAAGAATCAACAGTACCATCAATTAGAACTTTAATATCAGAGAAACGGCTTCTGAGACGAAGGGCTTTCTCCTGATTTTCCACTTTATAGAAATCGGAACCGTCCGTGGTCTTTGCTTTGATTTCGAATATGAGTGCACCATTTTCTGTGGTAATTCTGGTTAATGTGAGTTTCATGTTATCAACAGTGGCGCTTTCATTCACTTTCTGAATATGTTCATCGGATGTGTTATTGAACCAGCTTGTGACTGCACGTGATAGAGCGAAATACTGATTCTTGGAGACAATGTCATATGCTAGAACACAGCCACAGGCAAGAATTGTAATAGCGGCAGCCAGTATGCATACCTTAACAGGATGTAGCTTTCTGCCAAAGGAAGGATTCTTTGATGCATTTGTTGAAACATTTTTATGGAATCTCTTTTCGTTCTGTTCTAA
>JAQUVV010000316.1 GCA_028693195.1 Lachnospira sp.
GAATTCATAAAAATTTGGATGAATGGGTAGTAAAAGAGAACACGCATGAGCCACTTGTGTCGGTGGAGGATTTTGAAAATGTAAGCAAGATTATGAAGGATATTTATAGGGCAAATAAAAGCCGTAATCGTAAAGCAGACAAGATTCCGCTTGAAGAGAACATTTTTGATGGGGTATTGTTCTGTGGAGTGTGTGGTAGAAAGCTAACCAGGCACAGTGCAGTAACGCCATATGTGGATGGACGAATCGAAAGAGTTGAGTCGTTCAGCTGTTTGGATTCCAGTAATAGTAAAGTTGAAAGCTGCAAGGAATCGAATCGTATCACAAAGAGTGCATTAACTTCTATATTAGTGCCGGCACTTCGCATGGAATTTGCGGTTTATTTGGAAAAGCCAAAAAAATATGCAGAGTATGGCAAACTCCTTGTAGAGGAAGCAGGAAAAAGATATGATAAACAGCTTAGAGATTTGGAGTTGGAAATTGAGAGGATTCATGAATCTGAAAGTAATGCGTATATGAATTATAGAACAGGAAGCTTGAAGCAGTCTGCGTATGTCGAGATGAAGATGAAAAATGTTGATAGAAAGGCATCTATCGAAAAACAGATGGAGGAAGTAAAAGCATGTAAAGGGAATCTGTCCAAGGTATCCGAAAAGTTTGCAAAGGCAATTAGGGCATTGCTTAAAATGAAGTCTGGAAATGAATTATCCAAAGACCTTATAGAAGCACTAATTGAGCGTATTAATTTATATCCAGGAAAACGAATTGAAATAGTATATCGTTATTCCGATGAATTACTGAAAGGGGTGAAGTAGATATGAATGTATTAGCTGCTAATACATTAGCATTGTATCTGCGTCTCTCTATGGAGGATGAAGGCGACAGAGATGAAAGTAATAGTATTACTAGTCAGAGATTACTTATTAGAAATTACATACGCAGTTGTCCAGAGTTTGAAAATTTTCAAATAAAGGAATATTGCGATGATGGGTATTCTGGTACCAATATGGATCGACCAGATATCCAAAAATTATTGGAGGAGGTAAAGGCAGGAAGAATCAGTTGTATTATTGTAAAAGATTTATCTAGATTTGCCAGAGATTATATTGAGCTTGGTACTTATATGAATCAGATATTCCCATTTATGGGAGTTCGATTTATTGCAATCAATGATCATTATGATAGCGACAAGCATAAAGGAAGTACAGTTGAAATAGACACTGCATTTAAAACATTGCTATATGATTTATATAGCAAGGATGTGTCTGAGAAAGTAAAATCATCATTGAATAATAAGCTATCGAAAGGTGAATATGTCTACGGACAGACACCGCTTGGATATGCAAAAGATCCTGAGAAAAAGAATACGGTTATTGTGAATGAAATAGAAGCTGAAGTTGTAAGATATGTTTTTAAGCTATCCTGTGATGGTAATTCACCAGTTGCAATAGCAAAGCTTCTGTATGATGAGGGTATTCCAACTACAATGCAGTTGCGCAGACCGAATCAGGTTCGTACAGATCGTATTACAACATGGAATGAATCTATGGTGCGAAGAATTCTTAAGAACCGCTTTTATCTTGGTGAATTTGCTTATGGCAAGTCCACTTGCGATGTGGGTGGCAAGAATAAGAAATATGTGCCAGAAGAGGATTGGAAGGTGATTAAGAATCATCATCCGGCTCTTGTTACAGAAGAGCAGTTTGCAACTACAACATTGATCAAGGTGGGAAAGAGAATCAAACAGAAGCGTGTGAAGAATCCATTGGTTGGTAAATTAATCTGTGGAGGATGCAAGTATCCTATGATATTTAAACCTCTAACAGAGAAAAACCAGCGCGAAAGATTTGAATGTAGGATGCATGCTAAGTTACAGATTGACCAATGTTGCACGAGTCTAAATTCTACAGTAATACAAGAGATTGTGTTGCAGGAACTAAATAACCAGATATTGCAACTTGGAGATTACAATAAGCAGAAAAATACCTTATTAGAAGCCCAGAAAGCAATTATGGCAAAGCTTAAAGAAGAATTGCGTAATAGTAAGGACGAAAAGATCAAACTAGAACGAGGTAAAGACAAGGCATATGAAAAATATGCAGCTGGACACATGACTGCTGACAAATATATGTCGGTATCAGAGGACAGCGAGAAGAAAGCAAAATCACTAAGTAGAAAAATTGATGATGTGAATGATAAATTGAATCAGATTGAGGAAGAGTATTATAAAGACGCCAAAGATTTGAAGCAGGTTATACGATATTCACATATAGAAAAGTTAACACAGGAAGTTGTAGATACATTCATTCAATCGATTTATGTGTATCATGATAAGTCAATTGAGATAGAATGGAAGTTCACAGAACACAGTGTCGGGCAGTCTTGATTTGAAAGAGCAAATCTGGTCAAAAGTTCGTAACATTAACTTAACACCAGATTCGGGGTAACTTAACATTAGTGTGACACAAGCCCAACGAAGTTATGCGCTTTGTCGAGATTTTGGGATGAAAAAAAGTTCAATTTTTTCGTAACATTAACTTGACACAAGCGGGGTATGGGGCGTTGTGTGTGCGGGATTCATTGCCGATGTAGGCGAAAGTGGTAGAAATCGAACACTTTGATAAAGAATAAGTCGAATATGAAAAACTGCA
>JAQUVV010000065.1 GCA_028693195.1 Lachnospira sp.
GCTGTTTATGAGTTGACAGGAGAGATCACCATGGCAGATGACTCAGGGCTTGAGGTTGATTTCCTCAATAAAGAACCGGGGGTATATTCTGCAAGATATATGGGGCATGATACATCTTATGATATCAAGAATCAGTCAATTATTGACCGTCTGGATGGCGTAGAGGGCGAGGCGCGAAGTGCGCGTTTTGTTTGCGCAATCGCAGTATGTTTGCCAGAGGGAAAGGAATTAACTTCACGGGGAACAATGGAGGGAATCATTGCAAAAGAAATCAAGGGAAATCATGGATTTGGGTATGATCCTATTGTTTATTTGCCAGAGTACCAGAAGACTTCAGCAGAGTTGAGTCCAGAAGAGAAGAATAAAATCAGCCATAGAGGAAAAGCACTTGAATTAATACGTACAGAACTGGTAAAATATATATAAATATTCGGTACCTGTTCACGATTAGAAAAGTGACGGGGGAAGTGTGCTGGCCGTGGTGGAATGGAGACTGTTATGCAGAAGATAATGATTGTAAGCGATACTCATCGAAGACATGGAAATCTTGCAGAGGCTTTATATAATGAGGGGAAAATAGACATGCTGATTCATCTTGGAGATATCGAAGGTGAAGAGGACATTATTGAGGAAATGGCAGGCTGTCCGATGGAGATTGTCCCTGGTAATAATGATTTTTGCTCATTTTATGCGCGTGAAAAGGAAATTATCATTGCAGGGAAGAAGGTTCTTCTAACACATGGACATTATTATTATGTGACGTTGGATCTTCAGACTATACGAGAAGAGGCAATTGCACGAGGAATGGATATCGTGATGTTTGGACATACCCATCGTCCAATCATTTCGGTGGAAGATGAGATTACATTAATCAATCCAGGAAGTATTTCATATCCAAGACAGGATGACCGTAAATCAACTTATATTATGATGAATGTTGATGATCAGAATGCGATTTCATTTGAGCTGAAGTATATATAAATCTGCATTAAACCTGGGTTTCTGCGCATTGAAATAAAAAAATACAAAAAAAGCAAAAAAAGTTGTAAAAAAGTGTTGACATAAATGAAACCATATAATATAATAATTCTTGCGTTGCGGTGAGACAAATAAATGCAACGGGGTGTGGCTCAGCTTGGCTAGAGCGCTTGATTTGGGATCAAGAGGTCGCAGGTTCGAATCCTGTCACCCCGACTTACAAATGAATATCCTGTAACGTGCGGGTGTAGTTCAATGGTAGAACACTAGCCTTCCAAGCTAGATACGTGGGTTCGATTCCCATCACCCGCTTTGTGTGTTCGTAGCTCAGCTGGATAGAGCAACGGCCTTCTAAGCCGTGGGTCGAGGGTTCGAATCCCCCCGGGCACACTTTTTTTATATGGTGGGTATAGCACAGCTGGTTAGCGCGTCAGATTGTGGCTCTGAAGGTCCAGGGTTCGAATCCCTGTATCCACCCTCTATTGATGGGCTATCGCCAAGCGGTAAGGCACAGGGTTTTGATCCCTGCATCACGCTGGTTCGAATCCAGCTAGCCCAGCTGGGTTTTTAAGTATAGATCCGAATAGAATACAATAGCATATGGGCTCATAGCTCAGTTGGTAGAGCACTGGACTTTTAATCCAGGTGTCCCGGGTTCGAACCCCGGTGGGCTCATTGAAGAAATCAGAACGTCATCATAGGAAACTATGGTGACGTTTTTTCGATTTATAGAAATTGCATTTTCTACAAATAAAAAACATCTCTTGATAGTCTCAGAATCAACATGTTAAATCAACACTTTAAAGCAGAAAATCAAGCAAGTTATCTTGTAACTTGAGGAAAGATAAGTTATAATAATCTTTGTCTGTTTTGTCCATATTGATAAGGGACGAATAAATATATAACAGGCATGGAGGATTATGCAGGAAAGAGAAAAATTTAAGTCAAGACTAGGATTCATCCTGGTATCAGCAGGATGTGCAATCGGCCTTGGTAATGTGTGGGAATTTCCATATATATGTGGCCAGAATGGTGGAGCAGCATTTATTGTTATATATTTACTGTTCTTATTAATATTAGGATGGCCAATTCTGATGGCAGAGTATGCAGTTGGCCGCGGAAGTAAAAGAAGTATTGCCTTATCATTTAAGATGCTTGAGAGCGAGAAGAGCCGCTGGCAGAACTTTAAATGGTTTGGTATAGCTGGTAACTATTTATTGATGATGTTTTACACAATGGTTGGTGGCTGGATGCTGTACTATTCATACTTAAGTGGAACAGGTTCATTATCGGGGATGAGTAAGACAGAAATTCCAGAGGTGTTTTCAGGACTGCTGGAACAGCCAGGAACATTGATTTTCTGGACAATTATTGCAATTGCCTTATCATTCGGAATTTGTGCACTTGGTGTTCAGAATGGTGTGGAGAAAATTACCAAAGTGATTATGTTATTACTGATTGGACTAATGATTGTGTTGGCAGTCAATTCATTGACATTGCAGAATGCAGAGGAAGGATTGAAGTTTTATCTTGTCCCTAATTTCAATAAAGTACATGAGGTCGGATGGGGCAATGTAATATTTGCTGCAATGACACATGCGTTCTTTACATTAAGCGTAGGTATGGGTTCCATGAGTATCTTTGGAAGTTATCTTGATCGTGATAATAAGCTGACAAACGAATCAGTTAGTGTAGTTGCATTAGACACATTGATTGCATTGATGGCAGGTGTTATCATTATTCCATCATGTTTCGCATTTGGAATTCAGCCGGATTCAGGGCCATCACTTTTATTTATCACATTGCCAAATGTATTTAGTCATATGGCAGGTGGAAGAATATGGGGAACAATGTTCTTTATATTTATGTCATTTGCAGCACTTTCAACGATTATTGCAGTATTTGAGAATATCATCGCAATGTCCATGGAAATATGGGGTATGCCAAGAAAGAAAGCTGTTATGATTAACATGATTGGTGTAGCGGTACTTTCACTGCCAGCAATCTTAGGCTTCAATGTGTTGTCAGGAGTTCAGCCAATGGGCGCAGGAAGCTCTATTATGGATTTAGAGGACTTCCTTGTATCTTATAATATCCTTCCACTGGGCGGTCTGGTCTTTGTTATGTTCTGTACAAGAAAGAACGGATGGGGATTTGATAACTTCTTAGCGGAAGTAAACGCTGGTAAAGGCTTTGAATTGAAGAAGTGGATTAGAGGATATATGACATATATTCTACCATTGATTATCGTAGTTGTATATTTAAAGGGTTATTATGATACATTTTCAAAATATGGAACAACGACGATGTTGGTATGGATGGGAATCGGGGTTGCGATGCTGGCACTGGTATTCAGTTTCACGTTGAAGATAAAACCAAAGAAGAATGAGAATTAAGACAATAATCAGCAGATAAGGTTTGTTGATAAAAGAATAGGGAGGATTTACGAAGATGAGTGAAGAATGTTCACATGACTGCAGTAGCTGCGGTTCAGATTGTGCAGAAAGAACTCTGCCACAGATTGTTAGAAATGCCAATAATGAGAAGGTTAAGAAGGTTATCGCTGTTGTAAGTGGTAAGGGCGGTGTAGGTAAGTCGCTGGTGACTTCTATGCTGAGTGTCCATGCCAATAAGAGTGGATTAAAGACAGCTATCCTTGATGCGGATATTACAGGACCATCGATTCCTAAGTCATTCGGATTAAGCGGAAAGGCTACTTGTGATGAGGAAGGAACTAAGATTTATCCGCCAGTCACAAAGGAAGGAATTAAGGTCATGTCCTTAAATCTTCTGATGGATAACGAGACAGATCCAGTTATCTGGCGAGGACCAGTCATTGCCAGTGCAGTGAAGGAGTTCTGGGAAAACGTTGAGTGGGGAGATACAGACTGTATGTTCATCGACTGTCCTCCAGGAACAGGGGATGTCCCATTGACGATATTCCAGTCACTTCCAGTAGATGGGATTGTTGTAGTAACATCTCCACAGGAGCTTGTTTCTATGATTGTTGAGAAGGCAGTTAAGATGGCTCAGATGATGGATATTCCTGTTCTGGGTATCGTCGAAAACATGTCTTACTTTGAATGTCCAGACTGTGGTAAACGTCACAACATTTATGGAGAGAGCCATATTGATGAGATCGCTGCAGAGATGGGAATTCAGAATGTTGCCAAGCTGCCACTTGATCCAGCAGTTGCATCAAAGGTTGACGCAGGAAATGCAGAGGCACTTGACACATCTGCACTTGAGGCAATTGCCGATGCAATTCGTGCAATTTAATTATGTATATAGAAGCTGCATTTTGTAATATTCAGAATGCAGCTTTATATAAATAAAATAAAAAGGGGAAAGAATTATGATCGTAGTAAACACAGAAACAATACCAGGAAGAGACTTTGACGTCATCGGATTAGTGACAGGAGGCTGTATCATGTGTAAGAACATCGGTAAGGACATCGGTGCGTCATTCAGAAACATGGTTGGTGGTGAGATGGAAGCTTACACACAGTTAATGATGGAAACAAAGGACCGTGCAATTGGGTATATGATTGGTCAGGCACAGCAGTATGGCGCTGATGCAATTGTAAATGTAAGATTTTCATCTACATCAATTGTACAGGGTGGTTCAGAAATTCTTGTATCAGGAACAGCAGTGAAATTCAAGGCATAATGTGAAAATGCTTATATGGAAAATTTTTCACATTCAGAGTGGAGAATATCATGAAATATGTGATTTTATTTAAAGGTGGAGTAGAGACACAGGAATTCTTTTCAGTCGAAATGGCGAAAGAATTTGAGAAAGAGGGATTTGGTATCTATTGGTATGATCTCATATTGCAGATGCAAAGTTCTAAGAATTTACGACATTTTTATGAGGAACATCATGAGGATCAGTTCTACGCATTTACCTTTAATTTCAATGGAATCGCAGGGGAAGCAGGATTATATGAAGTAGATGGAAACTTCTGGGATGAAACAGGAATTCCCGTTGTCAATATGGTTGTTGACCATCCATTATATTATCAGAAATATGAGCATATGATACCGAAAAATTATAAGCAGATATCCATTGATCAGAATCATGATATATATATGAAACGATTTTTTCCAGAGATTCCTACAGGTGGGTTTATGCCATTAGGCGGTACGGAGTTGAACGCTGGTCATGCGATTATGCAGAACTGTCAATATCTACCAATGCAGAATAGACCCATAAATGTTGTGTTTACCGGAAATTATACACCAGTTTCTATTCTGAGAAAGCATTTGGAAGGAATGGATCAAGAGTATCAGAATTTCTATGATTCTATTCTGGAAGAAGTGAAGAACAATCCAGACTGTCTGGTAGAGGAAGTTGCTGAAAGACGTCTGAAGGAAGAGCTGGGCGAATTGTCTGATGATCAGCTGAAAGAATGTATGCCCAATATGATGTATGTAGATCTGGCAGTGCGATTCTATTATAGAGGACTTGCAGTGGCGGCATTGGCTGACCATGGAGTTCCCATACATACCTTTGGAGCTGGTTGGAATCTTCTGGAGTGCAGGCATCCTGAGAACATTATTCAGGCAGGAAGCGTCGATTCGTTAAAGTGTCTGGAAGTTATCAGTCAGGCAAAGATATCTTTAAATGTGATGCCATGGTTTAAGGCAGGTGCACATGACAGAATCTTCAATTCCATGTTGAATGGTGCAGTTTGTTTGACAGATGTTTCTTCCTATATTAATGCAAATTTTATTAATGGGGAACAAATTGTAGTATATTCATTGGAAATGTTAAGAAATCATCCAGATCAGATTGCAGATTATGTAAAAGGTTTGTTGTCCAATCAGGATTTATGTCAGAAAATAGCTGATGCAGGATACCGGCCATGTGTAAATATACATTCATGGCAGGAAAGAACAAAAAAGATAATAGATATATTTGAACAAATGAGAGAGGCTTCTTTGTAGTACAAAGGGGCTTCTCTTTCTGTATTTATACATACAGTATTTTGTATTACATATACATAAAATGTACAAGAATATTCATGAAACATGGTAGAAAAAGGTATGGAAATGTGTTATATTCTTAACGAGGTATGACAGAAAATTAACGATAGTGTAGTGGAGGGTAATGAAATGAGAAAGAAAATGATTGCTGGAAATTGGAAAATGAACATGACTCCGAGTAAAGCTAAGGAATTAGTAACATTGCTTGAGCCATCAATTGATATTCCAGATGTTGATGTAGTATTATGTGTGCCTGCAATTGATATTATGCCGGTAACAGATATTGTAAAAGGTACGAATATTAAAGTGGGGGCTGAGAATATGTACTATGAAGAAAAGGGTGCTTACACAGGAGAATTATCAGCAGAGATGTTGACAGATGCAGGTGTTTCATATGTTATTCTAGGTCATTCTGAGAGAAGACAGTATTTTCATGAGGATGATGCAATTATCAATAAAAAGATTAAGAAAGCACTGGAGCATAATATTACTCCAATTGCATGCTGCGGAGAAACATTGGGACAGAGAGAATGTAATGTCACTCTGAACGTGATTCGTAAGCAGATACAGGAGATGTTTGAAGGAATCGATGCATTTGACGCAGCAGACTGTATCATTGCATATGAGCCAATCTGGGCTATTGGAACAGGTAAGGTGGCAACAGCAGAACAGGCACAGGAAGTATGCCATTCTATCAGAGAGGTAATGAAAGACCTATATGATAATATTACAGCAGATAAGGTTCGTGTTCTTTATGGAGGCAGCATGAACGAAGGAAATGCATTAAGCCTCTTAACACAGCCAGATATTGATGGTGGATTAATTGGCGGAGCCAGCTTGAAGATGGAATTTGCCAAGATTGTTGGCTCAGCACATACGAATGTAGCTGTATAGATTGACAAGCATCTATAACATATGGTATATTATCATATGTTCGCGGATGTGGCGGAATTGGCAGACGCGCTAGATTTAGGTTCTAGTGTCCCCGACGTGCAGGTTCAAGTCCTGTCATCCGCATAGTAAAAAAGAGCTCATACCCTTTTAGGGTATGAGCTCTTTTTTGCGAAGCGGGTGCAGACCTTGAACCTAGAGCAAAAAGCGCTCTGGTTCAAGGTCTCCGCTTCGCTACGGTCGGCACAAAGCTGACGTCCACCGGACGTCATGTGCCCTGTCATCCGCAGGAATGCTATATTTAAGAGGTAAATCAGTAGTGATTTGCCTCTTGTTTTTTGCTTATTCGCATGGATTTCTACTAATATTTCTACTATTTTTAATTATAAATTAAAAAGTAGGTGAATGAAGAAAATAACTAATGATATGCTTCGATATGTAGAGGGGACTCAAAGAAAAATTAAAATGTATCATATCTGCAAATGTCAACATAAAAATGTAGGTTTTATGGAAAATAAGTATGTAAGAAAAATGACATTCTTATTTTCCATTTTTTTTAATTTTCCTCAGTCAAATATTGCATCTGGTCTTTGATTCTGTAAGATGGGCCATTGATGTTAATAACAGAACAATGGTGCAATAATCTATCCAGAAGTGCATTTGTAAGTACAGGTTCTTGAAAAATATCAGCCCACTTTGAAAATGGACTATTTGTAGTAATAATTGTTGAGAGTTTCTCATATCTTTTTGCTATGAGGTTAAAGAAGAGATTAGCTGAATCAACGTCCATTCTCTGGTAGCCCAATTCATCTATAATTAGTAGTTTATAACGGCAAAACCATTTAATTCTGGTTTCGAGTCTGTTTTCTGATGCAGCCTTCTTTAATTGTGATAGAGGACCATTTTTCTGGCATTATTTCACAGGTGGAAAACTATAGTCCTGATCTTTACTCATGCACCGATAGAATTGAAAAGGAGGACCGGTAATATGAATACAAATCCAATCACTTATTATCTTCCACGTTATTTTACAGAATATATTCCTAATCAAAGATCTTATTCAAAAAATACGGTTTCCTCATATCGAGACACTTTTGTACTTCTATTATCTTTTTACCGTGATGAATTACATATACACCCGGAGAAACTCACATATGAAGATTTTTCTGCTGAAAATATAGAAAAGTTTTTAACTTGGATGGAAGATACTCGAAACATTTGTGCCAGCACACGAAATCAACGATTAGCTGCTATACATTCATTTTTCAGATATGTTCAATATAAAGATCCTATTGGTTTTGAGCAGTGTGGTGCTGTTTTATCTGTACCTTATAAAAAAGCTCATAATGCTCCGATGAACTATCTAACAATTGAAGAGATTCAATGTCTCTTTGCAATACCTGATCAAAAGAGCGTAACAGGTCTTCGTGATATGTCTATTTTGGTATTACTTTATGAAACAGCAGCCAGAGTTCAAGAACTGATTGATATTACTCCTGCCTCAATTCAATATAAATCGACTACGGTTATAGAGCTTTGCGGAAAAGGTAATAAATCAAGACTTGTTCCTTTAAATACTGAGGCAACAGGTATTATCAAGAATTATATTCACAGTAATAAACGTCAAAATGTAAATGAACCACTTTTTGTGAATCGTAAAGGTGAAAAACTCACACGCGCAGGAGTTCAATATATCATAGACAAATATATTTCAATGGCAAAGGAAAAAGAGCCTGATATGTTTAAAGTCAGAATAACAAACCACTGTTTTCGCCACAGCAAAGCAATGCATTTGCTGGAGGCAGGTGTAAATTTAATTTATATTCGTGACTTTTTGGGACATGCATCCGTCATTACAACTGAAGTGTATGCGAAAACAAACCCTAAAATAAAGGAGGAGCAATTGATGAAGAATAGTCCGACTCTTGAAAGCCGAAAACGCTATAACAATAGCCAGAAGGATGATCTAATTCAGTGGATGAAAAAGAATCTGTAAATGGTATTTTTATGTTAAGTGTTTAGCTCCAAGAATCTTAATAATATAGGATTTTTGGAGTTTTCTTTACATAAACTATAACTTCGCATAATTTCATTTATGTTAAGCTTAACATAAATGAATCATCATAATACTAGCTGCATTAGATAAAATGCTTGCCTTTAATAATTCTCTAGGATGTGCCATTGCTTCATTCAACGCTCCTATGCTTGCAAAGTGAACATTGATTGGTTTCAAATCCGACTTGAGATTGATAATACAGACAACCTCTCTGTCAAATTCACACATAAATTCTCCAAGAACTGCTACTGTTTCTGTAGGAGAAGTAAAGGGATGCTCCGAAAAAATAGGAGCATCCTTCACTAATCTTACTGATACCACATCAAGTCCGAATTCATTCTGTACTTCCGGTTTTTTCCCCATCCGTATCAGCCTCCTCTCCAAACTCTACATGAATCAGTAATTCTCCGTCAGAGTCATTCATTAGAGCAATCAGTTCCTGCATCGTAAGCTCCTGCTCCATAATGACCTCCTTATCTGGATTTTTCTGCTGAATCATAGATTAACTTTGGCTCTGCCACAATTCCATCCAAACGCTTATTAGGTGTGTCTGTTGCAAGAGAAAGCTTTCTTAAATCTTTGTCATAGTGATATACCTGATTGGATAATCTTTCTTCTAACGATACCTGGTCCATATTGATTTCCGCTACCATCTGGGCAAGTTCATTTGGATCTCCCATATTAGAACTTACTGCGATAACTTCATGCACAGATGATGGCATAATATAGAGGTCTGTTTCTAAGTCTTCTGCCAATGAGTGAAGCTTATCTTCATATAGCATGGAGATTGCTCCATTGATTCCCTGCTCATTGGAAATCACATACATCGACTGTTCAGGTGGAATTTCACCAATCATCATTTCAGCAATTTCAGGTGGCATGCCATCCTTCATAAACATATCCCTAATCACTTCGTTCATATTTCTGATAGAAGGTGGGAAAATACGTCTGGTATTCTCTACCGCAGCCTTAAACATTTCGTCTTCACTCATCCCAAGCTGCTTTGCGAGAGAATTATGAACCACAGTACTCTGAATCCCAGAATCTTCCACCTTAACTACCCAGCGATAGATAATGGATAAATCCTGAAATGCTCTGTTTGGTGCATCCTCAAGAAGTGCCTTATTCTGTTCTGTATTTACAAGCTGGAATACAATGTTGTCCTTGGCACTTGCCATGTCAAGGGAAGGAATAATATCTGGAGCTTCCGTCATTGCTTTGTCCATCATAACTGCTGCGTCTATTAATACTCCCTCAAGATCCTCTGTTTCTTTGTAATGTTCATACATGTTATTAAGATAGATGGTAGGTGAAACGCTTACACCTTCACCCATTAAGGTCAATCCATCCATTGTCTGATTCACTTTTTCTGTAGAGTGAATATCTAACTTCATTCCCTGATACTGCTCTGGTAAATAATCCATAAATTTCTCTTTTACTACTTCTTTAAAAATCTCATAATTCATCATATAATCTGTTCTCCTTAATCTAAGTTGTCGTAGATGAGTCCTTCGTCCTCATCATCTACTGGGTTTACTGGTTCTTCTTTCTCACAATCCAACCAATGCTTAACTTCTTCATCAAGTGGTCTTTTTGTGGCTGGTACTAATTTCTTTTCTCTTTCTGGAAGTTGAATTTCTACAGAATAACCGCCGCCAGTTAAGGGAAAAACATTAATTCGAATACTTTCTTTCATTACGCCCTCCTTTGTCAAAAATAGGGAGCTACAAGCAATGGCCTGTAACTCCCTGTGTGAATAGTTCCTATTTCTTTCTACGCTTCTTTCTTCTCCTCTTTCTTTTTCCAAAAGAGTGCTGCTACACCAAGCGCAAGTGCAACTGCCCCGATTCCTCCATAGAGCCAAGGATTGAAGTTATCGCCTGTCTGTGGTAACTTCGGTTCGGTTGGTTTGTTGCTGATGGCAAGCTTGTATTCGATTACCGCAGCCTTGCCATCTCTATACTCAAAAGTTACTTCCTTTACTGTTTCATCAAGGAGATAACCCTTTGGAGCCTCAACTTCAACCACATAATAAGTGATTGCTGCTTCATACTTGCCATCTTTAAATGTGCCAATGGCAAGTTCTTTTGATTCTGCATGACCGTCTTTGTCCGTGATTAAAGTTTCAATCACTTTACCATCCTTATCAAGAATCTCGAACTTAGCACCAGCTAATGCCTTGCCAGTGTCCGCATCCGTTTTATCAATGATAATCTTTCCAACAGTCGCTTCATCTTTCATAGATACTTTCTGAATATCTGCTGTTTCTGTTACTGTGAACTCAACATCTTTGGCAATTACATAACCAAAGGGAGCAGTTTCTTCTCTTAAGATATACTTACCAACTGGAAGTCTTTCGATAAGATGTGCTTCCTTTCCAGAAGTCCATTTCTCTACTACTTTTCCTTCTGCATCAATTACTGAAAGTACTGCACCTTCTAATTCATGCTCGCCTGTAATATCTGTCTTAGTGAAGGATACCTTTGTTGGTGCATTCGTAAATTCAGCTTCAAATTCTAACACCTTAATAGCGTCTCCCTGATAAGAGGCATCCACATCATAGGTAATGTCTGTTTTCACATATCCCTTTGGTGCTTCTACTTCTTTCACATAATACTGTCCAAGTGGAAGGTCTGATACAAATGTCACCTTACCATCTTTTCCCGTAACTGCTCTTTCAATCTCGGTGTCAGCCTTTACAATTACTTCCCCATCTGCATTCACAATGTCAGCTTTTGCAAACAATCCAAAGGTTGCTCCATTTAATACTTCCTTTGTTTCTGCATCTTTCTTAATAACAGTAATCTGTACCTTTTGTCTTTCATTGGTAACAGACATTCCAGCATATACGACTGCTGTATTCTGATCCACATAAGAAAGGTCTGCATCCTTTGGTGTGGAATCTAATACAAATCCTTCAATTGTCTTGGTTTCCACCACATAGTATTTACCAAGTGGAAGATTCTCTAAAGTTGCATATCCCTTTTCATTGGTAATAATGGTATCCACTAATTCACCCTTCTTGTAGCTGATTGTTCCAAGTCCATCGGCACTTACCCCATCTTCTTTTGCATATACTTCAAAGGTCACTCCAGCAAGACTCTTCTT
>JAQUVV010000317.1 GCA_028693195.1 Lachnospira sp.
TGAAGATTTTTAAAATGGAGGGAGAAATAAACAAGCTGGTTTCAGTTGTACAAAATCTAACTGGACGAGTTCGTATTACACTGCACATGGATGGAGATTGTGGCAGGGAATCCTGCCACTTAAGTCTCATGGAAACCGGAGAAATGTATGAGGATGTAAGGCAGAAGATGATAGAGGATGAAGCGGTTTTATCAAAAGCGGTAATTCTTCATCCACTGGATATTGATGAAGCAATGAATCAGATTGCAGTTAATTTTTTAAAGGATATCCGGTTTTCATACGCTTCTTATGTGCGTGGTAATAAGGATTGGAAAAGAGAAGTATTCCAGGAAGTAAAAGAAGAAACAAAAAGTTTTACCGTGAAGGATTGCTATGGAGAGAGTTTTCATGTATTAGCATTTCCAACAAACAAGGTCGAGGGGCTACTTAACCAGTTAATGGAACTGATGTGTCCAATGTATTTGAGTATAGATCTTAATTCATTAACAGAGGAGGAGCACAGTGATTACAAGAGAGCTATTGAAAAGCGGTATAACAAGCGTTTACCTGTAAATACAGAAGAATCTTTTATCAATCTATCCATCTCGGCAGTAATTATTTGTGATTCTGATGATGCAAGAAAGATATTAGAGGAAACCATTCTGTCTGTATTCTCAGGGCATGGAATGGTAATCACACCAAGCTTTCATATGCAAAGAAAAGTAGCAGAGAGCGTTTTAAGTATGGGATTGCTAGATTATAAGATTATGAGAAATGTAGGGTTAGAAATTGCAGAGGCAATGATGGGAGGTGAAGAAGATGCAGATGCCAAAATCGAAGTATGAGCAGACAAAGGTTTGTGATAGTCCAAGAGTAAAGGAAATGTATTCCGTTCAGGATGTGTTTTCTATGGAGAGTATAGATGAGAGTGGAATCTTTGAACTTCCAGGAAAGAAGTTCTCAAAGCTTTATGCATTAAGTGATATCAACTTTGCAGGAGTAACGGATGAAGAACAAAAGAGCATTATTATCAATTTTTCAAAAGTATTAAAGACAATACCGTGTCGGTTTTCTTATGCTGTAGCAAATGAATATGTGGATGAAAGACAGTTTCATGAGAAAATTTTATATCGGTATCACAATGATAAATATGATTCAGTTATTCGATCTTTCAATAAAGTTGTTTCTGACAAAATCAAAGATGCAAAGCAGGGATTGTTTCAGACGATATACGTGACGCTCACAATCCAGGCAGAGAATATGGCAGATGCAAGAGGAAACTTTAGCTCAATGGAAAGTGCAATCAGAAGTGCTTTTGTGGGAATTGGCGTCAATGGAATTCAAGGATCTGTTATGAGGACTGTTGGAATCAATGAACGAATGCAGCAGTTATACAATCTTACACATGCTGGAATTGACAGCAAGTATAAGTTTTCAATGGAAGATGAAGTGAAAGCAAGACATGACTGGATGAATATTATATCTCCAGCGAGTATCTGTTTTGAAAATGAGAAGTTTACCATGAATGGTCAGGTAGGAAAGGTGTATTACATCCATGAATACCCAAAGAGTCTAGAGAGCGATATTATTGCAACACTTACGAAGATCAACTGCACAAGTTATATATCTGTGAATAATGAACTGCTTGATATTTCAGCATTTAAGCAAGAGATTGCAAGAAAATATATGGCAGTTGGTATGAAGATTGAAAATGAGAAACAAAGAAACCGTAATAATAACGATTACTTAGCAGATGCATCTTCTAAATTGTTGAATGAGAAGGACAAGCTTGACACATTTTCAAAGCAGTTAGATACCGATGATGACCACTATTTTAATACCACAGTGATGATTCTAGTTCTAGCTAGAGATGAAGAAGAATTAAGCCAGATTGAGGAAAAGCTTCTTAATGCAGCATCCTTAAAGTCGTTAAAGCTAAAGAGTTGTTTTGGAAAGCAGAGGGAAGGACTTAATTCAGTTCTGCCAATTGGGATTCAGGAATTTAAACGAGTAGCAAATATCAGTAGTTCCTGTCTTGCCATGCTGATGCCATTTAAGACGCAGGAGCTTAGTGATGAAAATGGTATTTATTATGGAATCAATCAGCTTTCACAGAATGTGATATTTGCTAATAAGAAAGCACTTAAGAACCACAACGGTATGATTTTAGGACAATCTGGTTCTGGAAAAAGTGCCTTCGCAAAGACTGAGATTCTAAGTATGTTTATCACATTTTTATCTGATCAAATTATTATTATTGATCCTCAGTCAGAGTATAAAGGTCTAGCAGCCGTAACGGATGGAACCGTAATTTCCTTTGACAGTACCAAGGAGTTTTATATAAACCCTATGGACGTAAATTTTGACGGCATTGACTATGCAAGACTGAGGGAGATTATTTCAGATAAAGCAGATTTTATTCTGTCGTTGTTGTCCTCTTGTTTAAAAAGAGATATGACACCGGAAGAGCAGGGTGTTGTGGATAGAGTAATTGAGAAGGTGTATTCAGAAAATTATTCCATGAGAAAAAGATTGAATGGAATTGGTGAAGATGAAGCAGAGTTCCAGATTCCAGCGTATATGAGAAGCGAGAGCAAGAAAAATACTGTTTCAACGAACTTGACAAATGAAGAACAGATTCGAGCATACTCACCAACACTA
>JAQUVV010000318.1 GCA_028693195.1 Lachnospira sp.
CACATGGTTGAATGCAACAACGCCCTTATGCACTTCTAGTGTTTTAGGCTGCTTAGGATCTGCGATTGATGAATCAGTCTTTAATACTTCCTCAATTCTGTTTGCTGCTACCATCGCTCTTGGAAGCATGATTGACATCATGGTAAGCATTAAGAATGACATGATAATCTGCATTGCATATGTGATAAATGCTGTCATGGAACCTACCTGCATCACACCCTCATCAATTCTATTTGCTGCTACCCAGATGATCAGTACGGAAACACCATTCATAATGACTGTCATGATTGGCATCATGAACGTCATTGTTCTATTGGTGAATAAATTGGTTTTTGTTAATTCTCTATTTGCTTTATCAAAACGTTCTTCTTCCTTCTGCTCACGTCCAAATGCACGAATAACAGAAAGTCCAGTAAGAATCTCTCTTGAAACTAAGTTTACTGCATCGACTAATTTCTGCATTGCCTTAAACTTCGGCATAGCAACTACCATCAACATTCCAACAAAGCCCATAATAACCACAACTGCAAGACCGATAACCCATCCCATTCCTGCTCCTGTATTATAAACTTTGATAATTCCACCGATACCAAGGATTGGCGCGTAAAGAACCATACGAAGCATCAGAACTGTAACCATCTGAATCTGCTGCACATCATTGGTTGATCTTGTAATCAATGATGCTGTTGAGAATTTATCCATCTCTGCATTGGAGAAGCCAATTACTTTTTTATAAACGCTTCCTCTTAAATCACGACCGATACCGGCACCGATTCTTGAAGCAATTAAACCTATCAATACTGCAATTGCTGCGATTAAGAATGCTACTCCAACCATCTTAAGACCTGATGACCATAGATATGAGGACTGTAACTGATCCATATCCATTCCAGCCTTCGCATCCATATTCTTTGCATATGCAATGGCCATTGAATTAACCAGTGATGAACCCATGGTATCCATTGTAGTCTGCATCTGGTCTCTTGAAGAAAGAAGTGCCTCTTTATCCATCATTCCTGCTTCATACATTGTCTGAAGCATCGGGCGGATATCGACGCAAGTCACTTCAACGGGATTTCCATCTTCATCATCCTTTGTCTGTGTAAATGTTGTTAATGTGATACCCATCTGCTGCCCAATCATGTCGATTGAAACATTGTCATATACAGACGCATCCATTCCGTTCTGCTCAGCAAGCATAGACTTGAATTCTGTCTCAGTCATCGATGACATCATATTGTTGATAATCAGTGGCATTACCATTGTTTCATCATATTCATCCAACTTCTTGCTATTCTTCTCTGTTAATTCATAAAGGTCGCCATTCTCTGTGTAACAGCTCTCCCATACATTTAACTCATCATCTGTCATAAATAACTTTGCTGTTTCATATTCCTCACTTGTAATCTTTTCTGGAAGAATATGCTCCACACCACCATTCTGGATGCCATGATCAATAATATTAGATGTGTACTGTGGTAATGCCAAATCACCAATTGCCTGGCCAACTAACAGTACAAAGATAATCACAACTGATTTCCAGTATGGAGCTAAACTCTTTAACATTCTGCTCATTCTTTGTTGTCCTTTCTTTTTCACTTTCAATTTTCTATTCAAATGTTTCGTATCTTGCTATTTCTCAATTCTGCGGTTCTCGATTTCTTTAGAAGCAACCTCATACATATTATTCAGAAAGTCTGTCAATCTTACCAAATCATTCTCATCCAGCTGATTAAAAACTGCATCTGTAAATTCATTCATAACCTTAGATGTCTTTTCATGATAAGCCTTCCCTGACTCCGTCAGTTCTACATAGG
Organism: Lachnospira sp.; assembly: GCA_028693195.1. GTDB lineage: Bacteria > Bacillota > Clostridia > Lachnospirales > Lachnospiraceae > Lachnospira. The sequence continues at coordinate 1,818 of JAQUVV010000318.1, forward strand.
TAATACGTCTATCCTGCTTACTGACTGTCCTTTCAATAAGACCTTTCTCTTCCAACATCTTCAATGTCCTTGAAACCTGTGTCGGATTGGAATGAATATCTCCTGCAAGCATAGACACCTTTGCCTTCTCATTCCTTTTCGCACATTCTTTATTCACATGATCTATGGCATGTAATGTCATATTCTCTGATGCACTTAATTCTGGCATCAGTGCACATATATTCAGCTTCTTGAACTGTTCAAATGTCTTAAACAACGCCCTTGCATTCTCATTCACTTTTATGCTCCTTTCCTATATAGACTTCACTTCCAGAGTTTCTCTCTGGTAAATAAAAAATACTTAACAGTGTTAATTATTTGCTTCGTGCAATAATAACACTTGTTAAGTATTTTGTAAATAATGATATTATAACCAATTTATAAAGAAACTATAAACTAGGAATCCGTTTCCCTACTCATATCTAACATAAACTATTCTACTCTCCCCAATTCCTTCTCAAGTTCATCACTGTCAATCCATCCCTCAATTTCAGCACGTTCCTCAGATTTTCTGAGCTTGTAGAGCAATTTATTTGCATCACTGCAACACTCTAATTTTTCAACTTCTTCCATGGTTCATGTTCCCCCCTTATCATTCATATTTCACTTCAAATGGATTCTCTTGGTCTGTTTCTAATAACAATAATCCCTTCACTGCATTTAAAACCATATCTGATACTGCCTGGTCTGTATAGAATGCCATATGTGGAGACAGCATCACATTCGGCATTGCATTTAACATGGCAAGGTCCCTATTGGCAAGGATTTCTTTCTCAAA
>JAQUVV010000066.1:0-10951 GCA_028693195.1 Lachnospira sp.
ATGGGATTCCGTGATTCCTGCCAAGACCTTCTAGGCTTCGTCCATATGATACCTGATTCTGCAAGACAGAGAATCCTGGATATTGCTTCCACTCAGTTGGAGAATGGAAGTGCCTATCATCAGTATCAGCCGTTAACTAAGCAGGGTAATTCTGATATTGGAAGTGGATTCAACGACGATCCACTATGGCTCATTGCTGGAACTGCTGCATATATCAAAGAGACAAACGATTATGCGATTCTGAATGAATCTGTTCCATTTGACTGTAACCCAGACAACCGTGCTTCTCTTATGGAACACCTTCGCCGTTCATTTGCATTTACAACGACGAACCTGGGACCGCATAAGCTTCCATTGATTGGACGTGCCGATTGGAATGACTGTCTGAATCTGAACTGCTTTTCAACGGAGCCTGGTGAAAGCTTCCAGACAACTGGACCTTCCGAGGGGCCTGTTGCAGAATCTGTATTTATTGCTGGCATGTATGTAAAGTATGGTAAGGATTATGCTGAAATCTGCCGTCACATGGGACTCATGGATGAAGCTGCCGAAGCCTCTGCCCATGTAGATGCTATGATTGCCGCTGTTGAAAAGAGCGGCTGGGATGGAGACTGGTTCCTGCGTGCATACGATTCTTATGGCAACAAAGTTGGTTCTAACGAATGTGAAGAAGGAAAAATTTATATTGAACCTCAGGGCTTCTGTGTAATGGCTGGAATCGGCGTTGACAACACAGCAGCAGCTACTGATGCTTCCGCTGACACTAATGAAATCAATCATGTTTCCACTGAATTAAGCATGGCTGAGAAAGCACTTGCTTCTGTCGAGAAATACTTAGACAGCAAGTACGGAATTGTATTATTACAGCCAGCTTACTCAACTTATCACTTAGAACTTGGTGAGATTACATCCTATCCAAAGGGATATAAGGAGAATGCTGGTATCTTCTGTCACAATAACCCATGGGTTTCTATTGCAGAGACTGTTGTTGGACACGGGAACCGCGCATTTGATATTTACAAAAAGACTTGCCCTGCCTACCTGCAGGACATCAGCGAGATTCATCGAACTGAACCATATGTTTATTCTCAGATGATCGCCGGCAAAGACGCTTCCCGCTTCGGTGAGGCCAAGAACAGCTGGCTGACAGGTACTGCTGCATGGACATTTACTAATGTATCTCAGTTTATTTTAGGCATTCGTCCAGAATTTGACGGATTGTGCATTGATCCATGTATTCCTGATGAATTAACAGAGCTTCACATTACACGACGCTTCCGTGGCGCCGATTATGACATAACAATCTTAAATCCTAACAAAGCACAGAAGGGACTGAAATCCATGACTGTCAATGGTCAGACCGTAGACGGAAATCTGATTCCATTTGATGCAGAGGTGAAGAATTTCAAGGTTGTAGCACAGATGTAAACTTGCAAGAATTGAGAGGTGGATTATGAACGAACATGAGAATTTGAAATTTCCTTGGCTGAAGAATTTTCCTGCCAACTTCAAATGGGGTACAGCTTCCAGCGCTTATCAAGTGGAGGGAGCTTACAATGAAGACGGAAAAGGGGCTTCTATTTGGGATACTTTTTCTAACATACCTGGAAACATTAATAACAACGAAACTGGAAATACGGCCTGCGATCAGTATCACCGTTACAAGGAAGATATTGAACTCATGCACCAGCTTGGTATTGATTCTTATCGTTTTTCCATCTCTTGGCCACGCCTTTTTCCTGACGGCAGACCTGACCACATTAACCCCCACGGTGTGAAATTCTACAACTCCATCGTAGATGATTGTCGTCGTTTTGATATCGAACCAATCATCACCCTGTTTCACTGGGATCTTCCACAGATTCTGGAAGACCAGGGTGGTTGGTTCAACCCTCAGACAATTGATTACTTTTCTGCATACGCAGCATGGGTCAGTGAACATTTTTCTGATCGGGTTACTTATTATTGCACCATTAATGAACCACAGATTATATCCAACCTTGGATATCATATAGGTGTACACGCACCTGGAAAACATTTAGATAAGGAACGCACCGTTGAGATTATTCATCAGCTGGCACATGCACATAGCAAAGCTGTCAAAGCAATGCGCGCAGTCGCCAAGAAGGATATTAAGATTGGATTTGCATCAACTGGCAATCTGTGTTATCCAAGTACCACAAAATCCAGTTCTAATGATGATATGGAAGCTGCAAGAATCGCAACATTTACAACTACAGAAGACAACTGGATGTTCTGCCACCAAATCTTCTGTGATGCTGTTGTTCTAGGAAAGTCTGCTGACTTACGGTCAATCGGATTAGAAAACTGGAACGACTGTGATGAGCTGTGCCCACCAATTGACTTCATTGGAATCAATGCTTATAACGGACATGAGGTGCGTGCACGTAGAATTGATTCATCCGCACCATTCTCCAGTAACGACGGCTCTGCCAACCAGATGTCATACATTATTCCAGAGTTCGTTGAACGTGGTCCCGGTTTTCCTCGTACCGCACTGAAGTGGCCAATCACTCCAGAAATGATGAATTACGGTATGCGTTTCATCTATGACCGCTACCATCTTCCAATCTTCATCTGTGAAAATGGTCTCTCTTGTAATGATTCGCTCTTTCTGGATGGTAAGGTACACGATCCAAATCGTATTGATTTCTTGACTCGTTACCTAAGCGAATTAGGCAAGGCGATTGAAGCTGGCGCTGTCATTGCCGGATACATGCACTGGTCCTTTACCGATAACTTCGAATGGCACAGTGGTTACGATGAACGCTTCGGCCTTGTTTATGTAGACTACCAGAGCCAAAAGAGAATTCCTAAGGATTCCTTCTGGTGGTATAAAGACGTGATTGAAGAATTCGGACATTCCCGTCATTAATTACTTTACATGGCATGTTCTAACATATATCATAGCACAACGGCGCGAATCCGAACCCATTTCAGAATTAGTTATTTTGTGAATGAGTTCGTTACTTTCAATCAGCGTAGACAAACCAACGGAATGAATGATTAAAATCATCATTCCGATTATTATTTTTATTTGTGCTGGTAGTAAAAAATTGCCAGCTGTGTCCGGTCACGCAACTGCAATTTATCTAGAATCTGACTTAGATAATTGCGCACAGTACCTTCACTTAGGAACAACTTTTCTGATATCTCTTTATTACTCAATCCCTCTGCCACCTGTTCAATGACTTCTAACTCTCGATCCGTTATATCATAATCTGCATAATCGAAAGCTTTCCCTTTCTGCAACAAGTCTGGTAGCTTGGATATAATTTCTGTTCCATACACGCTCTGTCCGGAATTGACCGCTAAGATTGCAGGAAGCAAGCTCTTATAATCCTGCTTCAACAGGTATCCCTTAGTTCCGATTTTCAACGATTGAACGATATACTCATCATCTGAAAATGTAGTGAGCAGTAATATCTTTGCATCTGGATTGTCACCCAATATTGTTTCTGCTGCCTCCAGTCCACTCATTTGCTTCATCTGAATATCCATTAAAAGAATATCCGGCTGAAGCTCGCCATATAATCTCACCGCATCATTTCCATCTTCCCCCAGCGCCAGCACTTCTATCTCACTGCTGGCTTCCAAAATTGTCTTTAATGCTGCTGCCACCAGACAGTCATCATCCACTATGATAATTCGAATCATATTTAGCCTCCATTAAGATTTTTCACTCTTTCCCCTTCGGTATTGTCACAAATATATGGAATCCCTTTTTCATCTCAATCTGTATATTTCCTCCAAGGGCATGCACTCGTTCTCTCATATTGGACAATCCCATGCCATCCTGTACGCTCTCACCAATACTTTCATACCTTCCCTGCCGCGCTGTCGTTCCATTATCATCAATCACAAACTGATATAATCCTGGATGTTCCCGTAACCGTATATATACATGGGTCGCGTCGCTGTGTTTCATCACATTTGCAAGTGCTTCCTTCACAATGGCGATGCAACTAAACTTGACTTCATTAGGAATGTCTCGTCCGCAATCATAATCCAGCTCGCATCTGCACTTCGTAAACCCACCAATAATCTCCTCGATGGATGCACGCAAATCCACCGATTCATCATGAAGATCATGCACACTTGCCCTCACATTATTCATTGCCTGATGAAGGGTATCCTCTAACTGATTCAACGTCGTATCCATATTCTCTTGTGAATTAATTGCCTTCATTGCAGCGACCAACAGAATAGATCGTGAAAGCATATGTCCCACATGATCATGGATTTCTCTTGCAATCCTGTTTCTTTCCTTTAAGGTTGCCGTATAGATATCCTGATTCTGCTTCTCTATTAACGAACGATTCTTCTCTTCCAGCAAAATGTTTTTCTCCGTGCTGTCATCACGAATCTTCTTTAACTGTTCTTCCAAATCAAGGACTTTGCTGGTCTGCCAGGCAATCATTACCGCAATTGCACCACCAAACAGAATGTATAGTAACTGGATTTTACTCTGTGGTAGAATTCGTACAACAGCAACCGCTGCTGCCGCAGCTCCCATATGCCACCGTTTCCCACGAACCGCATCATATCCAACCGCCGGCAGGAAGAAACACATATGTGGAAAAATCCATACAAGGATCAGGTATATTCCTAAAATCAAATCGCACGCCACTCTCTTATCATGATAAACATATACCAGACATCCAGCCGCCACAATACAGAACAATCCCACGACCCATATGCCATCTAATGACACAAACATCAGAGAAAACACACAATATAAAAGAACAATTATTTTTCCAACTAAATCTTTCATGATGCTCCTCTCTAAATATCTTATAGTAGGATTCAGATGTCAAAAGGTGCTTTTTAAAGTAGTGTTGTCACATTACACAAAAACGTCCTTTTTTATTCCGTCGTCCGACATTAAGAAACTCTAACCTTGATGGGGGTGTTGTCTTTATTGACGCAAACAGTCCCATTCCAAAGAAATTATCAGGTGGTCTCTTAAGACGTCTGAACATTGCCTGTGGAATTGCTCACAAGCCTGAACTGATTATTCTAGATGAGCCAACCGTTGCCGTCGATCCTCAGAGTCGTAACAAAATCCTGACTGGTATCCAGGAGTTAAATCGTCAGGGTGCAACCATCATCTACACCTCTCACTATATGGAAGAGGTTGAACAAATCTGTACGCGAATTGCGATTATTGACCACGGAAGCTGTCGTGCAATCGGTACCACCGAAGAACTGAAGAATATGATTAAAACTGGTGAGACCATTACCATTGATGCTGTATCTCTAAATATGGAGCAGTTATCTAAGCTTCGTCATCTGGAACACATTTACGATTTAAGCTACGAAGAACAACTATTAAAAATCAAATGCACCTCCGGCAGCCACAATCTCATTGAGATTTTATCCTATCTGAAAGCCGAAGGAATTACATTTGGAAGAGTTTATTCCGAACTTCCTACATTAAATGATGTATTTTTGGAAATTACCGGAACACAGCTTAGAGATTAAAAAGGAGGAAATGTATATGTTACATCTAATGAAATATCGATTTCTACAACTGATACGAAATAAAACCTCCATGTTCTGGTCACTCTGCTTTCCGTTGATTCTTGGTACCTTTTTCTACATTGCATTTGGAAGCATTAATACCGATACCATGGAAGCAATTCCCGTTGCCGTTGTGGAAACAACGGAATCCGAAAACAATGATTACTTTCAATCATTTTTAGACCAGTTGGATAATGATACGTTAAAGGTCTCCCATCTGTCTGAAGAGGATGCGAGAAAAGCTCTTGCAGATGAGGATGTTGACGGAATTTATTGGATTTCTGAAGAACTAACGCTCACCGTAGGAAAAAGCAGTATCAACTCTAGTATTCTGGAAAGCCTGCTTTCTTCTTATCTGCAACAGAGTTCCATGATTACAGACATTGCAACAGAACATCCTGAACGCCTGCCAGCATTACTTTCTTCCATGAATGAAAGTTTTAAAAGCCACACAAAGCAGGTTTCACTGGGCGCCACTACATTAGATAATGACAAAAACTTTTTCTTTGCCTTGATTGCTATGGCATGCCTGTATGGCTGTTTCCTTGGAATTAATAATCCACTGACAACTCAGGCCAACCAATCTCCAGTGGGCGCAAGAAAAAGTATGGGTGCAAAGCCGAAATTATTGGTTATTATCAGCGATATGCTTGTCGTTGAAGCCATTCATTTCATAAATATCTGTGTTTTGCTTCTGTATCTAAGATTTGTTTTACAGATGAACTTCGGTACGCATTTCGGATATATCCTGCTAATCTGCCTGCTGGGTTCCCTGATTGGTGTATGCCTGGGCATCCTAGTAGGAAGTATCGGACGAATGAGTGAAGGCGGGAAAATTGGTATTATGCTTACCGTATCCATGGTCTGCAGTGCCTTTGCCGGAGTATTCACAGACCAGATTAAAGTCTCTATGGAAAGTGTAGTTCCATGGATTGCTAAGGTCAATCCAGCTACATTGATTGCAGACTCATTCTACTATTTAACAGTCTATGATGATATCAATCGACTCCATCAGAATCTATTGATTCTTGCCGGTTTCAGCATTGTCATGGTCGTATGCAGCTTTTTCGCAGTAAGGAGGGAACGCTATGAAAGTCTTTAACGGATATTTGCTCATTATGAAACGTAAAATGGGACTCGTCCTTCTTTACTTTGGAATTTTTGTAGGCATTACATTTATGATACAATCTTCTACACCGAAAACCGACAGTAAGTCTTTCTTAAAATCAAGTGTTAAGATCACTGTCATCGACCAGGATGGAAATGAACTGGCAAAAGGACTTACGGATTATCTTGGAAAAAATAACGAATTAGTAACATTTGACGATGATAAGGATGTATTACGAGATGCACTCTATTATCGAAAGACTTCTTTCATCATCTATATTCCAGCCGACTTTGAAAACAAATGTCTCAACGGGAATGAAGAAATCGGCATCACCTCAGTGCCTGGTTCCTACACAGAATCTCTAATCAGCTATCAGGTTGACAGTTTTCTGAATCAGGTTCAGACCTTCAAGTCCTGTGGCTATAATACTTCAGATGCAATTACAAAAACTATCGCTCTTCAGGAGATTCATCCAGATGTCTCCATTCAGGACGGCAGCAATTCGGAAATACCTGGATATACTTATGCATTCCGCTATATGCCATATCTGTTTCTGGCAACGCTCTGCTGTGCCATCGGCATGCTTCTTGTCATCTTCCGTAAGGAAAATGTAAAAGAACGTATTGCCTGTGCACCAGTTTCATCCGCAAGACGTACGTTAGAAATGATTATGGCTCTAGGAATTATCAGTCTCTGTCTATGGGCAGTCAGTCTAGTGATTACATTACTGGAATGCAAGGGCACAATCCTTTCCGATCCGAATCTGATTTATTATATTGCGAACTCCTTCTTCCTGCTTCTGACCTGCCTTAGCATCGCAGTTATCACTGGAACTTTGGTCAAGGAAGCCAGCATCATTACAAATGTAGCAACCACTGTTTCTTTAGGATTAAGCTTCCTCTGTGGTTCCTTTGTACCACTGGGTATGATGGGCGCCGGCGTGAAAAAAGTGGTTCAGGTTCTTCCTGTCTACTGGTTTGAAAATTCCAATGATCTTCTAGGAAACTATCAGGTTCTAACAAGCTCTATGAAGAATACGATTTATCTTGGTTTTATCATTCAGGCAGTATTCGCATTTGCATGTATCTGCATCGCAATGTTTATCAATAAACTGCAGGATGAGAAGTCGGGTTAACAAACAAGCTTAATCTCCTCACAATTAAATCCACACGCGGCTGTCGCCACGTTAAAAAGGATGAAATTAAACCAGCTTGCATGTAAACATGCATCTGTTTTAATTTCATCCTTTTTAGTGCTGCTCGTAGCTTACGCGCTTGTGCAGCGTAAACTAAATAACTGCCCAGAAAGCGACGGATATCTTTTTGATAAATGTTATCGAAAAGATAGACAAGCTTAATGTGGTAGTTATTTAGGAGACGATGCACTAGTATGCTTTGCCCCAATATACCATGGACTTAGCTGGCTTTCCGCAGCATACGCATACATCTGACAGGTGCTCCTGTGCAAATGGCATACATCTTGATGTTGCGGTTGTTTCTTCTTTAATCTTATCTTCACAAGCCTGGTCACCGCACCACATTGCCTTCACAAATCCTGGCTTTGTAGCAACTGTTTCCTTGAACTCATCATAATTGGTTGCAACATAAGTATGTGCATCTCTATGAGTTCTTGCTCTCTCTAACATATCTTTCTGCATTGTATCAAGAATTTCGGAAATCTTTGCTGCAAGTTCATCAATTGCAACTGTCACCTTTTCTCTTGTATCACGACGAACAACAATTGCCTGTCCTGCTTCGATATCTCTTGGTCCCATTTCTACACGAACTGGAATACCACGCATCTCCTGCTCAGAGAATTTCCAACCTGGATTCTTGTCGCTGTCATCTACCTTCACACGAAGTCCAGCCTTCACTAACATTTCCTTAACTTCTGCTGCCTTTTCAAGAACGCCTTCCTTCTTCTGCATAATAGGAACAATATCTACCTGAACTGGTGCAATTCTTGGAGGAAGTACAAGACCTGAATCATCACCGTGAACCATGATAATGGCACCGATCAAACGTGTGGTCATTCCCCATGAAGTCTGGTGAACATACTTTAACTTATTATCCTTATCTGTGAACTGAATACCAAATGCTTTGGCAAATCCATCACCAAAGTTATGGCTTGTTCCTGACTGTAAAGCCTTACCATCATGCATTAAAGCTTCAATTGTATATGTAGCTTCTGCTCCGGCAAACTTCTCTTTATCTGTCTTACGTCCGCGAATAACTGGCATTGCCAATACTTCTTCACAGAAATCTGCATAGAGATTTAACATCTGCTGTGTTCTTGCCTCTGCCTCTTCTGCTGTTGCATGTGCAGTATGGCCTTCCTGCCATAAGAACTCTCTAGAACGAAGGAATGGTCTTGTCTCCTTCTCCCAACGTACAACAGAACACCACTGGTTATAAACCTTTGGTAAATCTCTGTATGACTGAATCTCATCTTTATAGAAATCACAGAATAAAGTTTCAGATGTAGGTCGTACACATAACTTTTCCTGAAGTGGATTTAATCCGCCTAATGTAACCCATGCTACCTCTGGTGCGAATCCTTCTACGTGATCCTTCTCTCTCTCTAACAGACTTTCCGGAATAAACATTGGCATGTAAACATTCTCAACGCCTGTTTCCTTAAATCTACAATCAAGCTCGTGCTGGATATTCTCCCAGATTGCATAGCCTGCCGGCTTAAAAATCATACAACCCTTCACACTTGAGTAGCCCATTAACTCGGCCTTCTTAACCACGTCTGTGTACCACTGCGCGAAATCATCACTCATGGATGTAATCGCTTCTACTAACTTCTTGTCTTCTGCCATTATAATCTCCTTCTGACCGCATTCCATTTGCGGCTCTCCTGATTTATTGTCCAAGTCTCTGCTACTGCGCTCCGCCTGCCAGCGGCGGTACAACATAGCCATGTTCATAAAACTTTGTATACATGCGCAACCTCACGTCATTCATAACGATACACAAGTTATACGTCACTCAGTTTATCACGTTCCAATATGGTTTTCAAGTACTGCACCAGCGCTTTTATGATTACATAGGATACGGGGCCCAAGATAAATCCCAGAATTCCATAAACCATGATTCCAACAAAGATTACCATAAGCGTCGTAAAGGAAGATACCCCCAATCGATTTCCCATACACTGGGATTCCATGATTTCTCGTATAAAATATGTCAGAAGATAAACTGTCAGTAAGACCGCCGCTGATTTCCACTGCCTCATCAAAATCTCTACAAACGCCCATGGAATTAAGACTGTTCCCGTTCCAAAAAATGGAAGAGCATCCACTAGACCTATGATGATTCCAATTACTACTGCATATGGATTTCCTATCAACATGAGACCTGCAATACAGATTCCTGCATTGATTGCCATGATTTCTAGCTGTATCTTGAAATACACATTGAGAAGACGATTCATTGCAGCCGTCACCACACAGACCTCCTCTCGAAACACACTTTTCATACGCCATTCTCGAACGCGATCTAATACATTAGAAAGATAGACCACAGAAATAAAGCAGACAATCAGTGCACCAATTGCAAGAATCACTCCCGTCAATATCGGAAAAGACCCAAATACCACCTTCTCTGCAATCCCCATCCACTGTCCACCATCGGCATTACTAATAATCTGACCGGCTTTATTCGTCATTCCCTCCAACCATTGAATGGTACAACCACACCCCAGTCCCAAAAGAGAATCCAGATTTAGGCATATCCGTGCCACCTGCTGGCGTATTCCAATCATATAATAATCAAATTTTGTTACAAATGCACGGATCTCCATGAATCCAAGATACGCCAGATATCCCAATCCTACCACTAGCAGTGTTGTCAATAAAACAACGATAATTGTTGAACTGACTGCCTTCTTTCCCTTGAACCACTTTGCCATTCGATTGACAGGTTTCTCAATTGCCAATGCTATTAAATATGCAATCACAAATGGCCAGATTATTCCAAATAAATACTTGAAGCTTAGATACACCACCGCTATGATCAGCACAGTTCCCCCCAAGTATTTACATTTATTCTCTAAAGACCACTCCTTAAAAATGTGTCTATTCCTATTCATTCAAAAGCTCCTCTGCATGCTCGCCTAATAATTCAAGTATCGCCTGCTGGTGGGCTTCTTATTCATGTCCGAATTATTCAATTATGTTTAGCCACTCTGGCTTTACCGTATATGTCTTTCCATCCACCGTCAATGAGCTAGCACATAGTGCGATCTGATTACGCCCCACATATCTTTGCGCTGTATCCGTCCCAGGTATACCAC
>JAQUVV010000066.1:10961-11953 GCA_028693195.1 Lachnospira sp.
TATACCACCATACTTTACATCGCCAAGCAATGGAAGATTTCTTGATGAGAATTGTACTCGAATCTGATGATGACGTCCAGTAATTAGATGAATATGCACCATAGTCAAATCTCCAGAATTTTCCGCTGTATCACACAAATCCCCTTCAACTTTTGTCTCTTTTGTGATTGTCTCTGCATCTTTTAAACACACTTTATCACTAAGTCGCTTCACCACCTCATACCGAAGTTCCGCACGCTTTGCTCCCTGCGTATCCTGACTGACAACCGCGGATACATTTTCCTTTCCATCCTTTAGAAGATAATCCACAAGAGTCTCTTGATCCTGTTCTAGTTTTCCACAAAGGATGGCATCGTATTGTTTACAAAGTGTTTCTTTCTGCATCAATGCCGAAAGACGTGCTGCTTCCTTTTGGTTCTTTGCTATTAATACCAATCCTGCCACTGGACGATCCAAGCGATTTATAATTGCTGCATAGGGTGGCTCTCCCTTTTTTCTCCGATAAGTCATAACCTCACTGACTAGGTCCAAATCAAAACTTTTTCCGCTCTGAGAAAGCTGCCCCGCCTTTTTATAAACTATAATTTTGTTATCATCTTCCATAACGATATTCAGCATGTCTTCTCCGCCTTCTCTTTATATATATATTCATGGACACCCCACTTATCATGAGATGTCCGATTTCTTCAAACAAATATATTCTAGTGCAATAATTTCTAATAAACTACACCTACTTATGACCTAGTTTCTTCAATCCTTCTTAGTCACACTAATAATTGCAGCAATTGCTCCGAATAACACACCTGCTACTGGCCATACAATCCATGTAAATTCCCAATCTTTTGTAATAAAACTCCATGCCAGATAAATTGCTGTAACAATCATCCAATATACAGATGAAACTGACTGCATTACCTTGTTATCCTTTTTCTCTGGTGCGTAATCTCCCTTTTGAAGAAGAACATTATATGCACCTTCTTCCAGACCTCCTG
>JAQUVV010000319.1 GCA_028693195.1 Lachnospira sp.
AATCCTGATGTAGCTGAACTGTCAAGAGGTAAGTCCGGCAGGGTCTTCGGCGACCTTATGGCGCTTCTTACGATCATGAAGGGTCTTCCGCTTGCATATAACAAGGACATGCAGGAAGATAAGGAATTATCCTTTGATGCTTTCGATACTGTAAAGGGTTGCTTAAGCCTCTTTAAGGGGATGATTGATACCATGCGATTCAATGAAAAGAGAATGGAAGATTCTGCAAAACATGGTTTCACCAATGCAACCGATGCTGCAGATTATCTTGTAAAGAAAGGTGTTGCTTTCAGAGATGCTCATGGAATCGTAGGACAGCTAGTACTCCACTGTCTCGATAAAGGAATCGCATTAGATGATATGACACTTGCTGAATACAAGGAAATCAGTCCTGTATTCGAAGATGATATCTATGAAGCAATCAGCCTTAAGACCTGTGTTGAGAAACGACTTACTCTCGGTGCTCCAGGACCTGATGTTATGAAGAAGGTTATTGCAACCTATGAGGAATATATGAGTAAATAATCAAAAAGTTCTATGTAGTGAATTTCTACATAGAACTTTTTATTTGCTAACGCATCTTTACTGTTAGATCTTTTCCTAAGCATTGCGCAACTTTAATCAAAAAATCCAGACTTGGATTATAATTTCCACTCTCTAATCTTGATATATTCGATTTTTGTGTGCCTACTTTTTTAGCAAGATCCGATTGCGTCATTTTTTGCTCTTTTCTTGCCTCAATAATCTGAGTAATTATTTCATATCTAGGTCTTAACTTCTCATATTCCTGTTGAAATTCTATATCAACCATTAAATCATTTTTTATTGTATCAAAAGAAACACCTGCTTTATTCATATTCAGACCTCCTTTTATAATCTTCCATATATTTTAGGGCAATTTTAATCTCTCTAGTCGGTGTTTTCATAGTCTTCTTTATAAAGCCATGAAGCAATACATACTTATCATTATAATATGTAAAATAAAATATTCTTGCTATGTCATTTGAAAATTTAATTCTTAATTCATAAAGTCCTTTATTGTTTTTCCCTTTTAACCTTTTTACATATGGCACTCTTAATGAATCACCATGTTCTTTTAGAAGCTCAATATCACTAAATGCTTTAGCTCTCAATTTCGGTGTTAGTGACATTAAAAAATCTTGAACAGGTATTTTCCCATTATCTCGTTGGTAAAATTCTAAATTAGCGATATAATTCACTTCCTTTTGAACTAATGTTATCATATATGATAACAATTGTAAAGAAAAAAAGTTGATATTGCATGGGTATACCATTCACAATATCAACTTCTTTTCCTGTGCACAGATTATAACTAACTTAATTTACACTCTAACCTTTGTTCCCTTCGTATCACGATGTGCCATCTTCATTCTTCCGAAATCTAACATTTTCCCCTTATATTCCATAGAAAAACTGTCTCCCTCTGAAAGCAGGAATACATCATCAACAAAGTCATCCTTGACAAGCTTGATTCCTCTGACACCAACTGCGCTCTTCTTTTTCTGAGGCACATCTGTCAGTGGGAATTTTAAGAATACACCACCTTCTGTCTGCAGCACAATATTCTGGCTGCTTTCGATGACTTCCTCTTCCTTAATGTCTCCATCTAATGAGAACTTTGAGTAAACTTCCACTCTGGCATCTGTCGTATAGATTCCTACCAGACTATCACCATCCTGCAGCTTTGTTGCAGCTATCGTACGTTTACTTACTTCAAATTCCGCTGTATCTACCAGCTTCATCATACCCATACGTGTCACGAATAACATCTTCTGATTACGCAGCTTCTCTGATGCGCAAAGATAGATAATATTCTCGCCACTACTATCATAATTTCCAAGATTATCAATTGGTGTTCCTTTATCACGGAAACGTGTAAATGGAATACTCATCACCTTAATCTGATGCAGATTACCATTATCTGTGAAAATGCAGATTTTATCCGTATTCATACAGGTGAACACATACTTATTCTCATTATGCACTGCTTCTTTATTTCTCTCATAAGCCGCCATATCAATGGTCTTCGCATATCCGAAACGATCCATGATAAACATCACTTCCTGTTCTACAATCTTCTTCTCTTCAAAGACTGCTTCTTCACCATCTTCAATGACAGTTCTTCTAGGAAGTGCATATTCCTTCTTGACATTCAATAAATCTGCCTTAATGACCTTTGCCATTTCCCTGCGGCTTCCAAGAATCTTCTCGTACTTCGCGATTCTTGCAAGACACTCATCATATTCCTTCTGTAACGCAAGAATTTCCAGACCAATCAACTTATAAAGACGCATTTCTAAGATAGCTGATGCCTGACGCTCCGTGAAATTAAGCTTTGCTGCATCCTTCTTAGATGCTTCTGATTTAAAATTGATTCCTTCAATCTCCCCATGAATCAGACATTCCTTTGCCATCTTCAGATTCTTACTGCCACGAAGAATCTCAATGATTAAATCGATAATATCACAGGCACGGATTAAACCTTCCTTAATCTCACGGTTATCCTGCTCCTTCTTTAACAGTGTTTCATACTTTCTGGTTGCAAGTTCATACTGGAAATCAATATGATGCTTAATAATCTTCTTCAGACCCAATGTTTCTGGTTTTC
>JAQUVV010000067.1 GCA_028693195.1 Lachnospira sp.
CCAGCACAAACACAGCAATCATTCCCGAAATCATCTTCCATTTATTTCTATGCTGTGTATCATCTGCATGATTCTGTTCCTGGTGAAGTTCTCCTTCCGGCGTCATTGCTCTATTAGACTCACTCTCAATCTGATAGTCATTTATTTTATTGTCTTGAACAGCATCTATCATCTCCCCATTCTCATCAATAATCTGACTAGATTTCATACTGTTCTCAATGATTCTCTTCATATCTACATCTTGTTGATTATTCTGCGCTCTCTTCTCACTCATACGAAATATTCTCTCCTGTATACACATGTTACCTTACCACACTTATCACAGCATCTATATTTCTATTATTACATACGAAATACCTTTTTGAAAGGTTCAATATTTCAACAATGTTTTGCATACAAGGTGCAGCAAAAATAAAGGATAAAATCAACCACGCATCTGTATAAACCATTATTTTTATAGATTTTATCTGTAGATTTTTCTCACTTAATCTTATATACTATTAGTTCATGACTTTATTTTAAAAAACACAGTAAAAATATATACATCTTATATAGACTTGACTGCTTAAGGCACGAAGAATAAGGAGGTTTCCATGCATATTTCAGAATTAAAAGAAGGAACAGCGTTAACAATAACTGCGGAACTTGGCTCAGAAAAATTAGAGTTCAAGACAACTGCACGTTTTTCTATTGATAATACCCTCGTTGTCGATGAAATTCTCTCTGAGAATGAGGAGCCTGTCAGCCTCTTAAGTGATCAAGTCTATCTGACTGTTGCTGCCGTTAATGAACGTCAGCTCCCTATTGTCTGGAAAAATGTATTAATCAAGCATATCAGTTTTGACGGAATTGATTATCATCGAATTGCCCAATCTGATAGTGGAAAAGTGAGTAATCGGCGTGGCGCATTTCGACTCTATCTTGGTCGATCTGCCATGTTCCAGAAAGGCTTTAATAAAAGTGCCATTGAAGTAATTTTAAAGGACGTTAGTGTTTCTGGTTTTTCCATTGTAACAACAGAAGAATTAGAGGTTGGCGGCATGCAGCCGGTTCATCTTGTCTGTGACGTAGATCATTATCAGATTAATATATTAGGCTTAATTGTTCGCAAGCAGGTTGTTGAAAATAGTGAGCGATTTATTTATGGATGTAAGATTCTTAAGTTCGATAAATCCTTAGACAAATTCATCATGCATTATCAGCGCGAGAAAATGAAGACACAAAAAACCGGGTCAATGTTACGTGACCCGGATGCTGAAGAAACTGCATAAAATATCAATTAAGTTGGACTAGAATAATAGGTTCCAAAGTAGCTTCTCCACCACTCAACAAACTTACTGGGAATCCACACATTTCCACTGCTCTCTGTGACATACAGTCAAATACACATGGTACTAAGAAACACTTGTCACTTTCCTCTAAAATCTGTCTTAATGTTTTTTTGCTTGCCATAATAAATTACCTCCATTTTCATTTATGATCTCTTATCATAAAGAATCAACGCAATCATTTCAATTGGTTCATTTCCCACTGCGGCAATTCCGTGTCCTTCTCCTGCTCCACAGAATGTCACATCTCCAGCTTTTACTGTCTTGATTGTACCGTTATCGTTATATGTTCCTGTTCCACTTAAGATATAGTAGGTTTCGGACTCATCCTGATGAACGTGATATCCGATCTCTGAGCCAGGATATACGGTCGTATGTCCAAAAACTCTGCCTGTCTGATACATCTCTTCCGGTCCATTCAAGAGACTTCTCACTAGAATTTCACCTGTACCATTGAATGGTGCTGGCTTTCTATCATATATTTTCTCATCTCTTTCACGAATCATAGTTTCCTTCTTTCTAAGTCAGAACTAATTCTATTCTGACTTGGTTTTCATGCTGGGCATCAGTCATCTGTTGAACACCGATGCCCTGTTTCTTTATTCTTACTTTACTAGAACATCTTGTTATACTTTTCAGCCATAGCGTTGAATTCGCCTTCAATACCAATATAGTAATTTAAGTCCATATCAGGAGCCCACTTCTTAGCATCTTCTTCTGTCATTCCACCCATATCATGAGTATCGTGGAATACAGTATTTCTTGCAGCAAGTGTTTCCTTACCATATACATACATACCAAACATCGAAGCCTTTTCGAAAATATGTGTTGTCACGAAGTTAAATCCGTAAGGAATGACATCATCTAAGTTGATATCTGGCTTTCCATTCTTACTCATAACGTCTGGCCACATCTTCCATCCGGTTACTTCCTTGCTAACCTTTTCAGCCTCTTCGATTGTCTTAAGACCGATGATAAGCGTCATTACAGGAACACCCATTTCCTTAGCCATTGCTTCTGCTGCCTTACAACGAGCAATTGCTTCATCAATTCCGTACTCTAACTTACATTCTGTACGAGCAATTACAAGGAAATCTTCTCCCTTTGCTGCCTCTAATGCTGCTGCAATCTTTGCCAACCAGCTTTCTCTTGATACCACTTCATGCTTAATATCGCCATCTTTGTAGCCATTCATCATTGCGAAGCCCCATCTGTTCCAACCTCTGATACCTGTTGTATCATCGATTGTAGCACCCTTAGCACCAGCCTTGATTAAACGTGTTACTAAGCGGTAAGTACACAATGGTGTTTCACCAAATCCATCATCTGCATCAATAATTAATGGAAGGGATGAGTAGTTGCAGATTCTTTCTGTACATTGTACAAGATCATCTGCTGTGATCAATCCGATATCAGGAAGACCTACAATACTCTCTGCTAACTGTCCACCTGAAAGCATCAATGCATCATACCCGCATAACTCTGCCGCCTTAGAAGTACGACAATCCCATACACATGGAGCAAACACCTGCTCCTTCTGAACTAATTCTATAAATGAAGTTGTTGGCTTCTTTACATATTCTGGTTTCATTCACTTCACCCTGCTGCCATTTTGGCAACTTTTCCTTTCTTTGAAAATGCGACATCATCTGTCCACATTTGTTTGATTGTTCCAAATCGTTATCCACATTTATCAGGTTCTTACACTGCAAGTGGGTACATAATATTTCCTAAAACTAATGCTAATGCAAGTGCAAGTAATGTGATTACTACTGTTACCACAAACATGTACTTGTAACCTTCTTTGTAAGAAACCCCTGAGATTGCAAGAACTGCTACAATACCACCACTATGTGGAAGACTGTCCAGACCTACTGATGCAATAACACCAATTCTATGCATGATTGCTGGATTAACGCCCATCTTCATAAATGGCTCTGCAAGAACTGACAATGTTGTTGAAAGACCACCCATACCAGATGCATTTAATCCACAAAGAAGTGTTGTTGCGATACCGAAGATAATCAATGGATTTCCGCCAGATGTTGAGAAATCAAGAATTCCATTCACCATCTGAGTAAATCCAGGAGCCGCCTTAACAACTGCGCCAATCG
This sequence comes from Lachnospira sp., assembly GCA_028693195.1. Classification (GTDB taxonomy): domain Bacteria; phylum Bacillota; class Clostridia; order Lachnospirales; family Lachnospiraceae; genus Lachnospira. The sequence goes on from JAQUVV010000067.1 coordinate 3,443, forward strand.
CAACGATTGCAGATGCATTCACTGCTGTTACTGCTGCACTGCTGACTGAATCTGTTAAAATCTTCTGAACACCTGTAATATTCTTGAAGAACAGGATGCAGCAAAGGGCAATACCTGACAACAAGGCAACTGAGATATCCTGCTTAAATGCATTCAGCACAACTGCAACACATACAATAGGAAGAATTGCGAGGATGATATTTGGTAACTTACCATTCTTCTCCATCTCATCTGTCTTCTCTAAAACCTTTTCTGTTTCTTCATCAACGACAAACCCGATATTTTTCTTCTTTGCCTTGTTTGCTTCCCACATTAAATACACAAGGATCAGTGTTAATGTAAACACACCACACACGATACCAACAACAGGAGCTGCCATTGCATTGGTTGGAAGGAATGTTGATGGAATAATATTCTGAATCTGTGGGTTACCTGGCAGCATGGTTACCCATGTAAAGATACCTGCGCCAATTGTTGCTGGAATTAAGTATCTTGGTAAGTTTGCCTGTCTGAATACTGCTAAAGTAATTGGGTATAACGCAAAACATGAAACCATTGCTGATACACCACCGTAAGTAAGAAGTCCACCAGCGATTACGATTGCTGGAATTGCGAACTTCACGCCTAATTTTCCAATAATAAATGCTGCGATTGATCTTGCCGCACCGGTTACATCCATAACCTTTGAAAGAATTGCTCCTAAGAGAAGCATTAACCATGATGATTTTACGAAATTTGCAAATCCTGTCATGTAAGTGTTCGTCATTGTGTCAACGACTGGCAACTTACTAAAGATTGCAATGAATACAACACTGATTGCCGCAGCATAGATTACTGGAACTTTTTTCAGTGTCAGGACAAGTAAGATTACGAGTCCTAAAAGAACAACGATCATATCCATTTTGTTTTTCCTCCTGTAAGAAACTTGTTTTCATATTTTCCTATTTTTCCTTTTTTGTAAATGTGATGACTTCGTCAAATACTTCTCGATTTTCATATCACGATCAGCCTTCACATCCATACACACATAGGGTTCCTACAACTTCCAATAATATCCAACCACTTTCCGCGCGTTCAAAAATAGTTTTCATATCTATTGAATCGTTTTGCATACCTCTGATGTACTTGTAGTATACAACAGTTATTTATCAATAACAATCAGCATAAAACCATAAATATTTTCGAGCACAACTGTGCAATATGCACAATAGAATTTGGAATACATTTACATTTTTATGCTATTTTACAGATATGTTATTCTTTTAACATCTTTTTTGTCGTGTTACGGAATATTTCATCTATGTAGATTTGCATTTTCGCGAAAAATAATGTACTATATATACAGCTTGTATACATCAGTTATATTTCAAATGATGTATGTTATTTTTAATTTTATTTCTGTGATATGTTTCATTACTTTTCTTGACGCTGGACTTTCTATACATATCCTTATAAACAGAAATATAAATATATATTCAGCGAAAACGGAGAGTTAGATTACTATGAACGACAATGGAAAATCAAAACAGGGACTGAAACAACAGACCTATCAATTATTAAAAGAACGTCTGGTAGACTGTATCTACCCACCCGGAACAATATTGAACGAAGCTCAGCTTGCTGCAGAACTGGAATTAAGCCGTACTCCAATCCGAGAAGCCATCAGTAAATTAGAAATGGAAGGCTTCATTAAAGTTCTTCCTAAAAAAGGAATCTATGTTACAGATATAACATTAAATGATGTAATACAGGTCTTTCAGACCCGCATGGAGATTGAGCCTGTCGCATTAAAGCTGGCTGCTTCCAGACTTCCTATGGAAGGATTAATTAGTTTTTGCCAGAAGTTCCATGAACCAATTACAGATCTTCAGAACAGCTTCCGTCTGGATACTGCCATGCATTTATTTATCATTGAACATTGTGGAAACCGTTATATTATTGATATGATGCGACGTGTCTTTGAAGAGAACACAAGAATTGTCATCTCCAGCAAGCAGAATCAAGCAAAGATTCATGATGCGAAGCAGGAACATTTGGATATTCTTAATCTACTGATTGATGGAAAGTATGATGAAGCTGAAAAGAGTATGCGTATTCATATCGAAGCATGTCGTAAAGCTGCTTTGGACTTCTTTTACAGTAATCAAACTTATACAACTATGAATGACAGCTTCTACATGAAAGAATTAAATAAGCTTTCCCTCTAATTCCTTACGATTTCATATACGAAAAAGGAAACGGATTTCCAACAAATGTGGGAAATCTGTTTCCTTTTTTTGAGATGTTTTTATTCTTTTATTCTTTTGTTCTTTTTTATTATTTTTATATATTTCCCCTTGCATTTTGTTCCACACTGATGTAGTATGATTATATTAACACGTAGTATTCATTACTACGTGTGATGATATTTATAACCCTATCACATGTTTTGAATCGATTTAAATTAATCGGATATACCAAAGATATCTACCATGTTCCTGTCATGAAGTCCTTTCATGCAGAACATTTGCAAAGAAATATAGAATAGAAAGAAGGAATCAATATGAGTAACACAGCGATGATGAAAAGCGGATATACACCTGGACGCCGCATGCATATAAAAGATCCAGGAAGCTCCATCACACATTTTATTGGAATGGTCTTTGCAGTATTTGGAACTGCTCCAATTATTATGAAAGCAGCAACCACTCATAATCCACTGCATATTGTTTCAATTACCGTTTTTATAGTCAGCATGATTATGCTATATGCAGCAAGCACAACCTACCACACCTTTGATGTGAATCCAACTGTGAATAAAGCCTTAAAGAAAATCGATCACTGCATGATTTTTGTCTTGATTGCTGGCTCCTATACGCCAATCTGCCTCCTGGTTCTTCATGGAAAAACTGGACTGATTATGTTCGGCATTGTATGGGGAATCGCAATTCTTGGTATTGTATTCAAGCTTTGCTGGGTAACCTGTCCGAAATGGATTTCCTCCGTTCTTTATATTGGAATGGGATGGGTATGTATCTTTGCATTTACGAAAATTATTCACAGCCTTCCAACTGCAGCATTCTTGTGGCTTTTAGTTGGCGGCATTATCTACACCATCGGCGGTGTCATCTATGCGTTGAAACTGCCAATCTTTAATAACCTTCATAAGAACTTCGGTTCTCATGAAATCTTCCATCTCTTCGTAATGGGTGGAAGCCTGTGTCACTATATTATGATGTATCAGTATGTAGCAACGATGGCAATTAAGTAATATCATTGCCAGATTTCATATACAGATGTTTTGCTCAGATAAATCAGTTTTATTTAATAGTGTATAATCTTAAAAGCAGCCTGTCCAATTTTCAATTATTGGACAGGCTGCTTTATTTATATACAATTGACTTATATAATTTTTATCTTGGATTATTGGATTATTCCTATTTTACATATATGTAAGCGGCCGTATGGCCGCTTGCAGTCCACTCTCTAATGAATGTACCGCATCTATGTCAAGCACCTGGCAGTTCCTCTATCCACTAATCATTGCTTTCTGCATTTTTCAGTAAATCATTTCCAGGCGCTTATTATCTCTTGTTTCTTAATCTTTCCATTCCATTTATTTTACTCCACTTTATGTCTCAATCTATTATGTCTCTTTCGTGATGATCTGATTCATTGTGTCCAACAGATTTCACTAACTGTTTATTCTTCTTCCTGTGCAAGATAACTCATCGGATCAACTGCTACGCCATCCTTTAACACCTCAAAATATACACCTGGTCCCTCTTCTTTATAATATGCAGAAGGGAGTCCGACGGTTCCAAGAATATCATCTTTGTTTACAACATCTCCCTGATTCAGAGACACCTCATTCAGCATTCCATAAACAGCCTCAAATCCATTCCCCATATTCAGCGTCACAGTAATTCCTGTTTCCTTTGTTGTTTCCACTGACTTCACAATTCCAGGTGCTGCCGCTTTGACCTGCGTTCCTGTTTCTGTTGCAATGAGCATTGCCGGACTACATTTATACTGATTCAACGTCTTAAAGAAGATTGTTGTATCCATGCTATACTTTAATGCAATATCACCAGTTGCTGGCCATGACATTACACTCTCATCTGTAAATGGAAATCCTGATAAGACCGCTGCTGCTGCCTGCTCTGCCGATATGGTTGTTTCTTCTGCAAATGTAGTTTCTTCTTCCACTGGAAGTGTCACTGTGTTATCGATTGCATTGCTATCAGCCGCCTCTGCATCATCTTCATCATCATTTAGATTCGCATCCTCAATCTTGATTGCAACATTCTCCTCTGTTTCATTCAGATTCACGATATTATTATCGTCATTCCCCTTCTTTACGTTGGTCGCGACTGAATAAACCCCGAAAACAAGTGCCATAATAATACCAACTGATATAATTGTTGAAATGATTTTTTCCTTTTTTGTGCCAGAATCATTTTTCCTTTTCATAATAACCTCCTTTAAAGCACCATAATTTTATATAGTTAGGTTTGCCACTTTAAAGGAGGGTTATTCACTGATAGGGGTATTTCTTAATATTGGAAATGGTAAATCTATAACACGACATGTACCTTATCCAGCTTCCAGATTTCATCCACGTATTCCTGAATGGTTCTGTCTGATGAAAACTTTCCTGCTTTGGCCGTGTTGGTCATAACGGTCTTTGCCCATCCTGTTGTATCTTTATACTTGTCATCAATCTTCTTCTGTGCTTCCGCATAGGAACGGAAGTCCTTTAAGATGAAGTAAGTATCTGCTCTTCTACCTGGATGACTGTTCAACAGTGAGTTGTAAATATCACGGAATAATTCTGGATCTTCCGGTGAATACTTGCCATTGATCAGTTCCATAAGAACTTCACGGACTGCCTGATCATTGTTGAAAATTTCCATTGGATCATATCCGCCCTCATTCTCATACTTGATGACTTCATCTGAACTGAGACCGAAGATCACTGCGTTCTCCTCGCCAACCTCCTGAACGATTTCAACATTAGCACCATCCATCGTTCCAAGAGTAATTGCACCATTGAGCATGAACTTCATATTACCAGTTCCTGAAGCTTCCTTTGATGCCGTTGAAATCTGTTCGCTGACATCTGCTGCCGCGAAGATGATTTCTCCATTAGATACTCTATAGTTCTCAATAAAGACAACCTTAATCTTTCCCTTGATTGAAACATCATTATTAATTACATTTGCAACGTTATTAATCAGCTTAATGGTCAGCTTGGCAATTCTATAACCTGCTGCAGCCTTGGCACCGAAGATAAATGTTCTTGGTTTCATATCCATATCTGGATTCTTCTTCAATTCATTGTACAGATACATCACATGTAAGATGTTCAGTAGCTGTCTCTTATATTCATGAAGTCTCTTGACCTGTACATCAAAGATAGAGTTCGGATCAACCTCGATTCCATTATTCTTTTTAATGTACTCTGCAAGAAGGATCTTGTTCTTATGCTTAATCTGCATAAATTCCTGCTGTGCCTTCGGATCATCTATATATACAGACAATCTACTTAACTGAGACAAATCTGTAATCCAGCCATCTCCAATCTTATCTGTAATCCAGGAAGCTAGAAGTTGATTTCCATGAAGAAGGAATCTTCTCTGAGTAATACCATTGGTCTTATTGTTAAACTTCTCTGGCATCATCTCATAGAAATCCTTCAATTCCTGCTTCTTTAGAATTTCTGTATGAAGCTGAGCAACACCATTCACTGAATAACCTGCACAGATTGCAAGATGCGCCATCTTTACCTGTCCATCATAGATAATTGCCATCTTACGAATCTTTTCCTGATCTCCAGGATACTTTGCTTTGATTTCTTCCACAAATCTCCTGTTGATTTCTTCCACAATCTGATAAATTCTAGGCAGTAATCTAGAGAACAGCTCAATTGGCCATTTCTCTAAGGCTTCTGACATAATTGTATGGTTGGTATATGCTACCGACTTTGTAGTCACGTCCCATGCATCTTCCCAATTCAAGCCGTTCTCATCCATCAGTATACGCATCAGCTCTGCAACTGTTACTGTTGGATGTGTATCATTCATCTGGAATGTAATCTTCTCATAGAGCTTTCTAACATCTCCATTGTGAAGCTGCTTATATCTGTCTACAGCACGCTGTACACTTGCTGAAACAAAGAAATACTGCTGTTTTAAACGAAGCTCTTTCCCTGCATAATGATTATCATTGGGATAGAGCACCTCTACAATATTCTTCGCAAGATTCTCTTCCTCGATTGCCTTCTGATAATCTCCCTTATCAAAGGAACTTAAGTTAAATGTATCTACTGCCTCCGCATCCCAGATACGAAGTGTATTAATTGTATTATTTCCATAACCAACAACGGGAACATCATAAGGAATGGCAATGACTGAACGGTAATCTTCCTGGACAAACATATCTCTGCCAGTCGCCTCATCACGGTAAGAACGAACATATCCGCCAAACTTGACCTCATACTGATACTCCGAACGTCTGATTTCAAATGGATTACCATCCTTCAGCCAGTTATCTGGAACCTCAATCTGGTATCCGTCCTTGATTTCCTGCTTGAACATTCCATATCTGTATCGAATACCACAGCCATAAGCTGGATACTCCAATGTTGCAAGAGAATCTAAGAAACAAGCTGCCAGACGTCCAAGTCCACCATTTCCTAAAGCTGCATCAGGTTCCTGATCTTCTATCACGTTAATATCCAGTCCCAGTTCCTCCAGGACTTCTTTCATTTCTTTATATGCCATCAGGTTAATCATGTTATTGCCTAACGCACGTCCCATTAAGAACTCCATAGACATATAGACTACCATCTTAGGATCTTCATCCTCATATGCTTTCTGGCTTGCAATCCAGCGATCCATGATAATATCCTTCACAGAATACGCAACAGCCTGAAAAATCTGCTGATCATTTGCCTCATCCAGCGTCTTACGGAACAATAACTTGCAATTACTTACAATACTTTTCTTGAACTCTTCTCTGTCAAATGTTGTAGCTTTTGTCATTTTGCAAATGCCTCCTATGATGATAACATGTTTTTATTATACACTTTGATAATATATTGTGCAAACGGTTTCATTTTCAGACATTTTCATATAACTTCTCGAATATGGTTCTGAAAAGTCTCATACTAATGCAATAGGAGGAATTTTATCTATGCTTGAAACGATCACCAATATAAACAACGCCGTCAACAATATTGTCTGGGGCATCCCGATGCTGATTCTGTTAGTCGGCACCGGAATCTTAATGACACTATTAACAAAATTCTTTCAGCTTTCCCACATCGGTTACTGGATGAAGAACACCATTGGCGGTATCTTTACCGATAAACACATCACAAACCATACCAGAAAGGATGACCGCGCAATTTCACAGTTCCAGACCATGTGTACAGCCCTTGCCGCTACTATCGGAACTGGTAATATCGTCGGTGTGTCAACCGCTATTATCCTCGGCGGTCCTGGTGCGATTTTCTGGATGTGGATTGTTGCCATCTTTGGCATGATGACCAGTTTTTCTGAAAATGTACTGGGTATCTTCTACCGCAGAAAGAATTCCCAGGGAGAATGGTCTGGTGGTGCCATGTACTATCTACGAGATGGACTTGGCACAAAGAAGGGGTGTAAACAACTAGGGCGCCTTCTGTCCATACTATTCTCATTTTTTTGTATCCTTGCATCCTTCGGTATTGGCAATATGAGTCAGATTAATTCAATTGCCGGAAATATGAAGTCAGCCTTTGGGATTCCTGAACTTCCTCTTGGAATCGTTCTGATGCTGATTGGCGGAATGATCATTCTCGGCGGTCTGCGACGAATTGCTTCTGTCACAGAAAAGCTGGTTCCCTTTATGGCAATTACCTTTCTGCTAATGACTCTGGCTGTCTGCATCATTCATATTGATCAGCTTGGTACTGTGCTAGAATCCATCTTTGCAGGAGCATTTGGTCTGAAGTCCGCCACTGGCGGAATTGTAGGTGTTGGAATGAAGCAGGCATTAACCTGGGGCACGAAGCGCGGTGTCTTCTCCAACGAAGCGGGGCTTGGCTCTTCGGTCATGATCAATGCCAGCTCCAACGTTCATGAACCTGTCCAGCAGGGAATGTGGGGAATTTTTGATGTCTTTGTTGATACCATTGTGATGTGTTCCTTAACTGCATTTGCAATCCTCTCCTCAGGACTAATCGATCTGAGCACTGGAACTTTGATTGATTCCTCTTTGAATCAATCCTCCCTGGTGGGCGCCGCCTTCTCAACCGTATTTGGTTCTGCAGGCCCTATGTTCATTGCTGTAGCCATTCTGCTCTTTGCCTTCTCTACGGTACTTGGCTGGAGTCACTATGGTTCTAAAGCGTTCGAGTATCTCTTTGGCGAGAAAGCAACGATTGCTTATAAATGTGTATTCGTCCTTTTCATTGTCCTCGGTG
>JAQUVV010000320.1 GCA_028693195.1 Lachnospira sp.
CTTTCTGAACTAGCAGCAAAGGGCACAGAAGAGATTGAACGAAACAAGAAGCTTGTTGAGAAGCTGACAAAGGATGCGACGAATTTTAATAATGCAGCAATTGGGAGATCTCTGAAGGCCAGAAAGTCCATTGTAGAGCGTCTGGAAGCTAGAAGAATTAAGGCACCTTTTGTGGATGTTCGAAAGCCAGAGATTCATTTTTCTACGTCAGATGTTATTGCGATGGAAGTAAAGAGGAATGCTCAAGATATTGAGGAAATATCAGAAGAGACAGAAATCAATGGGATGGAAGTACAGGAAGGCCACAAAGATGACGTCATCTCTGTCACTGATTATGGTATTGGTTTTGAAGATACCTTATTGGAGCATGTTACATTTTCTATAGGCGCAACAGATAAGGTGGCACTGATTGGACCGAATGGAACGGGAAAGACAACCTTGTTAAGAAAGATATATGAGCATGCAGATGAAAGAATCCATATCAGCAGTCAGGCAAATTTATCTTATCTTTCCCAGATTCAGACAGAAATGTTCGAAGGGAAAACAACAGTTGCGGATGTGTTTTATGAGTTGGGATTCGAAAAGAATCAAGACATTATTGATTATCTGGCAAAGTTTTGTTTTGCTGAAGAAATCATTGACTGCAAGGTGGAAAATCTTTCAGGAGGAGAACGGAATCTTCTTCAGATTGCTATGATTGCTCGTGGAAATGCAAATGTACTGCTTTTAGATGAGCCGACAAGCCATCTGGATACGTATACACAGGTCGCATTGGAAAAGGCAATTAAGGAATATAACGGGGCATTGCTCATGGTTTCTCATGATTTCTATACAGTTGCAAACTGTGTGGATTATGTTTTGCTGGTAGAGGATAAAACAGTTCGAAAAATTAGTGGAAGAAAGTTTAGAAAGATGATTTACGCAAACCATTTTGACAAGGATTATCTGGAGAAGGAACAGAAGAGAAAAGAACTGGAGATGAAGGTAGGAGCGGCATTGAAAGAAAATGATTATGAGGGAGCGGATGAAATCTGTAATCAGTTGGAAAGTCTTGTTTTAGGATAATACATTAATCGTTTAGAAATATTTTTCGTAGCATGAGGTTAAAATAAGGAGGAAATAAAATGGAAAAAGCACAGGTATATTTTACATCATTTAAAGCGACAGGAAGTGAGAATCTATTGCAGAAGCTGCATCGTCTCATGAAAACAGCAGGATTTGAGAATATTGATTTTCAGGATAAATATGCAGCGATTAAGATTCATTTTGGTGAATATGGAAATCTGGCATTTTTACGTCCTAATTATGCCAGAGTTGTGGCAGATTATGTAAAAGAAATGGGTGGAAAGCCATTCTTAACAGACTGTAACACGTTATATGTTGGAAGTAGAAAGAATGCAATTGACCATCTCGAAACAGCTTATGTCAATGGATTTTCACCATATCAGACAGGATGCCATGTGATTATTGGAGATGGACTGAAGGGTACCGATGAAGCATTAGTGCCAATCAATGGCGAATATGTGAAAGAGGCAAAGATTGGACAGGCAATCATGGATGCAGATGTATTTATATCCCTGACGCATTTTAAAGGACATGAGATGGCGGGATTCGGAGGAGCCTTGAAGAATATCGGAATGGGATGTGGCTCCCGCTCAGGTAAAATGGAGCAGCATTGTGACGGAAAGCCAAGTGTGAATGCAGAACAGTGCGTAGGCTGTGGGGCATGTGCCAGAATCTGTGCGCATGGAGCACCAGTGATCACGGATAAGAAGGCTGTGATTGATCATGATAAATGTGTAGGTTGTGGAAGATGCCTTGCAGTCTGTCCAAAGGACGCGATTGCTGCAGATTTCAGCAATTCCATTGAGATGCTCAATAAGAAGATTGCTGAGTACAGCCTTGCAGTCTGTCAGAATCGACCATGTTTCCATGTATCATTGATTTGCGATGTGTCACCAAACTGTGACTGTCATGCAGAGAATGATATTCCAATTATTCCAAATGTTGGTATGCTGGCATCATTTGATCCAGTTGCATTAGATCAGGCATGTGCAGACCTCTGTAATCAGATGAAACCAATTCCAGAAAGTGTCTTGGGACAGAATATGAAATCTTCTACAGCATGTGATCATGAGCATGGTCATGACTGTGGCCATGAAGAGCATAACGATGTCTTTACTATGACACATCCTGATACAGAATGGACATCCTGCATCGAACATGCGGTGAAGATTGGCCTTGGAACCAATGAATATGAATTACATACGATTTAAAGAAATATTTTACGACAAAAGCGGGGATTCACTTATGTGAATCCCTATTAACATTTTATGGGGATAGACCGATAATATTCATAGAATATCAATATATGTCATGGAGGACAATGTAAAATCTTTTATGTGAGAGATTTTTATATTCAAGAATGGAGGCTAATATGGGGATTACAATTGGAGCAAATCAAGTTCAAGATAATATATCTTTGAATGCATCGGTTGGGACAGAGGAGACAAAGGGTCAGAAGCACGTAGGAAAGAAAGGTACAACATCTATCTATGCAGGAAACTTAAATCTGTCAAATGATACGGCAAGTATGATTGAACAGAAAAAGAAATA
>JAQUVV010000068.1 GCA_028693195.1 Lachnospira sp.
AAAGGAAATTTAAGACCATATGGTTTTAGGAGCATTAATTCAGTCCTGATTTCATCAGATAAACAGATACAATATGTAACAGTTCAGAATACGTCAAATGGAAAAGTGAATTATTATCGAGAACCAAATAGAGAGAGGGCAACTATCAAAGATGCGTTTTATGTGGATGATACGATGAATTTGCGATTAATGTTTGTATGTACAGATGAGGAGATTGAAACAGGAAGATTATCGTTATGTTCAGATGTTGGAAATATCAGTCAGAACGGTCAGTTCACCAACCAGGGATTTGTAATAGAATTAGGAGAGGAGATTAAGAATGCGGCAGATAACCAAAGTGGAGATGAATAGAGCTTTTCATAGTCGTGCCTTTCTCTTTTCTTTGATGGTAGGCTGCGTGATGGCAATGTGGTACTTCTGCCAATTTAGCTGGCCACTCATTACACATATTTTGAAGATTCAGCAAGGAACAGTTGACCCTTCATTTTTTGAAAAGATTAATTATGCGACTCCGGCTGCGGAAGCATGGATGGGAACACATATCGCAGATGGTTATTTCATGGTACTGCCGGTACTGTGTGTAATTCCTTATGGCATATCCTTTCATATGGACTGCAAGAGTGGATATGTGAACCAGCTAGTGACAAGAGTTGGAAAGAAGGAGTATTTCAAAGCAAAGCTGTTGGCTGTATTTGTCAGCGGTGGTGTAGTTGCGGCGATTCCATTAATACTCAATCTGATAACATGTATGTGCTTTCTTCCAGTGATGTTTCCAGTGGCTTCAATACAGTTATTTCCTGTATCAGCAGGATCGGTACTTGGAGAATTGTTCTATTCAAAGACATGGTCATTTCTTTATATCATGATTTACATACTATTTGACTTTGTGTTCTTTGGGCTACTGAATTGTGTATGTTTGGTGATGTCCTTCTTAGAAGATAACCGTTTTACCATTGCACTCAGTCCATTTATCATTGCATTTGCATTCCATGTGCTTTGCGGTTGGGTGATTGGAAAATCTGGATACTCGCCGATGCAGTATACATATTTTCCAAGGTTGTACTGGGTAAATCTAGGGATTGTTCTGGCAGAGGTATTGGTGCTGCTGATATGCGCACTGGCATTCTTGTTAGGGAGCAGAAGAGATACCTTATAATTGTTAGGTGAAGACATGATTATCTGAAAAAATATATGAAAGAATATAGGTTCACGTGTATAAATGTGTGAAAGAAGGAAGAATACATTTTGAAGAAAATAAGTGGTTGGAAATGGAAAGGCCTGATTCTGCTTGCGATAATCGTAGTTGCTGCAAGAATCGTATATGTGAATATCACTTATCCGAAGACGAAGGTTGCTTATTACGAAATCGGAGAGGAAGTGCCTTATGAGGAATTCCAGGTTTGCTGTAATAGCGTGGAAATATATAAGGCATCTGATATTTCAGATTATCTGACAAATCACAATATTGAATTTGAACAGGAGCAGATTGCGGAGGTAACAGAGAAAGAGGACGCATATATTTATCTGGTTGATTTAGATGTAAAGAACACATCAGACCAAGTGAAGGAATTTAATAGCAGAAGAGCTTCTCTGTGCAGCGGAAATTCTCTTAACTGTTTCTATAATTTATATGTTACAGGAATTATGAATGAAGGAGAATTTAGAAAAGAAATTGAGCCGAGTCAGTCGGTACGCATGACAGTGGCATATAATATCATCAGGAATGATTTAGTCAGCAAAAATCAATTTGAAAAGCTTGTTCATGGGAAATGTAGTATCAGTTTTCTTACATTTTACCAGATGAACGAGATTGTGATCAAACATCCTGAAATCAAATAACAAAATGACATCATTGGTAGACTTAGAAAGAGAAGAAATTATGAATATTGTTTTAAAGGAAATTGTCAAAAGACGGAAGGAGGAGAGACTTCTAGATCATATTAGCAAGACGTTGGAGAGTGGAAAGATTTATAGATTGCAGTGCTGCGACAGAGTTGTATCACAGACACTGATGAATGCAATCTGTGGATTGGAAGTGTTAGACAGTGGAGGCATCTATATTAATGGAGAATTGGTGCAAAAGGGAATTGCACCGGCGAAGAATATTGGGAAAATGATAGGAGAACCTACGTTTATCTTAGGTTATACAGGAATGGAGAATTTGCAAGCGATTGCCTCGGTGCATCAATGCGTGACAGATCAGGGGATTCGTAAGGCAATGGAAATGGTTGGATTAAACCCTGATGATTCGGGGAAATATGGTACATATTCAGATGAAAAACGCAAGCTGTTGGGAATCGCATCAGCAGTGATGGAAAATCCAGATATTGTGATGATAGATGAGCCAGTAGAAGGATTGTCAGAAATGTATCGGAAAAAGATTGAGGCATTGATATTAGCACAGAAGTCAAGAGGGGCGTTATGTATCATTGCATGTCAGAAACATTTAGAGTTGGACAAAATGTCTGATGAGGTGATTCAGATATCTCAGGGCAGACTGATTATATAATTGATAAAAAGAGAAGTATATGCTGAAGTAAAGAGCCTGTGATGTAGTCATTTCTAGTGAATAGAGATGATATACATGACGGCTCTTCTTTGCATTAAATCCGTTAAAATATATGAATATATTGTGAGAAAATCAAAACGTTTGGCAGAGGTTGAATTATACTGGATAAAATTGTATAATAAATGCATATATTAGGATTTATAGGCGTGAATAATTCAAGAGCAGGAGAGACGGGATGAGCAAGAAGATTTTACTAATAGCAGATGACGAAGAAATGAATCGCAGAATTATTAGCAGATTTTTGAAATCGGATTATGAAGTGATTGAAGCAGAGAATGGAAAACAGACCCTAGATATGATGCATGATAGACATGTGGATGTCTTATTATTGGATATTATTATGCCAGAGATGGATGGCTTGGAAGTTCTTGAAACGATGAAGAAGGAAGCAGAATTAGATCATGTAGGTGTATTGGTAGCGACATCAACGAAGGAGAAGACAGAGCGTGCAGCATTGTCTCTGGGGGCAGATGATGTGGTATCAAAGCCATATGATCCGGTTGTTATTAAGAAGAGAATTGAGAATATTCTTTTGATGAAAGAGATGAAAGCAAGAAAGCAGCAGGATTCGGGCGAGGATTCCTTAGAATTTTGGAAGAATCAGACGCATGGATTGCAAGAGAAGATTGATGGTGTGGTAAAGCAGAGAAGATGAAGACAAAGTCAGAACTGGACGAGATGACTGGATTGTTTAATAAGACAACAACAGAATATACCATGGATGGCTTATTAAAGACTGGAGAAGGGTTATTGGATGTCTTGATGATTCTGGATGTTGATAATTTTAAGACGGTTAATGATACACTAGGACATCAGACGGGAGATGACGTCATTAAGAAGATCGCCAATCTGATTTCAAGTACATTTCGTAAATCAGATGTGGTTGGACGAATCGGTGGAGATGAATTCTGTGTGTTGATGAATAATATTCCAAGCATGGATATCGCATATGCAAAGCTGAATGAATTGATTCAGATTATGAAATATAAGCCAAACCTGTCGATTCCGGAATATGTAACCTTAAGTATAGGTGTTGCTACCAATGAACAGAAGAGTACATCTTATGCAGCACTTTTTAAGAAGGCGGATGATGCATTATATCATGCAAAGCTTGGGGGAAAAGCACAGTATCGAGAATATGGTATAGAGCCTGTGAAGATAGAGACAGATGAAAGACCAGTTGCGATTCTGATCAGTGCCAATCGTAATGTGTGCAGTGTAGTTCACGCATTACTTCCTGTGAATATTAAGATTGCGGAGGCTTCTTCTGAAAAAGAATTTAGACAGATTAGTCAGGAAGACAAAAAGAGAGCAGTCATGATGTATGTGGACGTATCAGGAATCAAGGGTGACACCTCAACCATATGGAATCAGATCAAAGAAATTCCATGGATTGAGATGTCGAATGTGTTCGCATTCTGTGAAGAAGGAAATGTACCACAATATCTGCAATCGTTACAGAGTGGAGTTGCAGATATGTTCAAGGTGCCACTTGATCATGAAGCCTTTAAGAGAAGAACAGCGAAGCAGTTGGAGTTAATGGGATACAAGTAGCAGGTAGAGAGATTAAGCATCTGTACATAATAGTTTCTCCCACTTATCCTTTGAGGATAATCGTCCAATATAATAGCTTTTAATTTCAGGAGTTTCGATATCCAGTAAAGGGATAATTCGAAGCTCCTTTTTATTAATATAGGTTTCTAACATCTTTTCTGGAAGGAAGCTATATCCACTTCCATTTAGTAAGTAAGGGAGAAGCTTGGTACTGTTATCAATTTCGAATTTAAACTGGTAATGGTTCGGGAACAGACTACGGATATAGGTTCCAACATCATTTAATGCAAAATTACACATAAGATATTTGATGTTGGTTAACTCAGACTGCTTGATGCCATCACGGTATAGTGTATTGTCGTAGCTGGTGGTTAACACTAATTGATCAGCGTGGAATGGCTCACATTCATAACCTGCCTTTTGAAAAGGCAGGAAAGAAAAGACCAGATCCAGCAAGCCATCCTGAAGAAATTGGATTAATTCCTGAGAATGATCAATGCTGACGTTAATGGCATTCTCTGGGGAACTCTGTTCATATTTACTGATTAAGTCGAATAAATGACACTCGTAGATAGAGTTCGTTGCGCCGATTTTTAAGTTGTTGGAATAGGTTTCGTATGCATTTAACTCCGCAATGGAGGTCTTTTCTAAGTTTAGGATACGATCCACGTACTCTAGATAGAGCATTCCATAGTTTGTCAGAGAAACATGTCTTTTGTCGCGGATAAATAGTGGTTTCCCAATTTCTTTTTCTAATTCAGATATACGTTTGGTGATGGTTGATTGTGTGACGAACAGATTCTGGGCAGTCTGTGAAAAGTTCAGACATCTTGCTAATTCTGAAAATGTATGTAAAGTTTGAAAATCCATGTGCGCCTCCTTAATGGTGCCTGCGTTAATTGTGTGATAATTGAACATCAATAAGATGTAGATTGTTTTATAAATATATATTCGATTTTGGAATATATCTTATGCTTATAATTCGTTTTACAAATATGATATAACAAAATATAATACATGTAAATAATAAATGATTCATTAGCACAAATCGCAACTGGTGAATCAAAATACTCTATGGTAGAATAGTGCTATATGTTAGCAATAAAGGAGGATTTTATGGGAAAGATATTTAAGTTTGATAAAGATGTGGATACAGATCAGATTATTGCATCACAGTATCTGTTATATCCAACAATAGATGAGATGAAGGTACATACATTTGAATCATTAGACAAGGAGTTTGCAGCCAATGTAAAACCTGGAGATTATGTAGTCGCATCAGAGAACTTTGGATGTGGGTCTTCTAGAGAACAGGCGCCAAGCGTATTAAAGGCACTTGGTGTAAAGGCAGTTATTGCCAAATCATTTGCAAGAATATTTTATAGTAATGCAATTAATATTGGACTTCCAGTAATTGTATGTAAGGAATTGCATGACAATGTAGAAAATGGGGATGAGATGGAGTTAAAGCTGACAGAGGGAGTTGTCAGCGTAAAGGGAAGAGATTTTGAATGTACAAAGCTTCCTGCATATATGCAGGGAATCTTAGATCAGGGAGGCTTGATTGCTTCTTTGAATCGTGAAAATGAGCAGGCATCTGGTTCTGAGAATCATGAAAACAATAGCGGAAATACAGATGGACAGAATGGTACTACAAAAAGACCAATGACTATGGCAGAGAAGATTATTGCTGCGGCAGCAGGCGTTGGTGAAGTAAAGCCGGGGGATATTCATACCGTTGAATTAGATCGATTGATGAGTAACGATGGAACAACACACTTGACCATTGATATGTACAATAAGCTTGCAAATCCACAGATTGCAGATATTGATAAGCTGGTTTGGATCGTGGATCATAATGTTCCATGTGATAGTGTGAAGACAGCGAATTCTCACAAGAAGATGAGAGACTTCGCCAAGGCAAATAGCGTGAAGTTCTATGAGGGAGCTGGTGTCTGTCATCAGGTGATGGTAGAGAATCATGTGACAGCAGGCGAGTTGATCTTTGGTGCCGATAGTCATACTTGTGCGTATGGTGCACTGGGAGCATTCGGAACAGGTGTTGGATGTACAGATTACCTTTATGCTATGGTTACAGGTCATTCATGGTTATTGGTTCCAGAAACATTAAGATTTAATTTATCAGGTAAGCTTCCAGAAGGTGTATACGCAAGAGATTTAATCCTTACAATCATTGGACAGATTAGTGCCAATGGCGCAAACTACAAATCTATGGAGTTTGGTGGAGAAGGATTGAAAAACCTTACGATAGCTGATCGTATCGCAATCTGTAATCTCTGTGTAGAAGCAGGTGCAAAGACAGCTATTATGGAAGTGGATGATATTACATTAGATTATTTGAAGGAGCATGGAAGAACACCAAAGGCAGTGATGAATCCAGATGCGGATGCAGAATATGCAGAAATCTATGATATTGATTTAAGTACAATGAAACCAATCGTTGCAAAACCACATTTTGTAGACAGTGTCGTTCCTGCAGAAGAATGTATAGGAACACATATTGATGAGGCATTCTTAGGCTCATGTAATAATGGTCGTATTGAAGACCTTCGTGTCGGTGCAGAAATTATCAAGGGCAAGAAAGTGCATCCACTGGTTCGTTTCTTAGTAGTTCCAGCAAGTCAGGCAGTTTATGCACAGGCATTGGAAGAAGGTATTTTAAAGACCTTTATGGATGCAGGTGCAATCGTGATGAATCCAAACTGTAGTGTATGCTGGGGAAGCTGCCAGGGAGTTATCGGTGCAGACGAAGTCCTGATTAGTACAGGAACAAGAAACTTTAAGGGACGTGCTGGTTCACCAGATTCTTATGTATATCTTGCATCAGCAGCAACGGTTACAGCTTCCGCAATTCAGGGTGAAATTACAACGGCAGATAGATTATAATAATGAACACGAAAGGAACATAGATATGGAACAGTTTAGTGGTAAAATATGGGTTCTTGGAGATGACATTGATACAGATATCATCATTCCTACAGAATACCTTGCATTAAAGACAGTGGAAGATATGAAGCCATATGCATTCTCCCCGTTAAGACCTGAGCTTGCAGGACAGATTCAGGAAGGCGACATCATTGTGGCAGGTAAGAATTTTGGATGTGGGTCTTCTAGAGAACAGGCACCGGAAATCATCAAGGCACTTGGTGTGAAGTGTGTCATTGCCAAGTCATTTGCAAGAATTTTCTTCAGAAATTCTATCAATAACGGATTGCTTCTAATTGAGCAGGACAGCCTTCATGATCATGTAACAGAGATCGATAAGATTACAGTAAATGTGGGCGAGAGCATCGAACATAACGGTGAAAAGTATGCAATCTCATCATTGCCTCAGAATCTTTTAGACATCATCAACGCAGGAGGTCTTGTAAAGGCTATGCGTAAGTTAAACGGATTGGATGCATAACGATATATCAGTGAATCAATTCAATCAGATAGAGTTCAATCATGAGAGTTTAGAGATTAGGAGAATTTAATTATGGGAATGACATTAATTGAGAAAATCGTCAAGAATAATACAGGAACAGCAGCAAAAGCTGGAGACATTGTTACGGTAAATGTGGATCGTGTCATGATTCATGATATCTTTATCCCATTCGTAGCCAGCAAGTTTGAAGAGATGGGATTTACAAAGCTTTGGAATCCAGATAAGGTGGTATTGATTTATGATCATCTGGTTCCAGCGAGTCAGGTTGATGATACCAGACATTTTAAGGTTGGAAATGCATTTGTTGAAAAGTACGGGATGAAGAATATCCACAGAGCAGATGGGATTTGTCATCAGCTGATGACAGAGGCAGGCTATGTAAAGCCAGGCAATGTGGTTTTCGGTACAGACAGCCATACGACAACCTATGGTTGTGTCGGCGCATTTTCATCAGGAATTGGTTATACAGAGATGGCAAGTATCTTAGGAACTGGTACTTTATGGATAAAGGTTCCAGAAACAATCCGTGTCAATATTACTGGAAAGCTTCCTGAAAATGTTATGGCAAAGGATATCATCTTAAAGTTGATTGGTGACTTGGGTGCAGATGGTGCGACTTATAAGGCACTGGAATTTGCAGGAGATACCGTAGAAAACATGTCTGTAGCATCTAGAATGTCCATGTCTAACATGGCAATCGAGGCTGGCGCCAAATGTGGTCTCTTCTCTCCAGATGAGAAGACTGCAGAGTACTGTGAAGTTGAGTTGACAGATGAGATGAAGAATCTAAAGGGTGACGAAGATGCTACATATTGTCGCGTGATGAATTACAGGGCAGAGGATTTTGTTCCAGTATGTGCATGTCCTCACAACGTAGATAACTGTAAGACAGTAAAGTCATTAGAAGGAACAGAAATCGATCAGGTATTCATCGGTTCTTGTACAAACGGAAGATTAGAAGACTTAATGGCAGCAGCAGAAGTCTTAAAAGGCAAAAAAGTTGCACCATTTGTGAAGCTGATCGTTACGCCAGCAAGCCGTAAGATCTATACACAGGCGCTGGAGAATGGAACTATGAAGATTTTATCTGATGCTGGTGCAATTATTACACATCCAAGCTGCGGCTTATGCTGTGGACGTACAGGTGGTATTCTGACAGATGGAGAGCGCGTTGTTGCAACGAACAATCGTAATTTCTTAGGAAGAATGGGATCATCTAAGGTGGAAATCTTCTTAGCATCACCAAAAACTGCAGCGGCATGTGCAGTAGCTGGAAAGATTGTGGAAGCATAAAGTAAGTTGTTACTGAGAACAGATTGAACAGTAACTGAACGTTCGTTTTAAATTGAATACATAGAGCAGACGTATTGTATACAATAAGAATAAATGTTAGAATGATGGAGCAGAGATTGATTTTCTGCTCCATTTTTACAATTTATAAAAGATTGCATTTCCTATAAATTGTAAGCACTGCGTGTTCATCGCAGCGGCTGTGAATGAAGTTATTCCTATAGAACCATAATATAAAATAATATGGTTTTATAGAATGATGATAACTGTTCTAAATGTACGGAATAGTTACCAATAAAAATAAGAAAATAAGGTAGAAACGAGGTTTAAATATGAGTGATAATCAGATTTTAGGAAGAGTGCATTCTGTAGAAAGCTTTGGTTCCGTAGATGGACCAGGACTGAGATATATTTTCTTTTTGCAGGGATGCCATATGAGATGTAGATACTGTCATAACCCAGAGACATGGGCTATGGAAGGTGGAGAAACCATGACACCGCAAGAGGCTTTTGATAAGGCGTACAGATACCGTACCTACTGGAAGGACAAGGGTGGAATTACAGTCAGCGGTGGAGAAGCACTGCTTCAGATTGAATTCGTGACAGAGCTTTTTAAGATTGCGAAAGCAAAGGGCATTCATACCACATTAGATACATCAGGAAATCCATTTACCAGAGAAGAACCATTCTTTAGCAAGTTCAATGAATTGATGAAGTATACAGATTTGTTCATGCTTGATATTAAGCAGATCAATGATGAGAAGCATAAGGATTTAACTGGTTGGACAAACTCCAATATTCTGGATTTGGCAAAGTATCTGTCAGACAATGACAAGGATATGTGGATTCGATACGTATTAGTTCCAGGATATACAGATGATGAACAGGATATGGAAGGACTTCGCGATTTCGTAAAGACCTTGAAGACAGTGAAGCGTTTTGAGATATTGCCATATCATACACTTGGTGTATTCAAGTGGGAGAATATTGGCGTAGATTATACCCTTTCAGAGGTGAGACCACCATCAAAGGAATTAATTGAGAAAGCCAATGATGTTCTTGAAACATCAGCGTACAAGGGATATCTGTCATAAGCTATAAATGATTTATATCTTAAAATCCGCCGGAGACATTATGTTCGGAACGGACATGATAGTAATTTCCTTGAAGATAAAATAGATAAATAAAGAAGGTAGAGTCATGTTTACCAGATTAAATCTAAAACCAGTGAAACAACCAGACCGAATGGTAGAATATTGGAAGAAAGAATGGAAGACAATCCTGATTGTAATCATATCAGGATTGGTTTTCAATGGCTCCATGTCTATGATTCCAGTGATGCAGGGAAGACTCCTTGACACTGTAATCTATGAGAGAACATGGAAAGAAATTCTCGTCCAGGCAGTTCTATTTATCGGTCTGGTTATTTTTATTCAGTCTTTTCGTGGGATTAAGCGGTTTTTCGTTCGTGTATTCGCTAATCAGACAGGTGCAGTCATGAGAAAAATCATCTATAACAATATATTACATAGATCCTACGATGAACTGGTGCAGGAGAGCGCTGGGGATTTGATGAATAAGGCAGTGAATGACGTAGATCTATGCGTGGAAGGAATGCGAAAAGTCACCACGGAGGTTTTTGATACAGGCGTATTGATGACAGGATATATGGTTTCTTTGTTGATTTATGACTGGAAGATGACCATTGCAGCATGTATCCTGATTCCTGTAGCTATGTTCATTGCAGAACGACTGAAGTCAATTGTTGTACGCTTTAATAAAGAAGCTAGAAAGCAGAGCAGCCAGACTGCAGAATTAACCTATAGCGATATCGATCACATGAAGCTATATCGTATCGAGGGAGTGATGGCGGATAAACGGGCACAGTATGAGGAAAAGCTATCCAGCTTGGAGAAGGCATCTGTTCGTGCAAATGTCATCGAAACCTCCATGCAGCCAATCTATAATGCTATTTCTATGTTGGGCATGGGTGTGATTCTCTATATGGGAAGTGTCCGCGTTATTGAAAATGCATGGAGTATTGGTACATTTACCGCATATATTGCAATCTTTACAGCGCTTGGCATTAAGGCAAGCAAGGCAGCAAAGCTCTTTAACTCATTTCAGAAGGCATCTGTTTCCTGGAAGCGGTTGAAGCCTTATTGCACAGGATATCAGACAACAGATATGACAGATGATTTTTCAGATATGAGCGATATGCCCATGTATGAGAATGCGGAAAAAGAATTTCAGAAGCATGAACAGCAGGCAATGATGAGAGAGCATCAGAGAAAATATACAATTATGGTCAGTCACCTGAGCTTTCAATACATAAATGCAGAAAAGAAGATGATAGATGATGTTACATTTTCTATGAAGATAGGTGAAATTATTGGTGTAACAGGGCCGGTTGCTTGTGGAAAGACGACTTTCGGACGAGTTATGACAGGGGTATATGATTATGAAGGTAGTATCTCCATGAATGGGGTAGAGCTTCGTATGATGACGGAATACCAGAGAAGCAGGAGGATTTCTTACCAGGGGCATCAGCCAGAATTGTTTTCCGATACGATTTATCAGAATATTACTTTGGGAAAAGACGGGGATATTACGCAGGTTTTAAGAGATGTATGCTTTGATATTGATATCCGTTCCATGGAGGATGGAATACAGACAATGGTCGGCAATGGTGGTGTTCGCTTAAGTGGAGGACAGCAGGCGAGAATTGCATTAGCGAGAGCGCTGTGGCATCAGGCACCATTGATTATACTAGATGACCCATTTTCAGCGGTAGATATGAACACCGAGAAAGCGATTCTTCATAATCTGAAAAGTCACTATAGGAATAGCGCATTTTTACTAATT
>JAQUVV010000321.1 GCA_028693195.1 Lachnospira sp.
TTTCGTTTTCGTACCAGTAATAGCTTCATCAGCATATATTTCCACCATGACCCAGTCCTTATTCTGTGAAATCTTATCCTGATAATACTGTTTCTGCGACTGAAAACTCTGTAACTGTTCCTCTCCATCCGTGCTGACACGGACATATGCAGCCACTCTTTTACGAGTAAGCTGAACTGGTTTTCCAACCATTCTTACATCTCTGACAATCGGTCCATCCGATGCCTGTATTACTTGTACTTCTGCCATAAGCTGTCCTCCTTATTTCCGCAGGAAATGCGAAACCTCTGCTGAGCAGAGGACATTTCCTCCTTCTGCTACCGACTATACATCCAAATCAAAATATGAACGAATGTACAGCCGAAATAATATTCAAAAATCTATAAGTTCAAAAATCCTTCTACGCAGTCATAAAGCTGACTACGTTGTACGATGCCATAATCTTGTATTTTGCTCTGCTGTACTCATCTTCCGTAATAAGCTGGTTGTGATAAATCCAGCCCAGTACAGCCAGCTTCTTTGCTAACTCAAGCTCCTTCGTCATGCAAATCCCCTCCTTCTCCTAATATTCTTTGATCACCTTCTTTCTTCCACCAGCAAGCTGATGTTTCTAAAGTGAATAAATATTGTTATCTAGTAAGAAAATGGTTTGGCTTTCTACGTATCTCCAGTCTGGTTTCTTTAGCAACAGTTTTAACTAAACCTGCCTGTGGGCCTCTCCTGTGCGAGATCCTCTCCCAACTTGACGTGATTCCTTTTCCTCGGCTCTTACCAGATTACTATTACAAGACATCCAGTCCTCATCGCCCGAGGGGACTTCCCCAACTCTACAGCCTATTCGGTTTTCAATGTGCAGTTGAAACTCCTAAAATTCTTATAGAACATAAGTTTGTTTCGTGTTATAATTCTTGTAGACAGTGAGCTGAATATCTGATGCCGACTGGCTACGTTTTTATGTGTTTATGATATTAGAAATATTACTTTGAAACTATTGACGGTCACTTGACACACACTTAACATTTTTATGAAATGAGGTGATTTATTTGAGAAATCGAATTACATTTCCAGAAATTATTGGAATACTGTTGGATAATAAAAAGAAAACATATCAGCAGCACCAAATGGTGCGCTCCATGTTTTCGCTTGAATTAAATGATGATGAATTTGCAGAAGTAACAGATGCAGACGCTTCCAAGTACAGCAACTGGTGTAATGGAGTAAGACCTATTCCAAAAGAAACCGTATGTACTTATGAAGATGATTATTGCCTGGATGCACTTGTGGATGACTTTCAGTATAAAATCATTCCCAATCTTATCAATACATCCAATGTACGCAGTCAGATTGAAGTTCTTATTGCAGATAGTATTTCTGTTATTGGCAAAGAAAAGGCAGACGAATTTCTTGCGCTTTCAGATTTAGCAGAATTTCTATCTGCTGTCACACAATATGCCATTTTAAATGATCATCGAAATAAAAGCCTCTATTCGCCTGATTTATCCGACACCTTATTAAGCTGTCGTGTGCCATCTCACACCAAAGAGTTTGTGGGAAGAAAAACAGAGTTAAAGGATGCTTATAATAAGTTAAGTACCAGTTCGCCACTATTTATCACTGGAATACCTGGCATTGGAAAAAGTGAATTTGCAAAGACCTTTGCAGAAAAATATAGAAGTAAATATACGAATATTATCTTCCTGCATTACGCAGGAAGTCTAAAGAAATGTGTTGCTGGGATGGAATTTAATACAGACAATTCACAGATGGATGAAGAAGCACTGTTTCAGGCTCACTATGATGTATTGAAAACGCTCCACTCTGACAGCTTGATTATCCTTGATAACTTCAATGTGTTACCCAAAGACGATGGATTGATAAAAGAATTCTTAAAGAATGATTTTCAGTTAATGGTCACAACCAGATGCAGAATTACATCCTTTGAGACCTTAGAAATCAAAGAATTAGAGAAAGAAAAAGAACTGACTGACCTGTTCTACCGTCACTGCCCATCTGCGAAATCAGAGCCAGATACCGTGAAACAGATTATCGAAGTATTGCACGCCCATACTCTGACCGTATGTCTTGCAGCCCTTGCTATCAATGCAAGTGGTATCGAACCAGATGAATTATTACAGGAGCTGAATACCTGCGGTCTGAATGCAGATATTAGTGAAGAAGTGGAGCTATACAAGGATGAAGAATTTGACCAGGCACTTTTAATTGAACATTTACGAAAGCTGTTACAATTCAACCATCTGAATAATACCGAGCAAGATATCCTCCGCAATCTTTCTCTCTTACCAGTCTCTGGTGTGCGTAAACGTTCGGTCAGAAGCTGGCTGCAGTTAAAGAATCTGAATGATGTTAATCACATGATCGGCTATGGTTTTGTAACGGAAGATACAGAGAACAAGACCATTAGTCTACATCCATTAATTCAACAGATGGCACTCCTTGAAACCATGCCCTCCGTCACGAACTGCAAAACATTACTACATACGCTTCATGGAATCTGTCTTGTTCATGGGTTGGATATTCGCCGTCCTGAGGAAGTGTTATCGACTCTTGTTAGTATCA
>JAQUVV010000069.1 GCA_028693195.1 Lachnospira sp.
CAAAAAGCCAATATACTCATACATGTGATTCAACCTCACGGAATTAGATTCAAGGAGTACCGATTTGTAGAGGACTCGGGGAGGATATACAGGTTTATATAGAGAGTGTAGGGGGAAGTGAATGATAGTAATATGTGATGATGATCAGGAGTACATTGACTGTATTAAAGATATTATTGTTTGTTTCTATACAGATGAGAATAGAAGTGTTGAGTTGGAATTGTTTACAAATCCGATAGATATGATAGAATACATCAATAAAAATGAAGTGGATTTAATCTTTTTGGACATCATGATGCCCGAAATATCAGGGTTTAAAATTGCAGAAGAAAATATACAGAAATCAATGAGAATGGTCAACATCAGCAACGAAAAAAGCGTGCAGTCATACACGGCACACTGTAGTAGATATAAAAATAAATATACGAATTTAATTTGCGGTAAAACTGCAGTAGGTAGGAACTATAATTTACCGCATGACAATCAAGTAATATGGATATTATTTTTATAAAGAATTTTAAAATTTAGAATAAAATGAGGAGCATGAAATGAAATTAGGACGAACAGATAAGCTTGTGAAGATAATAGTTCTTATAATAGCTTTATTAACTATAACGACATTTGGAGTGAAAAGATATATTATTCCTTTACTACAAGATGAAACACATACAAAAGAAATAGAAGATGGGGAAAATGAAAATATACAAGATGGACTCTACGAAAAAATGAAGAATGAAAAGGAAGATTTTACACAGTATGAAGAGAATGAAAAAGATTCCTCAATTATATATTTGCAAAATAGAAAATATGTAATTTTAGATGGTGAAATTCAAAAGAATCTACCAGATGGATTGAATGAAAACAATCTTCATACAAGACAAACTGTATTAATAAAAGATGGATACATTGTTAATGAGTATTCCATAGTCAGAGTTACATATACGTTGCAGAGTTTTAGTGATATTGAGAAATTAGAAACCACAAATAATAATAAGATTAGAGTTAAAAATGGAGATGAAATTGAAGATAGATTTGATCCTGTTATGATGTCTCCAAGTTCATATGATGTTATAGCTGCAAATCATTTTCATTTAGAAGTAACTGATCAGGAAGAAAAAACAATAAACTTATATTATTGTATACCTGATCAATATCTAGATGATGTAAGCAAACTGACATTTTATATGAACCCTAACGGAGTTAACGTAAATTATATGCCAGATACATCTGATAATAAAGACATGTATGTGGCTGAATATAATCTAGGAAATATATTAAAAAGAAAGGAAAAGTGATTAGTATGGGAATATTTGGTGAGGAGTTAAAAAGAATGTGGAGAACCATAGGACTATATATATCTCTTTTGGTTGGTTGTGTAATCGTTATTATGCATTGGGTTCAGTATGTCCTGCCTTATGCCAAGACCATAAATACTAATCCTGATTATAGTAGAGGAATGATTGTTTATCCAGTTAATGCATTTACGAATTGGATAGGTGGTACAGATACAATGTATTCCAAATTGTTATTTCTTCTTCTGCCCATGCTTGTAACATTGCCGTATGCTGTTTCTTTTTATCAGGATTGTAAAAATGGATATATTAATTATGTTTGTACAAGAACATCACAGAAATCTTATTTTCAAGCTAAGTTCTTAGCTGTTTTTTTATCAGGAGGAATTGTGTCTGTAATTCCACTTTTATTGAATTTTATATTAAGTGCAACAGTAATGCCATGTATCAAAGTAGAGGCAGCAGCTGGTGCGGGATTTGTATTACCTAAGTCATCATTTTCAAAGATTTTCTTTCAACATCCATTTTTGTTTAATCTAATTTGTTTAGTAATGGTTTTTGTATTTGCTGGTACATTGGCAGTATTTGCGTTAGCAACTACCTTTTATTCAAAGTACATATATACACCTATGTTATTTCCTTTTATTTTGTGTCTGGTTATAATGGCTTTTGCCGATTTAATTCAACATTATGAATGGCAGCCAATGAACTTTTTAAGTCCTGCTTATAGTTCACCTAGACTGGTATCTTTTTTTGTTACTACTGGAATTTTACTTTTCATTTCATGGTGGGAGTTCTTATTTAGAGGGAAGAAACAGGATGTGTTATAGAAAAAATTACAAAATTAGGATAGACAAAATCATAATAATATTATTAAGTAGCCTTATCATTCTCACCTTTTTTGCATGGTTTCATACAATGACAGGTGTGAAGTATTTTTTTCAACATCCCTATGGAATTGTATCACGTGCAGATATTCTAATTGATGTGTATAAAAGCTGGCATTCTAATTATGTTAGTGTGGCGATGATTATGTTCATTTCATTATATTTTAATAAGACAGATTTTAAATACTATAATATCATTGCATATGGTTCAAAATTGAAAGTATGGTTTATACAAATTAAAAGAATTTATTTATATAGTTTGTGTTCAGCTGTGTATTTTTGGTTGGTAGTGTTGGTATTATCTAATAAATATATTTTAATCTCCATAAATTGGAATAAAACAGATAGCCATTTCTTTAAAATCACTGGAAGTCTGATGGAAATGAAATATGTATATGTGGCACTTGCCATATTAGCAGTACTTATATTTTTAAATATTGTTATGGCCACGTTGTATATTTTATTAAGCTGGATATTTACTAATCAGATATTTGTATGGATTATGGAATTTATGATTGTATTTTTCTTTAATAAAATTATAAAATGGTCGCCTCTATCACAGATTTATTATAAAAACTGGATAGAAGGCAAAATTATAATATCATTTTTAATTGTGGTAATGCTGCTTGTTCTGTTGCAACTAGTGGGAAGGTTCATTGTTAGGCACAAGGAGTTTTATTAATTTAGAGTTTGAAGGGAGAAAAAATGATATTTCAATTGTTTCGTTATGATTTTATTCATGGAATTATACATCAGTGGAAGAAATATATAGTGGTTATTTTAATTACAATATTTTCTTGTGCCTTGTTTGTTTTAAATTATCAAAAGAAATTAAATCTTACTGCTGTTAATTTTTCTGATTTGATATTTTGGAATTTTAGAGGAATGAAAAGCGCGGACAGTATGAAATCTATGTTTATTACATCCAATGGGGTGTGGCTCATGTTGAACTTTTTCCTAAGTTTAATTGTTGGTGTTTACATTAAGCAGGAAATGAGCGGAATGGGACAACAAATACTGATGAAATCAGGGAGAAAATGTGTATGGTGGTTTAGCAAGTGTGTGTGGTGTATATTTGCTGTGCTTATATATTATTTTATAATTTTTTTAACTGTATTTATAATCTCTTTATACACTGGTGGTCAAGCTCCAATAGTTCAATTGCCAATATTACAAAGGTTTGTAAATCAACATATGGAAATGAGCATTTCAAATCATTTGTTAGCTACATATATGCTGCAAATGATGTTTGTTTCAATAGCAATATCAATGGTTCAAATGATGATTTGTATTACATGTCCATTTGTTTTATCATTTCTTTTTATTGGAGTAGTTCTTGTAAATGCTATTTTTATGACTAACAAATACAGTGTTGGAAATATGTTAATGTTAATACGAGATATAAATCAAGATATAAGTAGTTCTTATATTTCAATAATATGTATTGTAGTTGTAATATTAACTATGATTTTTGGCAGTCTTTATATAAAAAAGAGAGATATTAGAGAGATAAATATGATGAAGGGTGGAATTTAGTATGTATCTGGAAATTACAAATTTAAATAAAGAAATAGGCAAAACGATGATACTGCAGAATATAAATATGCAGATGGAACAAGGGGAAATTTATGGACTAATGGGGATTAATGGTTCAGGAAAAACAATGATTATGCGATGTATGTGTGGACTTGTAAGACCTACAAATGGAAGTGTAAAAATTAATGGAAAAGAACTTGGAAAAGATATAGATTTTCCACAAAGCTTAGGTGCATTAATTGAAAATCCTGGATTTATTGAACATTATAGTGCAATAGATAATATGAAAGCACTTGCTTCAATTCGTAAAAAAGCAGGAGAACTTGAAATTAAAGAACTTCTTCAAAGAGTAGGATTAGATGATAAGGATAAGAAGAAAGTGAAAAAGTATTCTTTGGGAATGAGGCAAAAACTGGGGATTGCAATGGCACTTTTAGAGGATCCAGATATGATTATATTAGATGAGCCATTTAATGCATTAGACGAGAAGAGTGTAGAAATTGTAAAACAAATTATATTAGATGCAAAGAAAAGAAATAAATTAATAATAATAAGCTGCCATAATAAAGATGATTTAAATCAGTTATCCGATGAAATATATAAGATTGAAAATGGACATATTATAGATCATTATGAAAAAATATAACTTAGGGGGGATATAAATGCCAAAGAAAATAATAAAAAGATTTGCGATTATGCTTTCTATATTGTGTACTTTTATAATTATCATTTTAATTTTTCGTGTAAATGTAAGATTTCGTAACTCCAAACAATATGTGTATCAAATGAATGAATATTTTGAATGTGAGAATCAATTACAATACTCAGTGACAAATGCAGGATTTTTTTCAGATGATGATAAAGAATTATTTCAGGATATAGAAACTGATGAATATGAAATTATAGGATGTTATATAGATATTAGTGTTGTAAATAATGGAGAAACGAGTATTCATATAAACCTTGCAGATTACGTACTAACATCAGGAGGATGGGGCCAAAGAGTGAATTATCCTTTGTTTACAAAAGTAAATAAACAATACAATTCCACATTAAAACCAGGTGAAAGTACAGAATTCAGGTTACCATTTACTGTACCTAGCAGTGTGTTTACTGATAAACAGTGGGACAAAGTAATGGAAAGAGAGTATTCATTAGTGTTCTCTTTGTATCCAGCAAAACAAGAAGTGGAGATTAATTTGTAACTAAAGCAAAAATATTAATATAAAGATGGAGGAAGAAACATGATTGAATCAAGAAATACCAAAAGAAATGTCAAAGTGTTATTATAAGTCATTGTAGTAGGTATTATAGGGGTATTTGTTCTAAAACAGGGACAATTGTTTGCTCAGGCAGCAGGGAATTATCATGATAAGGTCTTTGAATGGACTATTGATAATGATATTTGCGAAACGACCGAGGTTTTTACTGAATATGAAGAAAAATGGGATGATACTTCTTGCTATTTATATAATGTTACATCTAATGGATGTTTATCGTTTTTTCATGTCGTAGGTTCAAATGGTGGTGGGATGAATGATTGCACGGATTATAATTATTGGAACGGAAATAATAGTTGTTATCCAGGAGAAGCAGTGTTTTTAAGAAATTGGGTGTATGAGAATGGTTATAAATATGCTGCTGTATGGTTTGATCCGGGCAATGGATATCATAATTATATTAAAGTATTGTGGAGCCCAGATAGCATATAAACAATTTTAATTTTTGCTTTAGTTTAAAAGGGACTGTCGCTTTACTTAGTGCGACAGCCTCTTTATTACTTACTATGAAACCTTCAATGTAGTTTCATTCATGGTGCTGCGAAGTTCTGAGGCATGGGAGTTTTATAGGAAACTTCACCATTGGCGAAGCCTTGAATTAAAAATGCCTACCAGAGGCAGGCATAAAAAGAAGACGATAAAACAAAAGAGAAATTCGAGAAGTATCTAAAGAACTTCATCGAATCTCTCTTGATTTCAATATCTATACGACTTGGGGGTGACTGGCTTCATTAACCGAAGTATCTCTTTAATAATCCTTCGAAAGCCTTACCGTGTCTAGCTTCGTCCTTAGCCATTTCATGAACGGTATCATGAATAGCATCTAAATCTGCAGCTTTTGCTCTCTTAGCAAGATCGAACTTACCAGCAGTAGCGCCGTTTTCAGCATCTACTCTTAACTGAAGGTTCTTCTTTGTGCTGTCGGTAACAACTTCACCAAGTAACTCAGCGAACTTGGCAGCATGCTCAGCTTCTTCGTAAGCAGCCTTCTCATAGTACATACCAACTTCTGGGTATCCTTCTCTATGTGCAACTCTTGCCATAGCAAGGTACATACCAACTTCTGTACACTCACCTGTGAAGTTTGCTCTTAAATCAGCCATAATATCTTCTGAACATCCCTGTGCAATACCAACTACATGTTCTGCAGCCCATACCTTATCGCCAACCTGTGCTTCAAACTTAGAAGCTGGAGCGTGACATACTGGACATTCTGCTGGAGCAGCGTCTCCCTCGTGAACATAACCACATACCATACATACAAATTTCATAATTTAAATCTCCTTTTCTTTTTGTTTTATTTTTTAAAATAGTAATCATTACTGTTTTTCTGTGACTATAATATAACACCTGGTAAATCGTTTGTCAAGAGAAAATAGTAATAATTCCTATTTTATTTTAAACTGTTGAAACCCGCATAAATCCTATCATTGTTCGATGAAACTTCCAGAAGTTGAAAAATTAATTAGGAATTTTCACGTCTACATTCAGGACAGATTCCATAGAAAAATGTAACATTTCCTTCGATAATTCCTTCAAAATCAGTTGCTGCTGCTTTATTCAATGCATTTTCACATTTTGTACCGTCAAAATCTAAATCTATTATAGCACCACACTTGCGACATTGGAAGTGTGGATGTGGTTCAACATTTCCATCGAAATGTACAGAACCATCGTCACAAGGAACTTTAATTGCTTCTCCATTGTCCACTAAAAATGTTAGATTTCTATATACTGTACCAAGACTGATGTTGGGATATTCTTCTTTTACGTGAGCATAAACCGCTTCGGCAGTAGGGTGATCTTTGCGAGACATCAGAAATATCCGGATTGCTTCTCGCTGTCTGCTGTGCTTGATTTGAGCCATATAATCCTCCTTATAAAATGTATTAACAGAATCATGTTGAATAAACTAGTAATAATTACTGTTATTATAATTTTATTATAGAAGAAGATGTATATGAAGTCAAGGTATATTAAAAAAAGAATATATATAACCCTTAAATTCTTAAACAAAGTATGATGAAACAACTTATTTCTGTGGTTTTGAATTTTCCTGAATTAACTCTATAATATGATTAATTGCATCGCTTTGTTCACTGGTAGACATGGCTTCCACATATTTCGCACGGTTTGTATATAGTTCGTTGACCGCATCAAGCAAGGTTTCAGGAGTCATGTTTTCCTCAGTTAAGACGCTGGAATAGCCTTGTTCTTTAAATGAGTTGGCATTCAGAATCTGATCACCACGGCTGGCAGCGGCAGAAAGCGGAATCAGCAGATTTGGTTTCTGAAGAGCAAGTAATTCGCAGATGGCATTGGCACCGGCACGGGAGATGACAATATCACTCATGGCGAATAGATCACGCATTTCTTTGCTAATATATTCAAACTGTACATAGCCAGGAAGATTGATAGAGGAATCCATCTTACCTTTTCCACAGAGATGACATACCTGATAGGTCTTCAAAAGCTCTGGAAGAATTGCACGAACAGCATCATTGACATGGACAGCCCCAGTACTTCCGCCAACCACAAGAATAATTGGCTTGTCGGTTGTAAAGTGACAGAGATCCAATCCGGCAATTTTATTGCCAGAGAGAAGTTCGTGTCTGATTGGAGAACCAGTAAGTACAGCTTTTTCCTTTGGAAGGTAGTTCAAGGTCTCTGAGAAATTACAGCAGATCTTGGTCGCAGAGCGCATGGCAATCTTATTAGCAAGCCCCGGTGTCATATCGGATTCATGAATGATTACAGGGATTTTTTTCTTTCCTGCGGCGAGAACAACTGGTACAGATACGAATCCACCTTTGGAAAATACGATGTCTGGTTTAATTCGCTTCATTAAGCGCTTGGATTGAAAATATCCGTGAATTACGCGGAAAGGGTCGCTTAAATTCTTCAGACTCTTGTAGCGACGTAGCTTTCCAGAAGAAATGCCATAGTAAGGAATTTCCATATCTTCAATCAGCTTCTTCTCAATTCCTTCATAGGAACCTATGTAAAACACTTCATAACCAGCTTCCTTTAAGCTTGGCAAAAGTGCAATGTTTGGTGTTACATGTCCGGCAGTACCGCCACCGGTAAGTACAATTCTTTTCATAATTCACCTCATGCTGCGACTGATTTTTAGGATGCAGCTAATGGTGCAAGTTTGTGCGCAGCTCAAACTTGTAGAGTGAAAAATTATCATATAAGATTTTTCACTCTTCACCTCATGCTATAATCTACATTTTATTATTGAATCGTTCTTTAAAACTGCAGTGCTGGCAAAGTGGCTCAACTGCGCGCTTTCCATGAAAGCCTTCTCGGAAGGCAACTGCTCGATTCGAAGAAAGAATACGCTCTAAATGTGTTGAAAATATGTTTCCTAGTTCCATAACGCTATTTCCATCCAGACAACAGGGGACAACAGAACCATTACTTAAAATCGCAATGTGTGTACGCAGTCCCTGGCAGAATCCACGGTCGCAGTAATAATCATTGTTAACATCTGGCCACTCAAATGGAGACTGAACATTAATGTGTAATCGGTCTTTTACGCGGAAATTACTCTGACCAAATAGTCCTGGCTTTTTCATGCTAGAAGTGTTCTGAGAGTTTGTTGAAATATCCGAGGAGTTCTGCGGCTTTTCTTTCTCCAGAGTCTGCACAGTCCATAGTCGCATAGAAATCTCTGTGTTCGTTTGGGACAGCAGCGTTTCACAGCTTTCAAAGACATCTTTAAAATAAGTATCCATATTAATGCAGTCATTATCATCTGCGCTGTGTATGGATAGATTAATCTGATGCACAGGATATTGAATCAGTTCAGGCAATCTCTTTTTCAATAATGTTCCGTTGGTTGTAACATTTACTGTAATGTTGGATTCTTTACAGAGACGCAGAATTTCACCAAACTGTGGATGCAGAAGAGGTTCGCCCTTCACATGAAGATAAATGTAATTGGTGTAGGGACGAATTTCTGCAAGCACGTGACGGAATTCATCAACACTCATGAATCTCGGCTCACGCTTTGTCTCTTGACAGAAGGAACATTTTAGATTGCAGGAACTGGTTATTTCTATATATATGCGTTTGAAACGCGCAACATTTCCCATAAAGAACCTCGTGTTTCTAATTTGTATGATTTGGCGGACACTTCATTATTAAAAGGGAGAAAATCCAATATGATAATTTTCACCCATATGCATGGAATAAATACTGGAACTTATGCAAGGGTACCGTCTTTATATTGTTTCAAAGCTTTTGCAAGCTGGTCTGGACATGAGGTAGGCTTGAATCCGCAACGAATTCCGTCCATACGCTTGATTGCTTCGTCAATATCCATACCTTCTACGAGGACAGCAACTCCCTGTGTGTTTCCAGAACAGCCACCCTCAAAGGCTACATTTGTAACTTTATTATCTACGACATCGAATGTAATGGAACGGGAACATGTTCCAGTTGTCTTAAAATTAATCATATAAAATCTCCAATCGTTTTCATTATTTTAATGATCTAGTACATGGAAAATGTAATACCTGCTAAATGCATGTGGTCGTTAACTAAG
Organism: Lachnospira sp.; assembly: GCA_028693195.1. Lineage (GTDB taxonomy): Bacteria > Bacillota > Clostridia > Lachnospirales > Lachnospiraceae > Lachnospira. The sequence goes on from JAQUVV010000069.1 coordinate 9,548, forward strand.
CAACGATGTACTAGACCGTATAACAGCATATATAGAATACAATGATTGCTTTCATTAGGCAATAGCTGATTTTGGTTGTTTTTCAGTACAGATTTGGATATAATGAAAATGTTTGAAATGGAAATGATTGTGTGAATTCATACAAAAAGAATAAATGAATGAAAAAGGAGAAAACAAATGATCGGTATTATTGGAGCAATGAAAGAAGAGGTAGAGGAAATCGTAGCAGCGATGACCATAGAGAAGGAAGAAACGAAAGCGAAGATGTTGTTTCGTTCGGGAAAGTTAGAAGGAAAAGATGTTGTAATCGTAATCAGTGGAATTGGTAAGGTCAATGCGGCTGCATGTACACAGATTTTAGCAGATGATTTTCATGTGGATTGTGTAGTGAACACAGGAATTGCAGGTTCTTTAAAGAACGAAATCAATATTGCAGATGTAGTTGTTTCTGAGGATGTAATGCATCATGATATGGATACAACAATCTTCGGATATGCATTAGGAGAAGTTCCAGGACTTGGAACAGCATCGTTTCAGGCAGATGAAAGACTCGTAAAGATTGCGAAGGAAAGTATAGAGGCAGCCACACCAGAAATCGGAGTATACGTAGGTCGAGTTGTCAGCGGAGATCAGTTTATCGCAAGCAAAGACGTCAAGGATAAGCTTGTTGAGAATTTCCACGGTTACTGCGCAGAGATGGAGGGAGCTTCCATTGCACAGACAGCATTCTTAAATGAAATTCCATTTGTAATCATCAGAACAATTTCTGATAAGGCAGATGATAGCGCAAGCATGGATTACCCAGTATTTGAGAAGAAAGCCAGCGAGCAGTCTGTGAAGTTTATTAAGGAATTTGTGAAGAGAGTGTAGATTCTAAGTTAACGCGTTAGCAATGAGCCATGCAAGAAAAGACTAGGTAACATATCGTGAGAACTTGTTCTCTAAGATATGTTATCTAGTCTTTTCTTATACGGCGAACGCCGTGATTGAGATAGAACATAGTTCTATCGAAAGCAAGCATGGCGGTGTGAATATATGTAGAGTTGTACTTTCATGCTCCTAATTTAAGTGGAAAAAGTACAAAATATACTAAAAATGTACTATATGTGCAAAATACAGCTTTCAAAAATACAATTTAGTATGAAAACCGTATTTTTACAATATGATTATACAGTGATTGTACTAAATTTCACATTATCAATCACAAATAGTACAATATTTATTTATTATTTCATTTAAAATATCAACTGCGACTGGCTTATGGCATAACACATACTCTGCGACAACCACGTAAAGCAAGCTCGTACGAAAAGCATATATAAACTACGAATATACGTAGCGGAAAAGAAGGGGGGAGAATCAGCAAAATGCTGATTCTCCCCCTGTTTGTTATCATTATATATATTCTGAGTTAGTAACTTTCTTGCAATATGTAAATCAAGACCTTGCATATAAATATTAGTTATTTTGATGACTTTTGGCCTGTGGAGACGAGACCCATAGAATCATGGAAGCCATTGCTGAACATGATTCTAGTATTAAGGGGCTCGTCGGAACGCATAGTAACCTTTGGTTACATTGGACAACGGAATCAAAAAACTGATATTTGTATGTGAGGTCTTTCGATATACAATGTATAAAGTTGCTAAATTAGAATTTATATTATTTATATATTTAATAAATCAGCATATGCCTTCAATGCACCATCTGTATCATGAGCAAGAACGCGTTTTGCAAGGACTTTACCGAGCTGAACACCTTCCTGATCGAAGCTGTTCACATTCCACAAGAAGCCCTGGAACATGACCTTGTTCTCAAAGTGAGCTAAGAGAGCACCCAGTGACTTAGGATTTAAGTCATCACCAATGATAATGCTGGATGGACGTCCGCCCTTGAAATTCTTATTGCTGTTCTCGTCAGACTTTCCACATGCAAATGCAACAATCTGAGCAGCAACATTGGCACAGAGTTTCTGCTGACTGGTGCTGTCTTCAATGACGACATCGTTTCCAATCTGACTGTTTTTAAATCCTACAAACTGAAGAGGTACAATGTCTGTTCCCTGATGAAGAAGCTGGTAGAATGAATGCT
>JAQUVV010000070.1 GCA_028693195.1 Lachnospira sp.
CCCGTTCCTGCTGTAGATGGAATTGCCACAAAAGCTGGAATCTTTTTTGGTATTACTTTTCCATTATAATCCGAAATACTTCCCTCATTGGTTGCCATTGCGCCGATTGCCTTGGCTGAATCCAATGGGCTTCCTCCACCGAATCCAATGATAAAATCACAGCCTGACTCCCTGTATTTTGCCAAGCCTTCTTCAATCATTACATCTGTAGGTTCTCCTGTTATTCCTGAAAAGACTTCACTATCTACTCCTTGCTCCTTCATTGCACTCATCAAAGCATCCACATGCCCTTGTTTGATCATAGACTGTCCTGTTACAATAAATGCTTTCTCTCCCAGTTTGCAGATGTCTCCCATCGCATCGTCTAATGCGCCTGCTCCAATATATGTTGCTCCTGGAAGTGTTAATTTATTTGCCATCTGTTTCATTCTCCTTTTCTCATTATACTGACATTACAACTTTCTGACGTCTGAATCTCTCGCTCAGTCTTATTCAAAATCCTGATCTGCCTTCATAACAGCATTCAGCATCACGGTTGCTCCCGATGTACAGTGCTCTGGAGTAGAATACTCATCCTCACAGTGGGATAATCCTCCTCTTGATTGTACAAAAATCATGGTGGTTGGCACCATATACGAAATGAATTGTGCATCATGTCCTGCACCAGAATGAATAAACTGATGTTTTATTTTTAATTCTTCCGCTGACTTCTTAACATATTCAACCAAACGCTTATCCCAATATACTGTATCTCGATTCCAAGCGAGTTTCACCTCACACCGACATCCTGCCCATTCCTTATTTGCACAAGATTGAACCACCTCTTCCACTTTCTTCAACTGTTCTGAATTTTCGTATCTTGCATCGATAGAGAAATCAACAAAATCTGGTACACAGGTATGTACACATGGATGACAAACAATCTCTCCTGTTGTATACACCAGTCCTGGAATATTTAAGGCATCTATTTTCTCATGAAGATAGCAGATTGCTTGAGCCGCTGCAAACAAAGCATCCTTTCTTTTCTCCATTGGAAATGTCCCTGCATGAGTTGTCTGCCCATAGAACTTAATCCTGTAATTAAACATTCCTAATACACAATCAACAACACCAATGTCATTTCCAGTATCCTCAAGAATCGGACCTTGCTCTATATGTGTTTCGAATACACACATGGTATTCTCTGGACTAATTCTATTTTCCTTTTTTCCCATATATCCTGATTTCTTTAAAGCTTCGCCAAATGTAATTTCATGTTCAAGTACACTTTGGGAAGCCATCATATCCTCATACTTAAAATTCTTTCTGATTTCTTCCGGAAGATAATTATAGCACACAATTCCCGAACTCATCATTGCTGGTGGAAATAATGAACCCTCCTCATTGGTCCAAATCATTGCTGTTAAAGGATGTCTATGAGGAATATTATTTTCTACAACTGTTTCCAAGACTTCCATTGCAGATATTACTCCAAGAATACCATCATAATTTCCACCATTCTTCACAGAATCCGCATGAGAACCCATGGAAATTCTTTTTGCATCTATATCCGATCCGGGCAGTGTCGCATATACATTTGCGACATCGTCCATTTCAATGATTGCTCCAATCTTCTCCATTCTTCTCCTAAATTCATCTCTTGCCATAATCGCTTCCTGAGACAAAGAATATCTGGTAATGCCGCCATGTCCTGCATCCCCATATTTTGAAAATGTTTTAATTTTATCTTTCATTCTTTCTAAATTGCACTGATACATTTCATTCACCTCTTTCGTATACTAACTGACCATCCACATATGTCTGATCCACTAATATATCTTTAATATGGTCCGGCTCACTTTCTAGAATATCTTCTTCTAGCACAATCAAATCAGCTAACTTTCCAACTTCAATGCTCCCCTTGATTTTTTCGTCATAGCTGGCATATGCTCCGTTAATCGTAAACATTCTAATTGCATCCAAAACGGAAATCTTCTGACAAATTCCACATTCTTCACCATTAACAATATCTTTTCGCTGGACAGCCCCCCAGATACCAATCATCGGGTTTACATCCATACATGGCGCATCCGCTCCTGCTGCGGAGATAATGCCTTTTTCTATATAACTTTTACATGAAAACATATTGTTGACTCTATCTCCATAATATCGGTTATAATCCTTGGCATTAAAAGCAACAAGTCCCGGATTACTGATTGGAATAATGCCTAGCTTTTTTATTCGATGTAACAACTCTTCATCAATCATTGCACAATGTTCAATTCTAGGTCTTGCATCTTCCCGTGGATACTTTCCTAGAACTTTTTCGATTGTATTAACCATTTTTTCCACCGCATTGTCTCCTATACAGTGTGCGGTCATCTGAAATCCTGCAAGATGAGCATCTGTAAATATTTGATCCATTTCTTCCTGAGTCCAGTTAATAATCTGTGGAATATCTGGATTATGACTATAGGGCTGTTTCGTCGAACACGATGGAGCACTACTACTTCCATCAATCAGAAGTTTTGCTGGTCCTAGCTTATAATGGTCATTTCCAATTCCTGTATGTAGTCCCGTCTTAATATGTTCATAAATGAATTCCTTAATTGAATTTTTTCCAAGCATGCGATAAATCATCTCGTACACTCTAACATGAACGTCGCCAGACAGACACGCCGTCTGAAGGACTTTCACAAACTGTGCTCCATATGCCCCCGCATCATGCACGCTGGTAATACCAACCTTTAAAAACGCTTCATCTCCCAATTGAAAAGCCTCTTTAAGTTGTTCATCTTGATAGCTAACTAAAGCATTCATATATCCGAAGCCTTCTTCTTTAACAAGACCGGTCAATTCACCAGACTCATCTAAATCAAGCTCGCCCTTTTGAAAATCTTTTGCGCTTTCCTTCGTCCATCCCGCAATTTTTAGTGCAGCTGAATTGCATACTCCTGTGTGAAGATCTGCCCTTACACACCAAACCGGATTATCAGGTGCCACCTCGTCTAAATCAGAATAATTTGGATGTCTCATTTCCTCTAGTTTATTCTGATCATACCCCTGTAGCACAATCCATTCTCCCGGCTTTCTTTTTCTTACTGCACCTTTGATTTTCTCTTTAATTTCTCTAATTGAACCACATATTTTATAATCAATCGGAATGACTGTATCATTCAATAAAATACTTGCCAGCATAAAATGTGAATGTGCTTCCACAAATCCTGGCATTAATGTTCTTCCTTTTACATCAACGACTCTCGTTTTCTCTCCGATATAGTCCTTAATTCCCAAATCATCTCCTACATATACAATTTCTTTTCCCTTTACTGCTACTGCTGTAACAATATCATCGTTTTGATTTACAGTAATTACTCGACCATTGAAAAATACAATATCAGCATATATATCTACCTTCATACTCACGCCTCCTGTGATTGATTGCTACATCCTACTTATCATATAAAAGACAAGCGACTTTATGCTCCTCAGTTATCTGTGTATACTTTAAATCAATATACTGGCAATCTGATGTTGCCTTAGGACATCTGGTATGAAATGGACATCCTGATGGTGGGTCAATTGGAGATGGAATATCTCCCTCCAATGATATTTTTTCTTTTCGAACAGATGGGTCTGCTTCAGGAACTGCTGAAAGTAATGCTTGGGTATATGGATGTAAAGGATGAAGAAATAATTCCTCTGTTGGTGCTTCCTCAACAATATGTCCCAAATACATTACGGCAATTCGATCTGATACATAACGAACAACACTCATGTTATGAGAAATAAAAAGATATGATACATTCATCTTCTTTTTAATTTCTTCTAGTAAATTTAATATCTGAGACTGTATAGATACATCCAACGCAGAAACAGGCTCATCACAGACGATAACCTTCGGATCAAGAATCAACGCTTTTGCTAGTCCGATTCTCTGCCTCTGTCCTCCTGAAAATTCATGGGGATATCTGTAATACTGATCCTTTCGCAATCCTACCTTTTCCATCATATCCATTACCTTTTGAATTCTTTCTAATTTACTATTGCAGAGATTATGAATTAATAATGGCTCTTCAATAATTTCTCCAACAGTCATCTTGGGATTTAAAGAAGTATATGGATCTTGAAACACCATCTGCAAGTTCTGGCGTTCTTTTCGTAACTCTTTATTTGACAGCTTCAAAAAATCCTTTCCCTTATAATAGATTTCTCCACTGGTAGGCTCTGTCAGTCTAAGAACAGTTCGTCCTGTTGTACTTTTCCCACAACCTGATTCTCCTACTAAACTAAATGTCTCATTTTCCTTGATGTAAAATGAAACATCACAAACAGCTTTTACAGACTTCGGAATCGCTTTTACTTTACTCTGTAATGGAAACTGCTTATATAGGTTCTTTACCTCTAAGATGATATGCTCTTCTTCATAACGCTTCATTGATTTGTTATCTGCTTCACTCATATGCCACACCTCCCTTATCAGTTTTGACTAAGTTCTCATAATTATGACAACGTACCTTTCTTCCCTCTCCAATATCAACAAGCTCTGGTGCTTCCACCTTACAGGACTCTGTTGCATACTCACATCTTTCACAGAATCGGCATCCTGTAATTTCCTGTCCAAGTGCAGGAACCGTACCTTTAATCATGTAAAGTTCTTCGCCTTTTTTTGTTTTTAGTGTTGGAATGGAATGAATCAGTCCCATCGTATATGGGTGCTTCGGATTTGCGAATATTTCTTCTACAGTCCCTTCTTCAACGACTTGTCCCAGGTACATAATAATGACTCGCTGGCACACCTGTGCGACAACTCCTAAATCATGTGTAATCAACATGATTCCCATATCCAATTTTTTATTCAAATCAACAATCAAATCTAGAATTTGCGCCTGAATTGTCACATCCAGAGCTGTCGTTGGCTCATCTGCAATCAACAGCTTTGGCTGACAACATAATGCCATTGCTATCATTGCTCTCTGACGCATACCTCCTGAAAGCTCATGGGGATAACACTTAATTCTTTTCTCTGGTGCAGGAATCCCTGTAAGTCGAAGCATTTCTTCTGCTTTTCTCCATGCATCCTCTTTTTTCATATGCTGATGCAATATAATTGCTTCTGAAATCTGATCTCCCAATGTAAATACTGGATTCAATGAGCTTAACGCATCCTGGAAAATCATTGCAATCTTGTTGCCACGTACATAACGCATGGCACTTTCTGTGTAAGTTAACAGGTCATCACCATTAAACATGACTTTACCTTCATATTTAGCAAGTTTTTTCTCATCATATAATCGCATAATGGATTGAGATGTTACACTCTTGCCACATCCCGACTCTCCTACAACGCCAAGAATCTCTCCCTTATGAACTTTGAAGCTAACACCGTCAATTGCTGTGACAGTTCCACGTATTGTTTTAAATGTTGTTTTTAAATCCTCAACATTTAATAATTCATTATTTTCCGCCATATCTTCATCCTCCTAGTTCGATTTTGGATCTAACAAATCTCTTAATCCATCACCAAGAATATTAATACCTAATACAGTAATAATCATTGCAATGCCAGGAAAAATAGTTATCCATTTTGCAGAAAAAATCCCTTCCTTTGCCTCATATAAAATGTTACCAAGACTCGGGGATGGAGCTGGAATACCTGCACCCAGAAAGCTTAATGATGCCTCAAGAATAATTGCAGTTGCAAATATGTAAGTTGCTTGAACTATAACCGGTGATAAAATATTGGGAGCAATATGTTTGAAAATAATTCTAAAATTTGTTGCCCCCTGTGCTCTTGCAGCCTCAATATACGTCTGTTCCTTGACAGATATGGTCGCGCCCCTGGCAACTCTGGCAATATGCGGTGTATATACAATACATAGACTTGCAACTACACTTTGAATGTTTGGCTTAAATGCGGACATTAATGCAATTGCCATTAAAACAGGAGGAATCGACATAATTGCCTCGCACAATCTCATGATTATATTATCCATACGTTTGAAATATCCCGCAATCATTCCCAATATCATACCCATAATAAATGTTACAATTGTTGTTACTGCACCTACGATTAGAGAAATTCTAATACCGTACACTATTCTTGAAAAAACATCTCTTCCCATCTTATCTGTTCCAAAAATAAATTCACTACATGGAGCTGTGTATCTTTTCGTAATATCCATCACATATGGTCCTTCAGGACATATCATATTAGCAAAAACCCCAAGGAAAACTATGATTACCGTTAAAATCAAACCAAATACAGCAAGCTTATTCGTTGTAAACGACTTTATCTTGATTTTACGTCTTTCTCTAATAGCCTCTTTTCCAATTGACTTCTCTTCATTCTTCATATACATCAGTCCTTTCCATCAAGATTTTCCTGTAACACGAATTCTCGGATCAACAACACCATAAAGCATATCAATAATGAAATTTATAATGATATAAATCAAACTAATAACAAGTACCAACCCCTGAATTAACGGATAGTCTCTTTTCAATACAGCATTTACAACTAGCTGCCCCATGCCTGGAATGTTAAATAATGTTTCAATAACTGCCGCACCGGCAACTAGACTTCCGACACTTTGACCTAACACTGTCAGAATAGTATTAAATGCATTTCTAAATGCATGCTTTCCTAATATCTTTGTTCCTGACAATCCTTTTGCTTTTGCTGTTTTAATATAATCGGAGTTCATAACCTCAATCATAGATGACCTTGTAATTCTTGTTAATAACGGAGCCTGTGTTAGTGCCATTGAAATAGCCGGCAGGATTAAATATCTGTAATGATTCCATGTTCCAGCTGCAAATGTCTTATATCCCGAAACTGGAAGTGCCTTGAGATCAACACCAAAATACAGAATCAACAGCAACCCATAAATAAAGCAAGGAGCCGATAATCCAATCAATGCAAATATACTAACACTCCAATCCCAAAATCTCCCCTTATACCGTGCTGCAAGAATACCTCCCGGAATTGCAAGCAATAATGCGAGCATTTCTGCATAAAAAGAAAGTTCCAATGTTGGTACGATACATTCCTTGATAGATGCTACAACCGACTGCTGTCTAAAATAAGAATCTCCCAATTCGCCATGTAATGCATCTCCAACCCATCTAAAATACTGTGTTATTAAAGAATCATTCAATCCCAGCTCATCTCTTAATGCTTGAACCTGTTCAGAAGTTGCGTCTGAGCCAAGCATATTGGAGGCAGGATCACCGGATGTATTATGGGTAAGGAAAAAGATAAACAATGATAATACAAATAAAGTAATGATAATTGTAACAATTCTTTTAGCTACATATTTTTTCATACTGCCACCTCTTTTCTAAAATGACTGGCTATTCATTTTAGAATAACCAGTCAATGTTTCTCTTATAATATTCCAATACTATCTTATATACATTATCACTCATTTGTTTGTGTATGTTCCATATATCTTCATACCAATGAAAGGATTAAAGTTATATACAGATGATGACATTGCATATGGTTCACTGAAGTATGATAAAGATAATGATGATGCTGTCTTTAATAGAAATTCGTTTGTGTCGGCCCAAATCTTCTTTGCATCATCCATAGAACTTGCTGCGTTCATCTGTGTAAACGCATCCGTTACCTCTGAGAATGTAATCCATCCATCCTGACCCGTCTGGTTAATCTTTAATGCTGTCGGTACTGTTGCCATTGGCCACCATAATAATGCACAATCAAACTTAGATGGATCCTTCTTCATCTGAAGCATTGTAGCCCAGTCATAAATTTGAAGATCAACTGTAAATCCAACCTCTTCCAATTCCTTCTTTAGAATTAAGCTGCCATCAACCCATGTTGGATATGCTGTTGTCGAAAGCATTACGATTGGAGTTCCGTCATATCCTGACTCCTGTAATAACTGCTTTGCCTTTGTTGTGTCTTTCTGATTCCAATACTGAGCACCTGAATCTGTGCCCCAACTTCCATTCTTTGACATATAACTTGAATATTTCTGAACATAATCTCCATTAGGAACAACTGCAGCCATAATTTCGTCTACATCAACTGCATAAGCAGCAGCCTGGCGTACCTTTTCATTTGAAAAAGGTCCCTCTGTCTTTGCAAGAGCAACTGCATAGTTACCTACATCATTCTTTGTCAGCTTAATGTCACTGTTTGCTTTTAACTGATCCAAATCATCATATGAAATTGTCTGTGCAATATCATATTCACCACTCTGAATACCTGCTGTTCTAATAGATGAATCTGTTACAATATAATAATAGATTTCCTTATAATAGATTGTTTTATCTCCTGCTTCACCTGATAATGTTGTGCTAGGTGCACTGTAATCAGCAAACTTTGTAAATCTCACATAACTGTCCTGCTTCCACTCTTCAAACTTCATTGGACCAGTTCCTATATACTCAGTTACACCTGTACTTGTTCTGGATGCAACTGATTCTGCAGGCATAATCGCAGCAAACTGGCAAGGAGATGTTAATACATTTAAAAATGTAAGTGCTGGTTTTGTCAGCGTGATTTTCACTGTATAATCATCAACCTTTTCAAACTTTTCGCCTGCTGTTACCACTGATGGAACAGCAATATTGTTTTCCAGCCAGCAATTTAATGATGCAACAACATCTTCAGCCTTCATTTCTTTTCCGTTGTGAAACTTGACACCCTGACGAAGTTTAAATACCCATTCCTGATATGTTGCATCTACTGTATAGGATTCACAGAGCTGTGGTTGAGGTTCGTATTTATCGTCCAGTTCAAATAATCCCTCATAGATGCCTCTATTGGTATCTCTAACTGCAGCTGCCGTAGATAGCCACGGATCAAGTGTCGGTGGGTTTACTGCCATTGCAACCTTTAATAAATCAGACTCCGTAGCCACCCCGTTATCATTTCCAGATGTTCCACTACTGCTATTACCACATGCAACCAGAGATAACATCATCATTGCTGTGAGTAGTACACATAATAACTTTCTCATCTTTCTCATAATTCTTCCTCCTTTAATTCCAAGCCCTAATTCATGATAAAAAAAGACGAGCAGATATTGGCTTTCACCAGCACCTTTGCTCGTCTTTTTTCAATATAGTCATATTATACCTGTATCGTTCTCATATCAATTTACATATTGACAATTTCATTTGTGCATATGTACAAAGTAGTCTCTTCTATATGATTACACATTTTCAAATATCTTTCTTAACAGCTATATATGATCATAGCATTTCCTTATCTACAATCGTTAGCACCTCATCTAGTTTTTCTAGTTCTTCTAACAATTGTTCCTCTGTAATAATCAATGCTGGATTCACAAAAACCATGTTTTCATGAGAATATGTCATGAACCCTTTTGCCTTCAACATTCCAATAATTTTGCCCATCTTTTTCTCTGGATCTTTACCATATGGAACTAACGGCTCTTTTGTCTCCTGATTTTTCACAAGCTCAATACTTGAGAATAAACCAATATATCGAACATCACCAATACATTCATGTTTACTCTTTAATTCTTTCAACTTTTCTCCAAGAACTTTTCCAACTGCATTTACATTCTCGAGTATATGTGCTTCTTTATAATAATTCACACATGCAATTCCAGCTGCACATGCCAATGGATGGCCACTATATGTAAGACCACAAGATAAAAGATGATCATCAAAATACTCGGCAATCTTCTTGCTTACTACAACTCCACCTAGCTGCACATAGCCACATGTAACACCCTTCGCAAATGTAACAATATCCGGTTTCACATCAAAATTCTCAAAGGCAAACATTTTACCTGTTCTCCCCCAGCCTGTCATAACCTCATCACAAATCATCATAATACCGAATTCATCGCAAATCTTCCTTACTCCCTGTAAATATCCTTTTGGAGGAATAATCACACCATTGGAGCCTGTAATCGTCTCCATTACGATTGCAGCCACACTATCTGAACCTTCATATACAATCTGTTCTCTTAGTTTATCTACGTAGTATTCTGCCGCTGCTTCTTCTGATGTGAATGGAATCTTCTCACGATACACATATGGATCAAAGAACTTTACAAATCCTGGGATTCCAGGCTCTAATGGATATCTTCTTGGTTCACCTGTCAAATTCCCAGCTCCAAATGAAGATCCATGATAGCTTCTATAACGACTAAACACTTTGTTTCTTCCTGTGAACATTCTAGCAATTTTGATTGCATTCTCATTAGCATCTGCACCAGCATTTGTAAAAAATACCTTTCCCATATTATCAGGCATTAGATCAATAATCATTTCCGCAAGCTCTGATCTTGGAGCTGATGCATAACTTGGTGCTATATAGCAATACTTATCAACCTGTTCCTTGATTGCCTCTGCGATTGCCTTATTACCGAATCCAACATTTAAATTGACCAACTGCGCAGACATATCTGTATATCTATTTCCATCATAATCCCACATATAAATGCCATCTGCTTTTTCAATTGCAATCGGTTTAATCTCTCCCTGTTTGCTCCAAGACTGTAAATTGTACTTCTTATGCTTAAGTACTACCTCTTCTCCTGTCATAATCATCTCTCCTTTTCTCTTTCATAATCCTATAGCAATCATTCAACATGTTTGACTATATCGCATAAAGGAGCTCCCCCATTTAATGAGGAGCTCCTTTGCTCTAAGTAAATATTTAACTTATGTTTTGATTATAAAAGATTAGAATTGAATTACAATGAGTAAACATACAAACTTATTTGTGCAACTGCACATTCCCGTATATTACTCTTGTTATGATTGTATGTTAATGTGCCAATGTGAGTAAGCTCACATGATGGTGTAAGTGCAGGTTTGCAATAAAATCTGTAATTTCATTTTCATACTATAAATGGAAAGTACATTTATAGTATATCCATGATTTTCAGGCATATCTGAACTCTTAGAACATCCTCCAATTGCGTCAAATCAATATTAGCAATTTCCTTTATTTTGTTAATCTTATAATGTATGGTATTTCTATGTACAAACATATCACTGGCTATTTCCTGAATATTTCCGTTTTTTTCTATATAATTTCTTATAAAATCTAAATAATTACTTCCATTTCCTTCGTCATACTCCACCAACGTATTCAATACATTCTTCTTATATTCTCTCATAATTCCTATATCATCAATTGCAAACAAAAGCCTATACATATCTAAATCATCATAAGTCATTATGTTTGTTTTTAATTTTCTTGCTAATTTGTATACTCTTTCAGATAAATAAAAGTTTTGAGGCAAGTTAATCAAGTTTCCCTTGTTGGAACTGGTTGAAATATAAAGGATTTCATCATTCGCAAAATGCTTGCCTTCTATTAGCTGAACTAGCTCTTGAATTACTGTTGTTTTCAAACCGGCTGTAATCAGTACATATCTGTTCTCATGTCTAAATATGACGAATTTTGACGCGACCCTTGATGCTTCCCGTTCAATGACTTCATGTAAATACTCTTTTTGCTGCTCAATAATTGGTTTTTTCTCCGAGGATACTAATTCAAAATTAATCACACAGTAGTTTAAATGTTGCGCAAATCCATTTCTTGTCAAATCTGAATATAATTTTTCTCGATCTTCCTCTCGAAAAATATAATCCTTCACCAAGCTTGTTAAGCTCTTCTCTTTTTCATCATGTTCA
>JAQUVV010000071.1 GCA_028693195.1 Lachnospira sp.
CAGTTGGAAGCATGGAAGGAATATCAGCCTGAAGCATATGAGAAGAATATTCATGGTATCCCTATGGGACGTTTTGGTGATTCTGAAACAGATATCGGACGTGTATGTGTACAGCTTGCATCTCCTGATTTCAAGTATATGTCAGGTGAAACACTGACACTGCAGGGTGGTTCTGGGCAGCGTCCATAAGTCATTTTATAACACCTATATTAAATAAATAGGCTTTAAAAAGGTTCAGCGAAGCATTTTACACTTTGCTGAACCTTTTTATCAATTAGTTGATTCCAGTCTATTTTCCAAAGGAAAACAATCCCTTTTTCTCATATGGAGAACTTTCCGAAGATATCAGATGATATCCAATTTTCTCAATTTCAGATTCAGCCAATAATGTATCTATTTCATTCTCACTAGTAACTTCCGTAATTCCCTTCTTTGCATTGGATGATACTTTCTTTACCTGAAAGCATTTTCTCACTAAGTCATTCATATGTGCCTCACACATCCCGCACATCATTCCATCAATTTTTAAAACTGTCTTAACCATATTATTAGTCCTTTCAGAAAAGGCTGCCCCACACCACGAGCAGCCTTCTCTATACAATATATAATTAGGAAATTTAAAAAGCGATTTTATACATATTTCTTCGGTTAATTGCACCAATCTCTTCTAATGTATTAATCATACGATAGACTGTTGCAACACCGATTCGATTGTCAATCTTCGCCGCCTTGTAATATATCTCTTTACAGCATGAGCAGTCTTCTCCAAGGATAATATCTAAAAGGATCAGACGCTGTTTCGTTATTCGTCCACCATTTTCTTTCAGCTTCTGAATAATTGCATCCTTCTGCATATCTGTTCTATTATATCCATCATTAAACTCTACATCAGGTTTCATCTTTTCCGCATTCATCTCCTTTATCAACTCCTTCTTGTCTGCTTCTGCCCTTAATGGCAGTGTCCACCACAGTGCTTGCAGTCGCCACCGCACTGTATAGATTTTCCATTCTTTTTATCATGCACCATGCTTGCTACAATGGTTGCTACAACTGCTAGTACGATTACTCCTACAATTACTGTTCCCATGTTCACTCCATTCTGAAATCTATTCTTTCTACTAAGCTACTTTCTTTGCATCGAACTTCAATGTGTTGCTTTCCTTATATGGTCTGAATAACAGATAAAGGAATACAATGATGATTGCAAATGCGACAACTGTTCCTACACCGAATCCAGCGCCTGTAACCAGTGAACCAATCTGGTAAATTACCAATGAAGCTAAGTATGCAAGACCTGTCTGATAACCAACTGCGAACCAGAACCATTTTGCATTATTCATTTCTCTCTTAATTGCGCCCATTGCTGCGAAGCAAGGTGCACATAATAAGTTGAATACTAAGAATGAATAAGCTGCTACTGCAGTCATGCTGCCAGCCAATGCTCCCCAGATTTCGTTTCCATTCTCAGCCACCTCAGCGAATCCAAAGAGAACTCCGAAGGTACCAACAACATTTTCCTTAGCAATCAATCCTGTTACAGCAGCCACTGCCATCTTCCAGTCACCCCATCCAAGTGGTGTGAAGATTGGTGAAATGACACTACCAATATTTGCTAAGATACTGCTATCTAACTGTTCTGCTTCTAACATGCCAAAGCTGCCATCAACCCATCCAAAGCTCATTAAGAACCAGAGAACGATTGTTGAAAGAAGAATGATTGTACCAGCCTTCTTGATAAATGACCAGCCTCTTTCCCACATGCTTCGAAGTACATTGCTGACTGTTGGCATATGATAAGCTGGCAGTTCCATAACGAATGGTGCTGGATCTCCAGCAAACATCTTTGTTTTCTTTAAGATAATACCAGAGCAGATAATTGCGGCAATACCTACAAAGTATGCACTTGGTGCAACCCACCATGCTCCATCGAACAACGCACCTGCAATCAGTGCGATAATAGGAAGCTTCGCACCACATGGAATAAATGTTGTCGTCATAATTGTCATCTTACGGTCTCTGTCATTCTCAATTGTTCTAGATGCCATAATTCCTGGAACACCACAACCACTTCCGATTAACATAGGAATAAATGATTTACCAGAAAGACCGAATTTACGGAAGATTCGATCCATAATAAATGCAACTCTGGCCATGTAACCACAAGCCTCTAAAAATGCTAAAAAGATAAACAATACAAGCATCTGAGGAACAAATCCTAATACTGCACCAACACCGGCTACAATACCATCAAGGATCAATCCATTGAGCCATCCAGCGCAATTAATTGCATCTAATCCATTTCCAATTAAAACTGGTACGCCAGGAACCCATACGCCATAATCCGCTGGATCTGGTTCTTCAACTGCATAATCTTCTTCAAACTTTGACAGATTGACTGAAGTTGTTTCTTCTACTTCTCCATCATCATTGGTGAATTCTGCTGTTGCAGTCAATGACTTCACTGTGCTATTTGAAACGAATGCATCATATGCACTTTCCAGTTCAGCCTCGTCTGCTTCTTCGTCTTCTCTCAGTGCAGTAAATTCAGAAACATCAACACCTTTTTCTTCTGCTGCTGCGATAAATGCATCTACTTCTGTTGCTGCTGTTGTATATTCATCATTTACTTCTTCATATGCTGAAGAACCAATTCCAAATAGATGCCATCCATCACCGAACACACCGTCATTAGCCCAGTCAGTAGCCCATGTACCTACTGTTGTAACTGAGATGTAATATACAAGGAACATGACTGCTGCAAAGATTGGAAGTGCTGCCCATCTATTTGTAACGACACGGTCAATCTTATCTGAAGTAGTCAGTGCTTTCTGTTTTGATTTTGTACAGCATTCTCCAATGATTGAAGAAATGTATACATAACGTTCATTGGTAATGATGCTTTCTGCATCATCATCCATCGCCTCTTCCAAAATCTTAATTTGATCAGATACTTCTGGAACTGCCTTCATCTGAGTTCCAATCTTATCATCCTTTTCAAGAAGCTTGATTGCAAAAAATCTCTTCTGTTCCTCAGGAATCTCTGAACCAAGTCTGTCTGCAACTGCTTCAATCACCTGTTCTGCTTCAGGTGCAAACTTATGTACTGGAATATTAACCTTCTTACTTGATGCAATTGAAACTGCTTTTTCAGCAGCTTCCTTAATTCCTGTTCCCTTTAACGCAGAAATTTCTACAACTTCGCAGCCAAGCTTTTTGCTTAACTTATCAATATGAATCTTGTCGCCTGTCTTTGCAAGGACATCCATCATATTCACTGCCATAATCACTGGAATTCCTAATTCCATCAGCTGTGTAGACAGATAAAGGTTTCTTTCAATATTGGTACCGTCTACGATATTCAATATTGCATCTGGGCGGTCTGTAATCAGATAATTTCTGGCTACAACCTCCTCTAATGTATATGGAGAAAGTGAATAGATACCTGGAAGATCCATGATTGTGACATCCTCTGTTCCTCCAGCATATGCCTTCTTCAGCTTTCCTTCTTTCTTCTCAACTGTAACGCCCGGCCAGTTACCTACGAACTGGTTGGAACCTGTCAACGCATTAAACAATGTTGTCTTTCCGCAGTTTGGATTACCTGCTAACGCAATTTTAATTGACATCTTGTGCTCCTTTTCCCTCTTAATTAATCATCTCACAACATGTACATTCGCACATCATTCTGAGTTCATAGCTTTTTGTAAGTTTCGTTTGTTTGAATTATTACTTTGTTTAAGTTATCACTTTTGTTCAAGTTATCACTCTTGTTTGACTCATATCTTTTGAATTAATTAATGAATCTTTTTGTTTCGTAAAGTCGTTTGATTGTATGAATCCGTTTTCGTCAGCTTTCGTCCTCTTGATTTGCAGTCACTACTTTTTATTTGACAGCGCTATTATGTGTTAGAATCAGCTAACTGCTATTTAAAAAAATATGAAGTCAGAATATATTCTATTCTACTTCAATCATTTCTGCGTCTGCTTTACGAAGTGATAATTCGTAACCGCGAACAGTAACTTCCACTGGATCTCCTAATGGAGCTACCTTTCTAACAAAAACATCAACGCCTTTTGTAATTCCCATGTCCATAATACGACGTTTTACAGGTCCTTCGCCATTCAGCTTTTTCACCTTGGTGGACTGACCAACAGGGATATCCCTTAATGTGCTCATATTCTCTCCTTTTCATAAAGTCTAATCTTATTAGACTTCATAATGATTTTTTGAGGATTCTCTCCTCTGTTTTGCAGAAATTCAGATTCTTACGATACCATAATCTTATTGGCCATATCCTTGCCGATTGCAACTCTGGAATCCTTTACATTAACAATCATATTACCGTTAATCTCAGATACCACTGTAACGATACCGCCAGCAACGAAACCAAGGTTTTCTAAGAATCTACGAGTTTCCTCTTTTCCACCTACTTTGTGAATTTTATTCTGTTCACCCATCTTAACCATTGATAAAGGCATCATCTCATCCTCTTTTCTTTGTTATTTGAAAATAAATCTCTTCCTCAAAAGTCCTAATGAGAAAAAGTTTCATTTCCCTTTTAAATGTTAGTATATACTAACGCATATTAGATGTCAAGAATATTTTTCCTTTTTTTCTAATTATAATTAGTCTATGCATTATTTAATTCATGTATTGCTTGTTTTATATATTGCTTTGTGAATTAAATCAGTAATTGAATTACCGTATATTCCCACTTATTATACAAAATCAGGGTTTTTACACATTAACCGTAACCCCGATAGAACGCAGTTCTATCGAAAACTAATTTCCAGATTTGTGCTGAATTGTACTTTTGTAGTCAAATATAAGTGAAAAAAGTACAAAGCACATTGAGAATGTACTTTATACACTTCCTATGGACTTAGACAGTACAATTTAGTATAAATATCATATATTTGCATAACAATCATGCGTAAAATGTACTAATATTCGCATTTTTATTCATAAATAGTACAATACTCTATCGTAATAATTTTCTACATACTGGATATATCTTCGAAAAGCAAGATTGCACGAAAAGTGGGTTTCTCGCAACGTGGACTGGCGAATCCCGCAGGAAGTGTTTTGTTTTATGACTCGGGAGATATTTAGAAAGTCTTGCCTTGATGCTTTGGTGTCAGTAACAATCAGACACGATGTCTGATTGAAGTGTCACTGAGCCATGGATGGCGAATGGCACTGTTTACGTAAATAAAGAACAACTATCGCATCAAGGTTAGAGTTTCTTAATATCGGACGCCGGAATAAAACGGAACATTTCCTGTGGGATTTGCTATTTTTACTGAAATATCCTCTTCAGAAAATTATATATCCCATTCTGCCAAAGTGCATCCTCATGCCCCAGTCCTTCTACAAACTGATAGTCATGCTGAATCCCCTGTTCAGTCATCACCTGATCATAAAACTGCGTAGACTGAATACACCATGGATCTTTATCTCCCACGGTTAATGCCAGATAATATGGCTTCTTCCCTTCTGGAATCACGAAATCATCAAGTACTGGTGTATTCCATGCTGTACTTGGATAATCCGGCATGGCAATGACGCCAGGACATGGCGCAAGTGCCGATATATATCCAAAATTATCTAATAATGAAAATCCAGCAACCAAACTTTCTGTCCCACCCTGTGATGTTCCAATAATCGCTGTTCCCTCTCTGGAATCCATTACAGAATAATTCTCAACAATATATGGAATCAAGTTATCACGTAAATCTTTATATAGCTCATCATATGCAGCCAACTGCGTATCAATGGTTGGATTTTCTTTTAATGCCTTTGGTGCAGTCCACATATCCACCATTACAATCACAGATGGCACCATCAATCCATCTGCCGTCATATTCCCGACCAATGTCTGTAAGAAGCTGTCATCTCTGTTCCAGTCATAGTGATCTCCTCCATTACCATGGAGAATATATACGACAGGATACTTCTGCCCAGTATGATAGCCTGCCGGAAGCAGCACTCCACATTCCTTATTCTCACCAACCGTTGATGAGTAATAGCTGATTCGGTCATCCATCACGCCATAATCTACGCCTTCTCTTTTTTCTGAAATTCCTGTTGGAACTACATAATCCGTATCTGAATATCCCGATTGAGATGCCGACACAGTAAATGTGACAGCTTCACTGTTCGATACAATCCCACTCTCAACCAAACCAGCTTCCTCTTTTTCAGAATCACTTACATTTCCTGATATTCCAGTACATGCTTGCAGAAAGAGGCTGCAGCATAATGCCACAGCCAATCCCATTGTCCACTTTCTATTTTTCATAATCTCTTACTTACCTCTTTCTAGAATTGCAACTGTTCAGTACCTTCACAGTCACTCAGCTAAATCCAATCCGCAGAATCACATCTTCTTTAAAAATTCAATTTCCTCTTTATCCACATTTTCGCGAGAGTAACGAGCCTTTTCATAAGCCTGTGTAATTCGCTTTGCAGTTTCCTCCTGCTCTGTGATTGTCTGCTTGGTTAAACTCTCTGGCGGCAGGGTGCCGTCCGGTTTCTTCTTATGATTACCTGCAAATACCTTCTTCTTATAAAGCTTTCGATACTGACTGTTCTGACTTCCACCTTTGTGCTTTTCCCTGATTTCAGTCTGTTCATTCACAGTTTCTTTGCGATTAGATTCTTTAATAAATTCCACTTCATCAAGGCCTTCATGCTTTGCCGAAGATGCACGTTTTGCATATCCAATAATCATATAAATCACTGCACCTAACGTAGCTAGAATCAAAACAATCCCAATCGTCTCAGCCAATGCTTCCATCACATGGGAAGGCTCATATCCTTCCTCTGTCTCAAATTCCGTTTCCTCCATTACTGTAGTTGTTTCTTCCTCCACTGGTGTACTGGCCTTGTTTGGTCCAGAGCCCCATATTGCGAGAATTATTCTAAGTAATAAACGAAAAACAGCCATTAGTCCTGTGCCAACAATAGTAAATATATTGCCATAAGGGCCATAATAAAACAACAGCATGGCAATCAGCATCAGTGAAACAATCAAAACTGCTGTGATTGCATTAATTCGTACCATCTGCTTTGCCGGAAACTCTGATTTATCTCTATTGGTATAGATTACTTTATTCACCTTCTGCAACTGGTTATATAACACCTGCAGGATTACGAATGCAACAAACAATATCACTTCCACATTCTGCATGCCTGTTGAGCCCTTATATCCACCTAGAATATAACATGCCACCATTACAATGGCATAATATGGGCTCATCCGCTCACTTGCTGCCAGCGCAGACATCACATCAGCCGTTTCACTGGATGTAGCACCAGCAACATTGGTCGGATTGCTCATATAAAGCGATTTATCCGTAAGACGCGCCTGAAGTCTGATAGAATGTACACATACTGCTGCAACCGCAGCCAGATAAAATGTTGCATCATATTCATTTCCTGCAATTACTACCGCACCGATTGCTAAAACAATGTGTCCCGCAATGAACAGAAAATAATTCTTAACTTTTCTACGTAAAAAATACGTAATCAATACTGGAATTAATATCCATACACTTTTCCATAGCATGGTATCTGGTTTTCCAAGGATTCCACATAACACGCCTGCCATTAATGCAATATATGTTGTCGACATGAGAAGCAGTTCCATTGCGGTCTGCAAAAAAGCTAATTTCTTATTTGTCATAGCCAACCTCCCAAGGAACTGACGGAATCTCGCATCCAATCAACTCATAATTCATCCCCACGTGATATGGTACAATCCATAAGGATTCCGCTGGATCTTTCACAATCGCTGAAATCGCCTCCACAAGATTTGCTCTCTTGTTTGCAGATATCATCACATAAATATGCTCTGTCTCTCTACTAAGATAATCTCTCTCCTGCTGTGCATGAAGCATGTCCGAAAAGTCCGGTGAATCCTGTGATAAATCAATGGTTGCCAGTGCTGTATTAATAGTATTCAAATGCAGATTCCCACTTCCATTCTCAATCCGTATTACCTCATGATTGAATATATCACAGCCATTACTGAGCAGTGACACTTCAATGCCACGTTCAATGAGCATCTGAGCCATGCCCGCTGCAATCGATATACTTTCTTCACTAAGACGATCCTGCTTTAACATTCCTTCTGGTTCCAGATTTAGCAAAATACAAACCTTTTGACTAACAGTCTCATTAAATTCATTGACCATCAGGCTTCCCGTTCTAGCAGATGCCTTCCAGTTAATATCTTTCATGGAATCATAGCTTTCATAATCGCGGATTCCTCGAAATACGAACCTATCCTGTAACAAATACTTCTTTCGCTCCATATTTCCAACCATATGCCGAAACGGAACTTCCAGTCTCTGTGTGGAAACCGCTTCTGGATAAACGACAATCTGGCTCGATAATGGTACACTCTGAACCATGGTCTCATCCATAAACAGGCCTGCGAAAACCACTTCCATATTCTTAATCTCGTAAACGCCTCTTTTCATGCACACAAGCGGAATTCTACGTGTGACTTTCTGATAGAAAAGCAGCGAAAAGACATCATTTCGATAGGTCTGATCCGATATTCTTGAATTCCCGTCTTCTTCTAAGAATTTAAAATTCTTAGAAAGCTGAAACTTGGCATAAATATATGGCAATGGCAGTCTCTTGTTATTCACAACTACTTCCTGTAGGTAAATCGTATCTCCGGGAACTGCATGATCCGTTTGAAAACCGACCTTGACTGATAAGCCCTTTGTCCAGTTCTTTTTATAAATGTATTGAAGCACCCCATAGACCACAAGCACTCCTAGTAACATGAGTAAAATATTCATTATTTATTCCAATCCTCTGTTGGCACCTCAACCTGTGCAAGCACATCCTGAATTAATCGTTCTCTGTTATCTTCTCTTGTTAATCCTAACTGTAACACCAGTCTATGTGCCCA
This sequence comes from Lachnospira sp., assembly GCA_028693195.1. Lineage (GTDB taxonomy): Bacteria > Bacillota > Clostridia > Lachnospirales > Lachnospiraceae > Lachnospira. The sequence goes on from JAQUVV010000071.1 coordinate 8,931, forward strand.
TACTGGCACAGCCAGCTTCTGAATATCTTCTGGAACAACATAATTTCTGCCCTCCAGATACGCATAGGCTCTCACTGCATTTAACATGGTCAATGTACCTCTAGGACTTACCCCTGCAGCTACTCCATTCAGATTTCTTGTCTCATGAACAAGTGCAGCAATATAATGCATCAAAGATGGATGTACATACACTTCCTTTACCTCATTCTGCATTGTTACCACATCATCTCCTGTGCATACTGCTTCGATTGCCGATAATGGACTTGCATTCTGGAATCGTTCCATCATTGCAACTTCTTCATTCTGATCCAGATATCCCACATGAATCTTCATTAAGAAACGATCCAGCTGTGCTTCTGGTAATGGATAAGTTCCTGTCGTCTCCACTGGATTCTGCGTTGCTATTACTACAAACGGTTCGCCAAGCACAAACGTCTCCCCATCAATCGTAACCTGATGCTCTTCCATACACTCAAGCAGAGCTGACTGCGTTCTAGGTGTTGCTCTGTTAATCTCATCTGCCAACAGAATATTCCCGAACACTGGTCCTTTTCTTAATACAAACTCCGATTCCTTCTGATTATAAAAATGGATTCCTGTTACATCTGATGGCAGTAAATCAGGCGTGAACTGAATTCTTGAAAATTCTGAGTCAATGCTCTTTGCAAATGTTCTTGCCATGACTGTCTTTCCTGTTCCTGGTACATCCTCTAACAAAACATGTCCACCAGCTAATATGGATGTCATCACCAGCTTCGCAACATCTTCCTTTCCAATCATGACCTTCTTAACATTTTCTAATATCAACCCTGCTTTTTCCTGATTTCCCATAATAATCTCCAATCCATTAAAATATGACTTCTTCTATTATACTGATATACGTAATATCTTTATCTTCCGTATTACATAATTCTCATTATAGCAAAAAAACTACCATTGTCGCAACACAACGGTAGTTTATATTCATGAAATTCTTATGAATTGTTCCTGTTCACTCGGTTTACAGCAATAATGAACTCATATGTGAACCTTACCCTATAACATCGATTAGTCTGCCTCTGGCATCTCTGCATTCACATCAATTCCTCTAGGTTCCACAGGTGTAGAGAATACAATCTGCGTACTTGTTCTTCCAAACTTCTGAAGTTGTCCAATAAATGTATCTAATTCCAATGTGCTTGGAAAAACCACCTTTAATAACATAGAATAATTACCAGTTACACAGTTGCACTCCACAACATTCGGGCAAGTCTTAATGAACGGATAAAACTCCGGTTTCTGCACTGGAGCTACTTCCAAGTTAATAAATGCTGTGATATGATATCCCAGCTTCAACTGATTGACTTTCACTTCATACCCTTCTATGATTTCTTCTTTCTCAAGTCGTTCAATTCGGGCAGATACCGCAGGGGATGAAAGAAATACATTCTCTGCCAGTGCTTTCAAAGGCATTCTTGCATTTCCCTGTAATAATGTAATTAACTTCTTATCGATCTTATCCATATATAACCTCCAGTTTATTCAATGCATTCTCTATCTACTATGTAGTATGCATATCTACTTCATAAAAGAGCAAAAAAGGGGACAAATCCAAAGCAGTTGCCTGCTCTAAAAATGTCCCCTTTGACCGCTCATTTAATTTATAAGTAATATACACCTAAATTTGAAATTTTGCAAGTACTTTTCATGAAGTAAATAAAGTTTTTTCGTTAATTTCTTAATTTTATTATCTATTGCAAATTATATGTCACTTATGGTAAAGTAATGTGTGATAATTTATCACTCTTACAAGTTTGAACTGCGCACAAACTTGAACCATCATGTGAGCTTGCTCAAAATGTGAACTTGTTCACAATGGACTCACTAAAAATAAGTCGCAGCATGGAGGCTAAATATGGAAAACAATAACGAAAAAGATTTCGATACAGTAACTCTTTCATTAGACAATGGCGAAGAATGTGAATGTGCCATCATTCGTATCTTCCCTGCTGGTGAGCATCAGTACATTGCGCTGCTCCCTATCAGCGGTTCTTATGTAGACAGCGATGATGTATTCCTTTATAGATATACACTTTCTGACAAGAATGAACCAATTCTTGAGAATATAGAATCTGATGAAGAATATGAAATCGTCTCAGAGGCCTTTGACGAAGAATTAGATGCTATGGAATACGAAGAACTCTACGCGGAAGAAGACGAAGCCGCTGAAGATGCGAATTAATCCGTGATTGCATGATATTCTATAAGTATTAGGATTAGGCACCCAATTTCTGCGGTTCCGCAGAAATCAATGTGCAGTGATATAATTCGCATGTACGCTCATTATATCATGTCCGTTCCGGACATGATTGTCAGGTTGCAGCATATGCATCTCACATGACTGCGTTCCAAGTTCCTCTATGAACCTGGATGCAGTCATTTTTTTATTATATCGTTCCTTAGTAAACAACAAGCGTAGATACTCCTTTGCTCTGGTCATTGCGACATAGAACATGCGTCGTTCCTCCTCCATCTCATCTTCCAGCAATGCCTTCTGATATGGAATTATCCCTTCATTCACATCCAGAATAAAAACAGCCTGAAACTCTAATCCCTTGGCTCCATGCATCGTTTGTAAATGAACGCCCTCTTTTTTCATATCTGTTTCTTGTTTTGCCAGTTCTACTTTCTTTTTGATTGTATTTATTTCCGAAAACCACTG
>JAQUVV010000322.1 GCA_028693195.1 Lachnospira sp.
ATTTCTTCATGCTTAACCATTCGTTTTTGACAACATTTCAATGACCTCTTTAATGTTTTCGAACCGACTTTTGCCGGTTCTATTGTTTAACTTTTAATTTTTCGGTAAAAATTTACCGAAGTATTAAAATATATAGAACAATCATATCATTAGCCTGCTTGGCACTAACGTTTTCATCCTGCCAAGACTGGCTTGATTTATATCCTTCTGATGAAATCAAGGAAGAGTATCTTTTTTCTTCAGGTGATGGATTTCGGACAGCATTGAATGGTATTTATCGTAAATTATCAACATTTGATTTGTATGGAAGTAATTTGACGTGGGGGATTGTAGATGCTTGGGGACAAGTGTATGATAAGAATAGAGCTCCAACGAGTGGTAGTGGACAGGCAATGAGTAAAATCTGTAATTTTAATTATAAGCATTCAGAGTTGACACCAACAACAGATGCTATGTGGAATGCTGCTTGGAATATTATTGCCAACTGTAATAACTTGATACAACAGGCTGAGGTTGCTGATCCTGCATTATTTTATGATCACGATACTGAACGCCGTATGATTTTGGGAGAAGCAATAGGGGTACGTGCATATATGCATTTTGATTTACTTCGTATGTATGCTCCTGCTCCTGCTGCGAATCCTAATACACGTACTTTTATTCCGTATGTAGACAAATATCCTAGTTATGTGAATGATAAACAAACGGTTAGCTATTGTCTGGAACATGCTATTGCTGATCTAAAAGAATCACAACGTATTTTATTTGATATAGATACAGAGAGTACAAATTTTAATCCTGATAGGCGCTTTGTGCAAAAAGTGGCTGGTGAAGGTGCTTTTGCTGCGTTAAGAGGGTACCGCTTGAATTACTATGCTGTAACAGCCATATTAGCAAGAGTATATTTATATGCAGGAATGAACGACGAAGCATATGCGGAAGCGAAGAAGTTGATAGATGAAGAGGAGAAAACAAAATATTTTGCAGCCGACGAATCTTATTATGCTTCTGATAACTTTAAGAACGGTAATATGAAGATGTATGATAATATAATTTTTGCATTGTATTCTCCTACAGAATTAGTAGACTGGGATAGTGAGATTAATCATCTGACTGATGGTAAATCAGAATCTGATCAGAACTATTTGTCTTGGAGTAGTAAAATGCTTGATGCTGTATATGGTATAGAGAAAGAGAATGATTTTCGCTTTAAGTATCAGTTGGAATTAAAATACTATGGATATAATTACCGTACATTGAAATATTATAAACAAGTGGAAAGTACAGAATACGGTAAGGCAAATAATCAGATTATTCCGATGATTCGCATGTCTGAAGTATATTATATTGCGGCTGAAGCGATTTATACAGAAGGTGATTTGCTTAAAATAGCTGAAGCAAAAAGTTACTTAGAAAAGGTGAAAAAAGGACGCGGTATTAAGACTGTAGATTATTCATCTGTTTCTTCTAAGAATGATTTTGTAAATATGATTGTAAATGATGCACGTCGGGAGTTTTTTGGAGAGGGACAAACATTATACATGTTTAAACGTCTAAATAAAGTTTTGACTTGTGATAGTGGTGAAATTCCAATGACGGAAGAATATGTCGTATTACCGTTACCTGATTCGGAAAGTAATATCAAATAACTAAACTTGGAGTAAGAAAATGAATATCAAGAATTTTATAATTCCTGCTATAGCATGCTTTTGCTGCTCTAGCTTTTTTATCTCTTGTGAAGAGAAAGGTTTGATGGTCAATGATAATGACGTCTCGTATATTATCTTTGCCAAAGATATGACTAAAGACACTACAACTGTTTCATTTAAGGTTTATAATGAGGGCGAAGTTCCAGAGATTCCATTAGAGGTTTCAGTATATGGCAAAGTGCAGGATAAAGATCTGAAGTTTTCTGTAAGTGTAGATGAAGATCGTACAACTTTACCTGCCAATTTATATGAATTACCAACAGAGTGTCTGATTGAAAAAGGTCAGCTGACGGGAAGTGTTTGTATAAAATTGAAGAATTCAGAAATATTGAGTACTAATACATTGATTTTAGCATTAAAAATAGATGAGAAGGAAGAAGTAAGAGAGGGAGCAAGACAATACTCAAGAGCAATTGTTACTGTAACAGATCGTTTATTTAAACCCAGTTGGTGGTCGGTAGCTGATACAGGTGGTGCTGATACTCCTCTCAATTCGGTTGAAGAATATTATTTAGGGATATATTTAGAAGATAAATATAAGATGTTTTTGGATGAGTTGAAAAAGGATGATATGGTATTTGACGGCAAGAACAAACAAGTACTACGTAAATATGCATTGAAGTTGAAAAATACTTTGAAAGATATTAATGCGGAAAGAGCAGCACAAGGTTTGGGGCCATTGGTTGATGAGAAAACACAATTAGAGATTACAGTTCCTGTTGCAGGGTAATAGAAAGGAAGTTAGTTTATGAATAAATCGTTTGTATACCCGTTGGCGGAATTAAAAAGATAATATATTGATGTTTAAAAAGTTGTGCATATTATTGATTTATAGTATATTAGAGATGGTCAAACCTTTAATA
>JAQUVV010000323.1 GCA_028693195.1 Lachnospira sp.
GCTATTAATAGCAGTTCTTCCTCCGATTGTAGAAGAGTTTGTATTCCGCGGACTGTTCTTTCATACCTATCGGAAGCTGGGAATCTTTGCAGGGGCACTGGTCAGTGGAATCGTATTCGGCTTGTTTCATCTGAATCTCAATCAATTCTTTTACGCGACGGTTATGGGCGTAGTTTTTGCTTATCTGGTAGAAGCTACAGGCTCTTTATGGGCATCAATGCTGGCTCATTTTGCAATTAACACGTATTCTATTGGGATGATTAAGCTGGTGGAACTGCTATCGCCCGAGGGTTCGCATATGCAGGAACAGCTTGCAGAAACAGAATTGAAGTCGTTAGGAGCATCAGTGATTATCGTACAGATGGTGATCCTTGGCTTATTTGCAATTGGGTTTTTAATGCTTGCGTTTATTATTATTCGGAAGATTGCATCTCGAAACGGTAGATTGGATCGGGTGATGATGGCGGGCAGGAAAGATTCTGAACAGGAAAAACGGCAGTTAGATGAGAAGCCGACCGTTCCGATAATAGGAACAAAATCAGGACTTAGAGCGATTCTGACATGGCCACTTATTACAACCGCTGTGTTCTGTGTGATTTTTATGATTTATCTGGAATTGTAAGAATGGCGGGGATATGTGGAGACGTATAGATTATCATTGTACATCTTGATATAAATAATGAGTTTGCAATTAGTTAGATAAGTATAAAGTAAGAGAATATATAATAAAAAGTACGGATTTAAGAAATCATTCTTAAATCCGTACTTTTTTGTTGAATCATAAATGCGAGTGCACTAGTATGATTATATATACTAGATTGAATAATCAATATTCTGACCAAGATTAGGGGTGACAGAAGCTTCCATCATCTTGACCATGTTATCGCCTGTTGTATCTAACGTATCCAGGCTCTTCTTTAAGACTGCAACACCGACATCGTTGCTGACACTGGCAGTACTCATTGCAGTTGATAATCCAGCAATATCCATAAAAATCCCTCCATTTCTGAGATAAATCATCAAAAATATCTTCTATAATAATATAAGCTATAATCTCAAGTTCGTCTTTTTGTTCATTAATTATATATCAGGGAGTAGGAAAAAGCAATGTATACAGTGGAAGCATCTGGAAATAATATGACATAGAATTCAGTTATCAATAGATGCTTTTTCAAATATGTATTGCCATATTGTACAAATAGTGTCCTTTGATACTGGATTTTATATCAGAACAGAAAGAGGACAGGGATGCATCATTTATATAGAAGAAAAGATATTAGCGAATTGGTGATTGGGGCGCTGCTGATGGCAGTGGCTTACCGAATGATTTATGATTCGGTGGGGATGGTTACAGGCGGATTTTCAGGAGTCGGGATTATTGTAGGCAGGTTGTGGGGGATTCCTCTGTGGTTGAATAATCTGGTATTGAATGTTCCACTGTTTCTTGCTGCATGGAAGATTCAGGGGAAGAAGCTATTGGGGAAATCACTGGCAGGAACAGCACTGCTCACAGCATTTCTTGCATTGCTTCCAGAATTTCAATTAGGCGAAAAGGATCTGTTATTGGCAGCGTTGTTTGGTGGTACAGTATGCGGCGCTGGGATAGGTCTGGTGCTGCGGACAGGTGCGACGACAGGAGGAACAGATCTTTTATCCACGTTAATACACCGAAAGGTTCCGTATGTTTCTGTGGTGTATATTATGCAGATTATTGATGGGATTATTATTGCACTGGGTGTTGCAGTCTTTGGAATTCATGTAAGTCTCTATGCAGTCATTGCCGTTTATGTGACAACGCTTGTTTCTGATAGTGTTATGGAAGGCGTCAAGCATGCGAGAGCGGTTTACATTATCTCTGATCAGCATGAAAAGATGGCGAAAGTAATATTGGAGGAGGTAGGACGAGGTGTAACATATATCTATGGAGAGGGTGTTTATTCGCAAAAAGCAAAAAAAGTACTAATATGTGTGGTCTCAAAGAAGCAAATTCCACAAATTAAGGGTGTTGTAGAGCGTGTAGACCCCTCATCATTCTATTTTATTGGTGATGTTCGTGAAGTTTTAGGGGAGGGTTTTGTACAAAATATACAGTAAAATGGCTTGTATAGTGAATTTGCCTAAAATATTCTGAGATATTTGGCTAATTGCAATATGGAAATTCAAATGTGTTTATTGTATAGTAAGTACATTGAAAGGCGCAGATAGCGCATGCACATTTGTTGATACATAGTGCAGGTATATATTAGGAGGATTATTTCAATGGCAAGTTTATCACTTAAGAACGTATGTAAAGTATATCCTAACGGTTTCGTAGCTGTTAAGGACTTCAATCTCGAAATTGCAGATCAGGAATTCATCATCTTCGTAGGACCATCAGGTTGTGGTAAGTCTACAACACTTCGTATGATCGCAGGACTTGAGGAAATCAGCTCAGGTGAATTATGGATCGGCGACAAGTTAGTTAACGATGTAGAGCCTAAGGATAGAGATATCGCTATGGTATTCCAGAACTACGCTTTATATCCACATATGACAGTTTATGATAACATGGCATTTGGTTT
>JAQUVV010000324.1 GCA_028693195.1 Lachnospira sp.
GGGGTAAGACCCATAGATGTATCTACACACTTACCACCGATTGATGCAGAAATTGATGCACCATTTCCAAGATGTGCAACGATAACCTTAGCGTTATCCTTATCAAGATTAGCAAACTTGATTGTTTCCTTTGATACAAAGCTGTGGCTTGTTCCGTGGAAACCATATCTTCTTACATGATACTTCTCATAGTATTCACGAGGAATAGCGTAAAGGTAAGCCTTTGGTTCCATTGTTCCGCCAAATGCAGTATCCCATACAGCAACATTTGGCTTACCTGGCATAGCAGCTTCAACAGCTTCAATACCGATTAAGTTTGCTGGGTTATGAAGAGGTCCTAAGTCAAAGCACTCTCTAACAACCTTCTTCACATCCTCATCAACAAGACAAGATTCCTTATACTTCTCACCTGCATGAAGAACTCTATGTCCTACAGCTGCGATTTCATCTGTACTCTCAATCACACCATGCTCAGCATCAACTAAAGCGTCAAGAACCAACTTAACTGCAATATTATGATCCTTCATTGGCTGCTCTACTACGAACTTATCCTTGCCAGTTGGCTTATGTGTCAAGATTGATCCCTCAATACCGATTCTCTCTACAAGTCCCTTTGCGATAACACTTTCGTCATCCATGTTGATTAACTGATACTTCAATGAAGAACTACCACAGTTTAATACAAGAATATTCATTATAAATTCTCCTTTTTAATAATATAATAATTGAAGCTGCCAGCACCACAACATACGCCGCTCCAACACTTCGTTTTGCACTTCCGCTCTGTATGTCGTGATACTGTCAGCTAATATACTTTATAAAATGCTAATTAAAAATCAGATTATGCCTGCTGAGCCTGAACTGCTGTCATAGCTACAACGCCTACGATGTCTTCTGCGAAACATCCTCTTGAAAGATCGTTTACTGGCATTGAAAGTCCCTGAAGAACTGGACCATAAGCGCCAGCCTTAGCAAGTCTCTGAACCAGCTTATATCCGATGTTACCAGCTTCAAGTGAAGGGAATACTAATGTGTTAGCATGTCCAGCGACCTTGCTTTCTGGAGCCTTTAATGCAGCTACTTCTGGAACAAGTGCAGCATCTAACTGAAGTTCACCATCAACTACAAGTTCAGGATACTTTTCCTTCGCAATCTTAACAGCATCTGCAACCTTAGTTACATTGTCATGCTTAGCACTTCCGTATGTTGAGAATGAAAGCATAGCTGTCTTAGCTTCTGCGCCAACAAAGCTCTTGAATGACTCAGCTGAAAGCATAGCAACTTCTGCCAACTTCTCTGAATCAAGATCTGGGTTAACTGCACAGTCAGCGAATACGAATAATCCGTTCTCACCTAAATCACAGTTTGGAACTTCCATAAGGAAGAAACCTGATACACTGCTGATACCTGGCTTTGTCTTTAATAACTGTAAAGCTGGACGAATTGTGTTACCTGTTGAATGACAAGCACCTGAAACAGCACCGTCAGCATCTCCGCACTTACACATCAGACATGCATAGTACATATAATCCTTCTCCATCTGCTCCTGAGCCTGCTCTGGTGTAACACCCTTCTTTGCTCTTAATTCTACGAACTTATCAATATATTTCTGCTTATTAGGATCATTGAAAGGATCAACGATTGTAGCTCCTGTAATATCATAGCCCTTGCTGTTCTCAGCGATTTCTTCTGGTGTACCGATAATAATCAGATTAGCGATACCTTCCTTTAAAATCTGTTCTGCTGCTGCAAATGTTCTCTTATCCATAGACTCTGGTAAAACAATTGTCTTCTTATCAGCCTTAGCTCTTTCTTTAATTACGTCAATAAATGCCATGATTACTGACTCCTCCTTGTATTAATGAATATTTTTCAGCCCTGCGCCGAAATCATAAAAAAATTATATACCAAATATTTCATGAAAACAAGTTATCTATTGTTCAAAATAACAAGCAATCTGTATACACAGTACCAAAAATGTACAATTCAAGATATAATTCAGATGTAAATAAGTCGCAGCATAAGGCGAAATATGATAATATAATAAAATATAAATATGATTTAAATGAAACAATATCAAATTGGGATATAAATCAAAGCACCCATTTACTATAAAAAGAAACGGAGCTCCCTATGAAATCAGTCGGCTTAATAACAGAATATAATCCTTTTCATAATGGACACTTATTCCATCTGAACCGAGCTAAAGAAATCACACAGGCAGAATGTGCTATCGCTGTTATGAGCGGAGACTTTGTCCAGCGGGGTGAACCTGCCATAATTGATAAATACAGCCGTACGAAAGCCGCAGTCGATGCCGGCGTCAATCTGGTGATTGAACTTCCCGTTGTCTCTGCACTTTCCAGTGCAGAAGGATTCGCCAGTGGAGCAATCCAGCAGTTAAACACACTAGGTGTTGATTCTATTGTATTTGGAAGTGAATGTGGAGATATTCAAAAGCTCGCAGCAATTGCTGATATCCTAATAGATGAAACGCCAGAATATAAGAGCATTTTAATGAAA
>JAQUVV010000072.1 GCA_028693195.1 Lachnospira sp.
AAGAAAGACCGTTTGAAAGAGAAGTAAGAGACAGGCTAGTCGCAATAGAAGAAATGGTTAAGAACATTACGGAAAATTTAGGGGATGCATCTAAAACAACTTATCAAAATCAGCGAGACATTATTTCGCTAAAAGAGAAGCAGGAACAGCTTCAGAAGGATATGGAAGATATTCAGGAAGAACAGAAGTGGTTAAAACATACGATTCTGGCAGCAGTTATTACAGGAGCAGTTGGAATTGTAATTTTGTACGTCAAAGTCGGCATGGGAATTTAGGAGGAGGAGAACTATGAGAATTAGAAATGAAACATTTATGAAAAGAATAATGGCAGTAATTTTGACATGTGTACTTATGTTAACGATGATCGTGTCTGCAAGCGCATACATGATTGATGTGTCGGATAATAACGGGACAATTAACTGGGATGCAGTTGCTCCAGAAGTAGAAGACGGTGTAATTATTCGACTGGGATATGGAAGCGATTATGAAAGCCAGGATGATAAGCAGTTTTTAAGGAATGTTGAAGAGTGTGAACGTCTAGGGATTCCATACGGAATCTATCTTTATTCGTACGCCTTAGACTATGACGATATTCAGAGTGAAATTGCACACGCTAAAAGGCTTGCTTCACAGTGTAATCCAACATTAGGCGTGTGGTTCGATATGGAGGACGCAGACGGGTATAAGGCACGCCACGGAATTAATGTCTATAAAAAGGGTGCTATGCTAACTGATTTCTGTATTTATTTCGTGCAGAATATGCGAGATGCTGGTTATACTACGGGAGTGTATGCGAACTATAACTATTTTACAAATGTACTGGACTTGAATAGACTGCGTGCTGTAAAAGGCTTCCAGATGTGGCTAGCACATTGGGGAATAGATGAACCTTCTTTGCCTTGCAAGATTTGGCAGTTCGGAGCTTATGAGGTAAACGGATATGAATATGACGGAGATATCTACTACAAAGATTATGTAGAACCTATAAAACCGACATATGAGGAAAGTGCAATTGAAGAATCCGCTGGATATGTAAGAGATGAAGTGAATGCATATTATCAGGTTCAGATCAATGGAAATCAGTGGTTATCCGTAGTGAATAATTATGATGATTTTGCAGGTATAGACGGGCAGGCTATCACAGGTGTAGCAATATCTGTAGATAAAGGCTATTGCATATACAGAGTTCATGTGAATGGTAGATGGCTTGGCTACATAGACAGCAGGAATACGAACATTAACGATTATTATAATGGATATGCTGGAAATGGGAGAGGGATTGATGCTGTAGAATTATATTATCATACAGAATCTGATATTGCTGGTCAGTCCGGATACAAGTATGCGATTTACCGTGTACAGCCACAGGATGCTTGGGGATACTTCGCAGAGCAGAGAGATGCATCTACGAAAGATGGAATGGATGGTTATGCAGGTTCATTCAGTAGGGTGATTGACAGACTTCAAATTAGAATAGATTATTAGGAGGTTCATTATGAATATGAATACATTTTTTTCGCCAGAGCTTCTCGGAGTTCTGGCTTTAATTTCGTTTCTTACAGTCGTTACAGTAGAAGCATTAAAGAAGATGTTTAAGAACATTAAGCTTTATAATGCAATGGCCATTGTATCAGCTATGGTATGGACATTTATTGTTGCGCTTTCAGTATTGTTTACAGGTGGTACAGTAGTAACACCACAGGTTATTTTATACTGGTGCATTGTTGGAATATTAAGTGCAGTTATTTCTATGATTGGATATGACAAGTTCATGCAAATGTTATCACAGGCAGGAGACAATAATGAAAGGTGAATTAATACAGAACAAGACAGGAAATTCTTTTGGACATATTGTTCCAGGAAGCAAAGTGGTACGACACAGTGGAAACAAGATATACGATGTCGGAGAGATTGTAGGAGACCAAGCGAGCTTATATTACGATAATAAGCTCGTCGGCTGGTTTCCCATTGCAGGCCTTAAGGCTGTGTGATAATATAATGATAGAGTGTATAGAACGTGCAATAAGAAATATTGCCTATTTATAATAGGAAGAAAGGCTTACCGATATATATATGGGTACGATGAGTTGGCTCATTTGGAAATGGTTGCGACCATGGTGCATCAGCTGACCAGAGACTTAACAATTGATCAGATTAAAGGAACACCATTTGAAGCCTATTATGTTGATCATACGGCAGCAGTGTGGCCACAGGCGGCTGGCGGAATTCCATTCAATGCCTGTGAATTTCAGTGTAAGGGCGATAGCATTACGGATTTGGTGGAGGATATGGCTGCGGAACAGAAGGCAAGAACGGTGTATGATAACCTCATTCGATTGACAGACGATCCAGAAGTATTAGATCCATTGAAATTCTTAAGAGAACGTGAGATTGTGCATTTTCAACGTTTTGGAGAGGCGTTATCACAGGTTCAGGATGATTTGAATTCAAAGAATTTCTATGCGTATAATCCTCAGTTTGATAAATGTGATAAAAAAAGGTAGAATATTGATAAAAGAAAAAGTAGCTGCGCATTATCGAAAAGAATGATTGCAGTAAGAGGAGACATATGAAAGAGAAGATATACACAATTCCGGTGAATGATGCATTTAGTAAAGATTGTGAATGTCCAATATGTGCCATGTACCAGGCTTTGGAGGATGACGCTGTTGCGTATACCATGGGCCCCAGCTATATGGAGGATGACATTCGAGCAAAAACAGATAAGATGGGATTCTGCCAGAAGCATATCAAGAAGATCTATGAACAGGAGAATCGATTGGGATTCGCTTTAGTCATGAAGACACATATGGATCAGGTGATACGAGATTTGGAGAAGTGTGCAGACGAACCAGTTCAAGGAAAGTCATTGTTTAAGAAAGCGGAATCCGAACCACAGACCGTAAGCTATATTCATAAGTTGGATGAAAGCTGTTTTGTGTGTGATCGGATTGAGAACACATTTGCAAGATATATTGATACAGTATTTTATATGTATCAGCATGATAACAGCTTTAAGGAAATGTATGAGAACAGCAATGGATTCTGTACAACACATTATGGCTTATTGATTGCCGAAGCACAGAGAAAGCTATCAAAAGAATCGTTGAATGAATTTGTCAGCTGCACATCAAAGCTTTATATAGATAATATGAAGCGCGTTCGTGATGATGTTGCTTGGTTTATTAATAAGTTTGATCATAAATATGCAGATGAGCCATGGAAGAATGCAAAGGATTCCTTGACGCGAGCTATGACAAAGGATGCATCTATTCTGGATTATATAAAATGATTATAACTGTTCATTACCTTCACAGGCACAAATGATTCAAGTGAAAATATCCATATATCATAAGGCGTTCTTATGATATATGGATATTTTTGCGTGCATATACTTAATAGGATAGATATACGACATAAATAGAATAGCCTGTGCGTTCGACAATCTTAAAAGAATAAGAAAGAGTAGTATCAGATGCGGTGATTGCTGCTTTCAAATCAAAGGTATTGCTGGACGTGAATTCCAGACTGGAAGCTTGGTTTGCGATGCAGGTTATCATGTAGGAATTCAGTTGAGCTTGAGAGATAATATGAATTAAACCTGCATATTGAGGATAGGAGAACTTAACTCCATCTGCGGTTAATCCGTTATTCTGGGAGGTGTCCCAGGTGTGGTCTAGTGCCATATCTGTATCTGTAATATTAAAGTAGGCATGATCAATTGCAGCGTCTGTTGAACCAATGGGATCATCCCAGGTGACATCGACCTGATACCATTCACCCTCCAGGCACACCATGTTCCAGATGTGCTGCTGGTCACCAGCGGTTCCGGATAGAGTGACATTTTCAATGCCAAGAAGATCCATAAAGGTCTTAAAGCATTCTGCATATCCACTGCACACAGATTTTCCCTTGATTAGCGCGTCATATGCATTATAAATTGTATCTTCTTGTTCTTCATATTCTATATGTGTAACAAGGTAATCATGGATAGACAACTCGTTGGCACAGTCTGAGCGGGATGGAGAAGTGTATTCATCTATTATCTGTAGGTACTTCGTGTATAACTCAGACTGACGGTCATTTAGTAGGGAAGTGTCTTGATTCTTATATGCATTGACGATTGCATAATTGTCCCAGTATTCAAATGTGACAAGTACATTATAGCCGTCGGAAACCTTCTTGTATTCGCAGTGAATCTGATCAATTCCAGGAAGGCTGGACATCCAGTCTTCAGCATTTATCATTGTTTCACTGGATACCAGAAATTCGCAGCTGTTTTGATTATTTGACATGGACTCGGTCAGAATCTGCAAAATATCATCTGTTGTTTCAGGATGACTTGAATAAGATGTACTTGGTATATATGGTCGATCCGATTTGGTTGATGAAAGAAAAGGAATCGTACATCCAGTTAGAATCAATGCAGCGAGTACACCGATTGTATAAGCGATAGTTCTCTTTTTAAAGTTCATGATACCTCCGGGGATTTATTCATCATTCTTATGATTAATCTGAATGGAGACGTAATCTCTTGGAGTATCATTGTTAATATGTTCGAAATCAATGGTGTCAAGGTTATCATCCATATCTGAAGGATGATTTGATGAAAGTAATTCATATTTCTTTTTAAAATGTAACTTTGCAGCAAATGCAGCAATGACAGTGCCAATGATGGCAGTCAATGCAACACATTTTTTAAAATTCGTCTTATTAGCCATAATAATCTCCATTTCTACACAAAAGTTGTGTGGGGTGATATTGTCATTGATTATATTTTAATACGAATCCACGAAAATGAAAAGATAAAAAAACTATTATGAAAATGTAAAATCATTCATATATTTAGAAATAGCTGTTGACAAACAAAATACAGAGTGATATTTTAGTTGTATTGAAATTAGCACTCAAATGAAAAGAGTGCTAACAAAAGGATTTAAACAAGGAGGCTTATTATGAAATTAGTACCATTAGGAGACAGAGTCGTAATCAAAGCATTAATCGCAGAAGAAACTACAAAATCAGGTATCATTATCCCTGGACAGGCTAAAGAAAAACCACAGCAGGCAGAAGTAGTTGCTGTTGGACCAGGCGGAGTAGTAGATGGTAAGGAAGTGACAATGCAGGTAAAGCCTGGAGATAAAGTAATCTATTCTAAGTATTCAGGAACAGAAGTTCAGTTAGAAGATGAAGAAATGATCATTGTAAAACAGTCAGATATTCTTGCAATTATCGAATAATAAAAAGTATTCGTCAATCTGCAATTCTATATAAGTGTAATAATTATAGAAGTGTTTTGCAATTATTGAAATAAAATTAGGAGGAGTCATAATCATGGCAAAGGAAATTAAGTATGGTATTGAAGCTAGAAAGGCTTTAGAAGAAGGCGTTAATAAGTTAGCAAATACAGTTAGAGTAACATTGGGACCTAAGGGACGTAATGTTGTTCTTGATAAGTCATATGGTTCACCATTAATTACAAATGATGGTGTTACAATTGCAAAGGATATTGAATTAGAAGATTCATTTGAGAACATGGGTGCTCAGCTTGTAAAGGAAGTTGCTACAAAGACAAATGATGTAGCAGGTGATGGTACAACAACAGCGACAGTTCTTGCTCAGGCAATGGTGAATGCTGGTATGAAGAACTTAGCAGCAGGAGCCAATCCAATCATCCTAAGAAGAGGTATGAAGAAGGCAACTGATTGTGCAGTAGAAGCAATCGCAAAGATGAGCCAGAAGGTTAACGGTAAGGATCAGATTGCAAAGGTTGCATCAATCTCAGCTGGTGATCAGGAAGTTGGACAGATGGTAGCAGATGCTATGGAGAAGGTTTCTAACGATGGCGTTATTACAATCGAAGAGTCTAAGACTATGAAGACAGAGCTTGATCTTGTAGAAGGTATGCAGTTCGACAGAGGATATATTTCAGCTTATATGGCAACAGACATGGATAAGATGGAAGCAAATTTGGATAATCCATATATTCTGATTACAGACAAGAAGATTTCAAATATTCAGGAAATCCTTCCAGTTCTTGAGCAGATCGTACAGAGCGGTGCAAAGCTCTTAATTATTGCTGAAGATGTAGAAGGTGAAGCACTTACAACATTAATCGTTAATAAGTTAAGAGGAACATTTAACGTAGTAGCAGTTAAGGCACCAGGATACGGCGACAGACGTAAAGAAATGCTTAAGGATATCGCAATTCTTACAGGTGGTCAGGTAATCTCAGAAGAGTTAGGACTTGAATTAAAGGATACAACCATTGAGATGCTTGGTAGAGCGAAGTCAGTTAAGGTTCAGAAAGAGAACACAGTTATCGTTGATGGTGAAGGCGACAAGGCAGATATCGAAGCAAGAGTTGCTCAGATCAGAGCACAGCTCGAAGAGACAACATCAGACTTTGATAAGGAGAAGTTACAGGAAAGACTTGCAAAGCTTGCAGGTGGTGTAGCTGTTATCAGAGTTGGCGCTGCAACAGAAACAGAGATGAAGGAAGCTAAGCTTCGTATGGAAGATGCTTTGAATGCGACAAGAGCAGCAGTAGAAGAAGGCGTTATCTCAGGTGGTGGTTCAGCTTACATTCATGCTTCTAAAGAAGTAGAAAAGTTAGCAGCAGAATTAACAGGAGATGAGAAGACTGGTGCAGAAATTATCTTAAAGGCACTGGAAGCTCCATTATTTCATATTTCATACAATGCAGGTCTGGAAGGCGCTGTTATTATCAATAAGGTAAAAGAATCAGAAGTAGGTCATGGATTCGACGCATTAAATGGCGAATACGTAGATATGATTGAAGCAGGAATTCTTGATCCAGCAAAGGTAACAAGAAGTGCATTACAGAATGCAACAAGTGTAGCTTCAACATTATTAACAACAGAATCAGTTGTTGCAACAATTAAAGAAGATATTCCAGCAATGCCAGCAGGAAATCCAGGCATGGGAATGATGTAACGCGTATCCTACGAGCGGTGCGCAAGCGGAAAGAACAGAAGTCAGAGAAAGCTAGCTTTCTCAGGACTTCTGTTCTTTTTGATTGCATAGCGCGACAGCGCGTAGTCCCGGAAAATCGAAGATTTTCTGGGACATAACCGTTCTCAGGATACGAAAGTAGTGAGACGCATATGTACTCTTCGCGGCGGACAGGCAGCATACCAGCAAAGCGCAGTATGCCGCCAATTCCGCCTCACCACATAAAGGCTGTTCACAGAAAACTTCCGTCATCACAGCATAAGCACGGACAGGCCGCAGGCCAAATTCGTGCGCCCTGGTTGCCAGAAACACATAAGGCACCAGGCAAAGCCGAAGTGCCGCCCTCATTCGAATCTGCCCTTTGCACAGCTGGAAGATATACAGTTAGAAAACAATTGCAAATCATTACACATTATGGCACAATAAACATATCGTAATTGTTCAGTACCTTACGAATGATACTTTTTGAACAGTTATAATCAAATAAATAAAAAGGAAAGAAAAAACATGGATAATTTACCAGTAGAATATTTAATCAAAGCAAAAGCACCAAAGAGTGCACTCCCATTTAAAATCATTATGATTCTTGCATGCATCTTGGCAGCAATTACAGTTCCAACCATGATGATGTTTGGATTTATGTTGACAATTCTCCTGATTGTATTCACGGTCTTTTTATTTAGACATTATAATTTCGAATACGAATATTCGCTTATGGAAGGCGAATTAACGATAGACCGAATTACATCCCAGTCTACCAGAAAAAGATGCGGAGTATATGACATTTCAAAGGCAACATTGATTGCAAAACCAGATTCTCAGGATGCATTAAGACTTTCCTATCAGAAACTGCGAAATGCAGATTATACTTCTAATATGGAAGAAAATAAAGACCAGGCTGTTGTAATCTATACTTATGATGAAAGTAATGAATTAGTCAGAATCTTTATAGAACCAAATGAAGCTATGCTTGACGCAATCAAAAAATCCGTTCCAAAGACAGCGTATAAAGTGGAAGAGAATGCATAAATAAACATTTATTTATTATAAAAAAACACATTTAAGAGTGTATTGAAATAAAAAATGGAATTCACTAAAAAACAGTTTGACTTTTAATGGGCTTTTTGTTATATTTGCAGATAATATACAAGACAACGCAGACAACGTGGTCTGCACACCTACAGGATATCCGGATAATTATGTTCGGATATTTTTGTATAAAAAAATCAGGGATACCAACTGATTAGAAGCAGTCAGATACGTGTCTGGCAGGAAACAATTTGATGAATAAGAAAGCGAGGACAAAGAAAAATGGGTAAGATTATTGGAGATGGCATTACTTTTGACGATGTACTTTTAGTACCACAGTATTCAGAAGTGACACCTAACATGATTGACTTATCAACACAGTTGACACAGAATATTAAGCTGAATATTCCACTGATGAGTGCCGGAATGGATACAGTTACAGAGCATAGAATGGCAATCGCAATGGCAAGACAGGGTGGTATTGGTATCATCCATAAGAATATGTCAATTGAAGAACAGGCTGAAGAGGTTGATAAGGTAAAGCGTTCAGAGAATGGCGTTATTACAGATCCATTTTTCTTACATCCAGACAATACATTGCAGGATGCCAATGAATTAATGGGCAAGTTCAGAATTTCTGGTGTTCCTATCACAGATGATAATGGCAAGCTTGTTGGTATCATTACAAACCGTGACTTGAAGTTTGAAGAGGATTACTCAAGATTGATTAAGGAATGTATGACAAGTGAGAATCTTGTAACGGCTCCAGTTGGCATTACACTTGAAGAAGCAAAGAAGATTTTAGGTAAGGCAAGAAAAGAAAAGCTTCCAATCGTTGATGATGACTTCAAGCTAAGAGGCTTAATTACAATTAAGGATATTGAGAAGCAGATTAAGTATCCAGATTCAGCTCATGATTCACAGGGCAGACTTCTTGCAGGTGCTGCTGTTGGTATTACAACAAATGTTATGGATAGAGTCGAAGCACTGGTGAACGCTAAGGTTGACTGTATCGTAATCGATTCAGCGCATGGTCATTCAAAGAATATTATTACAGCATTAAAGAGCATTAAGTCAGCATATCCTGATCTTCAGGTAATTGCTGGTAATATTGCAACAGGTCCAGCAGCAAAGGCTCTTTGTGAAGCTGGTGTAGATGCTGTTAAGGTAGGTATCGGACCAGGTTCTATCTGTACAACAAGAGTTGTTTCAGGTATTGGTGTACCTCAGGTAACAGCAGTTATGGATGCATACGCAGAAGCTAAGAAGTATGGCATTCCAGTAATCGCTGATGGTGGTATCAAGTATTCAGGAGATATCGTGAAAGCAATCGGTGCTGGTGGCAGCGTATGTATGTTAGGAAGCCTCCTTGCAGGATGTGATGAAGCTCCTGGTACATTCGAATTATTCCAGGGTAGAAAGTATAAAGTATACAGAGGAATGGGATCTATCGCAGCTATGGAGAACGGAAGCAAGGATAGATATTTCCAGACCAATGCAAAGAAGCTTGTTCCAGAAGGTGTAGAAGGACGAGTTGCATATAAGGGACTTGTAGAAGATACAATCTTCCAGTTAATGGGTGGATTAAGATCTGGTATGGGTTACTGTGGAGCTCCTACAGTTCCGGTACTTCAGGAAACAGCACAGTTCATCAAGATGTCATCTGCTGCATTAAGAGAAAGCCATCCACATGACATCCACATCACAAAAGAAGCGCCAAACTACAGCGTAGAGGATAAATAAGCGCGAAGCTACGAGCCAACTATAAGCGAAGAAATCCAAGTCAGAATCATGCTTGCATGAGTTCTGACTTGGATTTCTTTGATTATAAGCGGCGACAGCCGCGTGAAAATTGACGGAGTCAATTTTCTAGTTGGCTCGTCCAACATGGCGTGAAAGTTCAATCTCAAGTCGCGTGGCGTAAGTGGTGAGAATCATGCTTGCATGAGTTCTGACTTGGATTTCTTTGATTATAAGCGGCGACAGCCGCGTGAAAATTGACGGAGTCAATTTTCTAGTTGGCTCGTCCAACGTGGCGTGAAAGTTCAATCTCAAGTCGCGTGGCATAGGTGGTGGGAATCAACCCAATACCAAACTATTCCAAGAAACTCACCCGCAAGTCTTGATTATGTTCAATTAAGTGGTGTATAATTTTAGTGTCTATGTAAAGCATACTGCCAGTTTTGATAGAGGAGAGAACATTTTTGCTGGGGAGTAGAATAGATGGCAGTAGACAGTAGGATTGGAGATATGTATGAAAGGGAAGATGTTTAACAGTTATATCGCACAAAACAGAGCGGGAACAACCTTCAATGATCATGAGCTGAAGGCAATTCAGAGTGGAGATGTTGATTCTTTGGTCAGAGAGTTCTGTGATATGAAAAGCGAAAGATATGTTCTGCAGCTACAGTGCCTGCTTAAAAGCATCGGGGCATATATGGGAGACGTAGTAGAATTGAACAATATATCATTACATAATGAATATAAAGGAACATTTCTGGGCTGTCAGGTTATGGATGGTGATACGGATGTATTCTTAGGAATTGCAGGCGATGATGATGCATTATTGAAAGTTGCATCAAAGTTTGCAATGGAAGATCTTCAGCAGTTCAATATGGATGCATATGATGCATTATGTGAGATGATTAATGTCATTAATGGTGCATATGCAACACAGTTAAGCGAAGCTGATGTGGAGGTAGATCTACACCCACCAGTATTTTATACGAATACATTAATAGAAGCAGAGAAAGGCTTCTATGTTGTTACATTTACAATTGATGGAAAAGAATTCCAGATGTTAATGGTGGCAGATAATAAAGTGAGGTTAATCGCATAGCTTTGTATAAAGAAGTGCAGGATACATTAGAATACGAAATAAGCAGAGATATACATGGAGGAAATATGGCAAGGGTTTTAATCGTTGATGATTCTAAAACATCAAGAAAGTTTTTAAAGAATATGCTTGAAGAAGCAGGACATGAAATAATCGCAGAGGCAGTAGACGGTGCGGATGGCGTGGCAAAGTACATGGAACTAAAGCAGATGTGGTGACAATGGATATTACAATGCCAGTAATGGATGGTATTGAAGCAGTCGGTGAAATTATGAGACAGGATCCTGAAGCGAAGGTTATTATGGTGACGGCGGCTGGA
>JAQUVV010000073.1 GCA_028693195.1 Lachnospira sp.
AAAATGTAATTCCCGCTCCTCTTCTTGGAAAAAGCTTTTCGTTAGGGAACCCCACCTGCATCACAGCATCTACCACGGTTAAGCTGCTGGTATCATATAGCTTAATACGCTCTTGATTCACATTTACAAAAAAAAAGTTATTTTTCTGTGTATAATAATTCGTACAGATTCCCACTGGTGTTACGTATAACGAGTCTTTCTTGAAATCTTCCAGTTCAAAATCAACACTAGTCAGGACTTCCTTGCCTCTTACCGCAACACGTTCGTGTGCAACGCCAAGATAATCCGCTATCTTGTCAGTGTACCCGGACATCTTTCCACCGCCACCAACAACAAATACCGCATTGACAGCCTTTCCACCATTCAGTTCAATAATCTTATTGGCTGTTTCCTTCGCCATCATATCAATTACTTCATCTGCTACAGCTCTAATATCAGCCGCCTGTATCTTCTGTGTCATCCCCATAATATCTTTAAATGTAACAAGACCCTTTTTCTTATTACTAGCAGAAACCTTAATTTTCTCTGCCGTATTGAAATCAACCAGATAATTCTTTGCGATTCGTTCCGTGATTTCATCTCCTGCATGTGGAATCATCCCATACGCAATAACGCTTCCATCTTTCGTGAGACAAATATCAGACGTTCCCGCTCCAACATCAATCAAACCAATATTAAGCAATCTATATTGTTCAGGAATTGCGATATTCATGGCAGCAATTGGCTCCAATGTCAGACTTGCGACATGAAGTCCTGCATATTCCACAGCTTCATATAATCCATCTACCACTTCATCGGGTAAAAATGTTGCAATCAGTTCCACTCCAATACGATTTGCCTTATGTCCTTCCAGATTACCAATATCGTATCCATTCAGCTTATATGAAACAGGTGTATTACCAACGCAATAGAATCTCACATCAGAAGCTTCCCCATTAATCTGTGCATGCGCTTTCTCCACTGCCAATAAATTCAAAGAATAAATCTGTTCTTGTGTAATACGTGTTTCTTCTTCCAGTGTGACATCCGCTGTTGCATTTACTGTACGAAGTACTCGTCCAGCCGCTGCAATACACACATCAGATAATGTACGATTCAATTGCTTTTCTAAAAGATTTTTCACTTTGCGAATCGTATCTCCAACTTTATAGATATCATGAATCTGTCCATCCAGCATTGCCCTTGTCTCATGTTCCTGTTCTGCCATGGCAACTACATGAAATCGGTCACGAACCATTGTTCCAACAACGCCTACAATTGTTCTTGTACCAATATCTAATCCAAACACAAGATTATCAACCGTCATATTCATATCATCCATGAAAGTTCCTCCCCAAAATCTTTTTTAATTGTATCAACGTATTCTCTTCTGCGCCACTATTATCTATCTCCTGTTCGCAGGCTTTTCGAAAGGCATCGTCTGATAATTGACTTGCAAATATTTCCGAAATCTTCTCATCTGAATATCCGCGGCTGATTTTTAATCGCTCACGACGTATTTCCTGAGGAACATAGATAAACCATAATTCATCACAGATAACTTGATAATGATCCTCAATCAATAAAGCCGCTTCTACAAACACATAATCATATAATCCCTGTATTCTAAGTTCATTAATCTTCTCTAAAATAATTCGTTTCACCAGTGGATGAATCAGACTGTTTAAAACCATTCGCTTATTGGGATTGGCAAATATGATCTCCGCAAGCCTCCTGCGATCAATCTCTCCTGTCACATCAAGAATTTCCTCACCAAACATATCCACGACCTGTAGAAATCCTCGTTCCCCCTTCATCATTGTTTCTTTTGCAACCATATCCGCTTGAATCACATATGCATTAAAATGTTTTTCTAACAATGACAGTACTGTACTTTTTCCTGCGCCTACACCACCTGTTATTCCTATTACTTTCATTCTGTTTCTCCGTTATACCGCCATATTCTGTGCTTTAATTTACAACAATCATACTTCTATATTCAACATTCCACCACAGCATTTATATTAATGTGCCTCAAACCAATTATTTCCCTGCTGTAAATCAATCTCAAGTGGAACTTTTAATTCCACAGCATTCTTCATCGCATCTGTCAGAATTTCTTTCACCTGATCAACCTCATCCAACTTTGTCTCTACCAATAATTCATCGTGAACCTGAAGAATTAATCTAGACTTTAGACCTGCATTTTTCAAACCATTATACGCACGAATCATTGCAAGCTTAATAATATCTGCTGCAGTTCCTTGAATCGGTGCATTCATTGCCACACGTTCTCCAAAGGAACGCTGCATGAAATTACTGGACTTTAATTCAGGAATATCTCTTCTTCTGTTGAACATTGTCAACGAAAATCCATCATTTTTCGCAGATTCAACCAATCCATCAATATAATCCTTAATATGTGGATAGGTTTCAAAATACTGTTCGATGTATTCCTTTGCTTCTTTTCTGGAAATGCTTAAGTCCTGGCTTAATCCAAACGTACTAATTCCATAGATAATACCAAAATTGACAGCCTTTGCATTGCTTCTCTGCTGCTTTGTCACTTCATCAAACGGAATATGGAACACCTGGGATGCTGTTGTTCTATGAATATCCTGATTTAATCGATACGCTTCAATCAACTTATCATCCCCAGACATATGCGCCAGAATTCGAAGCTCAATCTGTGAATAATCCGCATCTAGGAATACATATCCCTCCTCTGGAATGAATACCTTTCGAATTTCTCGTCCCAATTCCATGCGGATTGGAATATTCTGAAGATTAGGATCTGTGCTACTAATTCTACCAGTTGCTGTAATTGTCTGATTGAACTTTCCGTGAATACGTCCATCATTCTGAATGTAAACCGCTAATCCATCTGCATAGGTAGACTTCAGCTTTGTCAGCTGTCTATATTCTAAAATTTTCTTAACAAAAGGATAGTCTGGCGCTAACTTATCCAGCACATCTGCTGCTGTTGAATAGCCGCTCTTTGTCTTTTTTCCATAAGGCATTCCCAGCTTTTCAAACAAAATGACGCCCAGTTGCTTCGGAGAATTTACATTAAATGTTTCTCCTGCCTCTTCATAGATTTCCTTTTCCAGAATTTCGATTCTTTCCCCCAGTTTATCCCCATAAACCTTCAGACCTTCTTTATCTACACGAATTCCTTCTGCTTCCATTTCATATAGTACAAAAATCAGAGGCATTTCCATTTCATTGAATAAATCAGACATTTCTGCCTCTGCCAGCTTTTCTATAAGCTCTGATCCAGTCATGAAATTCACATAACTTTCCATACAGCTCATCTTGCATAAAACATCTTGATTTATAAATGCTGTTTCCTGAATTGAGGCTTTTCCAATCAATTCACTTCTGGATGCAACTGTCGCACCCATATAATCTCTTGCCAATGAATCATAATCATAATTTTCGTTATTAGGATGAAGCAGATACGCCGCAATACGCACATCATAAAACGCCTTCTCATCAACCTCTGTATATGTGGATTCCTTTTTTCTGAATAAAGGAAGAGCATTTTTCATATTTGATACATAAATCTGTCTTTTGGTACACTCGGCTGCAATCTGTATGAGTTGTCCTGTGAGATACTCCGATGATAAAAATCCTGCTGCTGGAATAAAATAAATCTCCTTTTCAGACAGACACATTGATATTCCATAATTAACACCATCTTCATATAATATAGAAATGCCGATATATTCTCCACTTTTCACAATTTCCTTTGCCTGGGCAAATATACTTTCCGCCTCGCCAAAATCTTCAATTAACTTAAAATAGCCATAGCATTCCAATTCATTATTTGAACTTACAGTTCCTTGTTCAAATCGTTTTAACATATTCTTAAAATTATATCTTTTAAACAATTCGTAAGAATTTTCATTATAATATCCACCAACTCTGCAATTTTCCAATGAATATTCAACGGGTACATGAATATCAATTGTTGCAAGGAACTTGCTCATTCGAACCTGTTCTACGTTCTCTAAAATAGATTTTTTTGCCTTCGGTGGTGTCAATTCATCAATATGTTCAAAAATCGTCTCAATATTATGATACTTCATTATTAATGCAGATGCAGTCTTTGGTCCAACACCTGGTGCTCCTGGAATATTATCTGATGTATCCCCCATTAGCGCCTTCATATCAATGAACTCTAATGGCGTTACCCCATAGAGCTCTTCCACATCCTTAGGTAGATAATCCTCTACCTCTGTCACACCCTTCTTTGTCTTCGGGATTCGTATCTTAATATTCAAATCAGATAACTGAAGCAAATCTCGATCTCCGGAAACAACTGTAACATCTACTCCCTTAGCAGCACTTTCCTTGGCAAGTGTTCCAATCAGATCATCCGCTTCATACCCTTCCTTTTCAATCACTGTAATCCCCATGGATTTCAACAATTCCTTCATCAATGGAACCTGCTGCTTTAATTCTGGAAGCATTGGTTTTCTTGTTCCCTTATACGCCTCAAACTCCTTGTGTCGGAAGGTTGGTGCACTCAAATCAAATGCAACTGTAATATAATCCGGTTTTTCTTCGTCTATAAAACGAAACATAATATTCAAAAATCCATACATTGCATTGGTATGAATCCCCTCTGAATTCGTCAAATCAGGTACACCGTAAAAAGCTCTGTTCAATATGCTGTGCCCGTCTATCAATATTAGTTTTTCTGCCACAATAATCTCCTTAATAATACTTAATAATAATAAACACAATAAATGTAACGAGCATACAGCTATTACATGCTAGCCATACGAACCTGTTATACTTATTCTGCTTCTTAATTGCACGTATCTTTTTCATGCTGTTACGGATTTTCAAATCAACAAGCCCTGTAAAATCATACGAATCTAAAAGTCTCTTATATTCTGGTTTCGTCGGAACAATATTGTCATCGTCCTCTAGCCCATAAGCTACAATATAATGGATTTCAAATTCCTCTCTACAGTCCTGACATGTACTTAAATGTTCAATAAATATCTCTTCATCATGAAGTGATAATTTATCCAATTCAAATGGGACAATCATATTTTGCATTCTCTTACAGTCGTCCATCTTAATCTCCGTTCAGATTTTATTCTTTAATACTTTGCGCTGAATATACGCATACATTATACCATTAAAATGTTCTTTTAACAGCATTTTATACAAAAATAAGTTGCATCAGATCACACTGATACAACTTTTATTCTAATAATTTATTTAATTGTGTTTTAGAGAGAGTTACCTAAAAGGTTACCTTATTGGATAGCCAAACATGCAACTCTCCTTTCTTCAACACTTCACAATGCGGATGGCGGGACTTGAACCCGCACGATGTTACCACCGGCAGATTTTGAGTCTGCTGCGTCTGCCATTCCGCCACATCCGCGCGACTTGATTATGTTACCATACAGATAACAAAAAATCAAGTACAGATTGTAATTTTTTTCAAGAATTAATCATTACATATCTTTGTATAACTCTTCATACTTTCTTGCAGAATTTTCCCATGAGAAATCAATCTTCATACCACGGTCTACAATCTTATTCCATTCACGCTTATGATTATAATAAACACTCTTCGCATAGTTAATAATACTAAGCATCTCATGAGCATTATAATTCGTAAATGAGAATCCTGTTCCTTTACTCTCATATTCATTATATGGCTCTACTGTATCTTTCAATCCTCCTGTTTCACGAACAATTGGAACTGTTCCATATCTCAGACTCGTTAACTGACTAAGTCCACACGGTTCAAATAAAGACGGCATCAAGAATGCATCACATGCTGCATAAATCTTATGAGACATTGGCTCTGAATAATAAATATTCGCAGATACACGGTCATCATACTTCCAATCATAATGACGGAACATGTTTTCATACTTTTCTTCTCCAGTACCCAACACAACCAACTGAACATCTTCCGTACAGATTTGATCCATTACATAAGCGACTAAATCCAGACCTTTCTGATCTGTTAATCTGGACACAATACCAACCATGAACTTTCCTTTGTCTTCCTTCAATCCAAGTTCCTTTTGTAATGCGACCTTGTTTTTCCACTTTTCTTTACGGAATGTGATCTGATTATAATTGGCTGCAAGTACATCATCTGTTTCCGGATTATAGACTGCATAATCGATTCCATTGACAATACCACTTAAGCAGTTTGCACGCGCATTCATCAATCCATCCAGATGTTCCCCATAGAATGGTGTCTTAATCTCTTCCGCATACGTCGAACTTACAGTTGTTACACGATCTGCATATACGATTCCGCCCTTTAGATAATTCGCATCCTTATATGCTTCCAGTTTATCTGGAGTAAAGAATGTCGATGGAAGTCCCGTGATATCCTGCACCTTCTTTAAATCCCAGATTCCTTGGAACTTCAGATTATGTATTGTCATCACTGACTTCACATCCTGATAAAACTCTCCCTGTGAAAATCTTTCATGCAGATATACTGGAATCAAGCCTGTCTGCCAATCGTGGCAATGAATAATATCTGGTTTAAATCCAAGAACTGGTATTGCAGAAAGTGCTGCCTTGCTAAAGAATGCAAATTTCTCAATATCCTCGTGAATCCATCCATATGGCTTACTTCCTGAAAAATAGAATTCATTATCAATGAAATAAAATGTCACGCCCTCATATTCCATCTCAAACACACCGACATACTGTGTTCTCCATGCCAAATCAATATAAAAATGGGTTTTATAAATCATCTTCTCTCGATATCCCCATGGAATGCATGTATACTTCGGTATCATTACTCTAACATCATATTCATCCTTATCAAAATACTTTGGTAAAGAGCCCACTACATCGGCAAGACCTCCTGTCTTAATAAATGGCACTGCCTCTGATGCAATAAACAACACATTCTTCATACAAGTTATCCTCCACTATACAAATGTCTCCAAAAACAAGTTTCTCATTGCTCAATCCTTTACTTTATAGAAAATGCAATTCTCTACAAAGCAAAAATAAGTGCAGCATGAAGCTGCACTTATTATAACATACAATAATTACAATTACCAGTAACGTCTTACCCCTGTAATCGATAATCCAATATTGACTGATGATACCTTTACAACATCTCCTGGCTGTGGCGCATGAATCATCTGACCATTCCCAATATAGATTCCTACATGTCCAGGATAGCAGATAATATCACCTGGCTGCGCTTCCGAAAGACTAACTGCCTGACCGCCATAAGTCTGACCACCTGATGTTCTAGAAAGCGAAATTCCATAATTCGCAAATACATAAGATGTTAATCCTGAACAGTCAAAACCTGATGGAGATGACCCACCATATACATAAGGAACTCCCAATAAAGAATATGCGTAACTTACAATACCTGAAGCTGTAGAAGAATTGTTATTGGCAGTACCACTAAAGCTGCTAACATAGGAATTTGATGCCTGTTGTCTTGATGCTGCAAGCTGAGCTGCCTTATTAGTCGCTTCTGTAATCTGAGCGCTGATATCACCGATTTCATTCTTCTTCTCATCAATCGATGTAATCAAAAGTGCCTGATTATCCAAGAACTCCTCCTGCTTTGCCAAAAGACTTGTCTGATCATTTTCCAGATTTGTCTTGATATCTTTAATTTCTGCAGCAGTATTTGCCATCTCTGTCAGCTTATCTCTATCATAATTATAAACCTGCTGGACATACTCTGTCTTGTTCAGCATATCACTCATGCTAGATGATGTTAAAAGCACCTCGGAAAGTGTTGTCCCCTGATCCTCATATAAGTACTTGATTCTTAACTTCATATCATCGTACTGTCCCTGCTGTACTGCTTCCGCATTGGCTAAGTCTGTATTAGTCTGTTCAATCTTGCTGCTCAGACTTGCCATATCCTGTTCCAATTCATCAATCTGTACCAGTAGATAAGCAAGCTGACTTTCAAACTCGTCTAACTCTGATTGTTTTGCACTCTGGCTGTTCTTTAAATCCGTTATATCATCCGCCAGTACTGTTGATCCTGTAATACATGTAATCAGCAATGCTGCCGCAACTACTTTCATCACTCTTTTATGCATCTATATAACCTCTATTCATTACAAATCTTTTAATTTTCTGTTACAAACTGGTTATTATTATAATATATCCCCCTCAATATGGCAAGGGCAAACATGCATAAAATCTGTGTTTTTCCTGTGTTCATTCCATATATTTCCAAGTTTACTGAATATTATATTTCAATCGTATTTCATCAGCAATTAATGCAATGAATTCTGAATTGGTCGGTTTTCCTTTTCCATTACTGATTGTATAGCCAAATAAATCTGTTAATGTATCCGTGTTTCCTCTATTCCATGCCACTTCAATCGCATGACGAATCGCACGTTCTACACGGCTTGATGTCGTCTCGTACTTTTGTGCAATTGTAGGATATAGAATTTTGGTGATGCTATTAATGATATCATTATCTCTAACAGCCAGTAATATCGAATCTCTGAGATATTGATATCCCTTTATATGTGCAGGAATCCCTATATCGTGAATCACATTTGTGATATTAGATTCCAAGTCTCTTTCATTCACCGCTATATGATTTTGCAGGAATAGTCCATGATTGTTTTCTTCTTTGATGCTCATCTTTTTGTTTTTAATATTACGGATGTGATTTAGTAGTACCTGGTTATCAAACGGTTTCATAACATAAAAGGTTGCCCCCATATCGAACGCATCCTCCGCTACGCTCTCTCTTCCCACTGCACTTATAATAATAAAATCTGTCTCCTTGGTAATTTCGTCATCATTCTTCACTTTCTGCATAACAGCCAATCCATCCAGTCTTGGCATAATGATATCCAGTAGAATTACATCCGGATTTTTCTCCTTAATCATCTTGTACGCTTCCTCCCCATTGGATGCGGTACCGACAACATTGAGGTCCTCTTCACTGTCAATCACTTGATTGAGCACCCGCAGTACATTTGCATTATCATCTGCAATCCCCACTTTTAGATTTCCCATAAATACCTCCCTAATATTATAAACAATGCGTGCTCTGCGAAAATTTCATCTATTAATTGACAAAAATTTTCACTTCAATTTTAGATTATAGGCGCAAGATGTAGCAATAGCAATCCTTTTTTTATCGCATCTATCGACATGGTTCGACATTACTAAAGTACCATTTATTCCATCATTGTTTCAATAAAAATCCCATATCCTTTTGTTGAATCATCTATAAATACATGTGTCACTGCTCCAATAATCTTACCATTCTGTATAATTGGACATCCACTCATACCTTGAACAATTCCATTGGTCAACTCCAACAATTCTGGAGATACAACCTGAAATGTAATATTTTTTTCTGCTCCATTCACCAGTTTTTCTATATTGATATCATAATCCCGAAAGCTCCCATCATGGTAAAAACGAACTTGTGCTTTTCCATCTTGAACTTCGTAGGAATAACCAATTTTCATCGAGTCCAATGCGTATTCTGACCGTATTTCCTCTGATAGATCTCCATGAATTCCATTTGCACCATTTTTCTTAATTGTTCCAATCTGATTATACTGTTTGTAATTGATTCCTCCTAACAATTCACCTGGTGTTCCATTCTTTCCTTTTATAATAGACATCACATGTGTTCTGTAAACTCGTCCCTCTGAAATCATCATGACATTGCCCGTATTATCATCACTAATTCCATGACCTAGCGCTGCGAAATGATTATTTTCATCAATGTACGTCACTGTTCCAATCCCTTGTGCATCATCCTTCACCCACAACCCTATTCGGTATACGCCATCTTCACATTGTACTGGCAGCACTTCC
The DNA here is from genome assembly GCA_028693195.1 of Lachnospira sp. GTDB lineage: Bacteria > Bacillota > Clostridia > Lachnospirales > Lachnospiraceae > Lachnospira. Next base: position 9,817 of record JAQUVV010000073.1, read on the forward strand.
TCTTCATAAATCTGATTATTTCTTCGAATTTTCATGTGAACCACCTCACCTTGTGATTCATTTACTTCTTCAGCCAATTCCTCTTTTTCTGAAATAATATGATCATTAATCGCTACGATATAATCCCCTTTCATTACCTTTCCTTCCCATGGACATATGTCCTTATTTGCATCAGAATGTACCTGCTCTGCATTCGCAACCAGAACTCCATCCGTATGAAGATACATTCCAATCTGAAATCCACCTGGATATACATATTTCTCATCAACAACATCAACATCAATCTTTCTGTAAGTAATAAATCCAAACAGATTGACTTTCATCGTGTAGTGTCCTGCTGTTCCAGCAACAAATGTAACTGGCTTGCTTAAATCAGTAATGCTGTTTACCGCTTCAACAGAAATTGAATCCGAAGAAGCTATAATTTCACCGCTGGCAGGAATTCCCATGCATACAACGATCTGCTGATTCTCATTAATATATATATGTTTTGGTATTTTTTTATTCAACTCTTGAAAGTATATTACAACCGCAGTAACCGTAATTACAGAAAGAATGATATAAAAAAATAACCTATAAGAAGAACGCTTTTTCACATTTACCATCATTATTTCCTTCCTGCACTTTTTGTGTACGAAATAGTGTCAGTAATTATTATCTGTAAATGTGTTCGTTCTTAATATAGGTTATTAATGTAAATATATATCACTATGCTTTGTTGCCGTTTTTCAGTTCCCGTGCATTCGCAAGAACTGCATCTGTAATCCTGGTTCCACCAAGCATTCTTGCCAATTCCTCCACGCTTTCATCTTCATTCAGACTGCGTATATGACTGGTGGTTCTATTGTCTTGTGCTGTCTTTTCTATCAAAAAATGTGTATCCGCCATAGATGCAATCTGTGGCAAATGCGTAATGCAGATAATCTGATGGCTCTCTGATAGTTTTTTCAGCTGGTTAGCAACCATCTGTGCTGTCTTTCCGCTGATTCCTGCATCAATCTCGTCAAATATCAGGGAATCAATATCATCCTGTTGTGCAATAACTGTTTTAATCGCTAACATAATCCTTGATAATTCTCCACCTGAAGCAACCTTTGACAGTGGTTTTAAATCTTCTCCCGGATTCGTCGAAATCATAAAACGAACATTGTCATATCCATTAAGTGTCGGAATCT
>JAQUVV010000074.1 GCA_028693195.1 Lachnospira sp.
GATAGTTAGAGCGGCCACACATTTTGTTTATTCTGTCAAGTAATTTCTGGAATTTTACAAAAAAAGAACAGGGTGCATATTTCTACATACTCTGTTCTTTATGTCATCCTTATCTAAATGACATTGGCTTTAAAGCCGCTCCTTTTTCATTGCTGTATACACTTATCGAGAGCTTGCTGTATGCCTTGTAGAAGCATGGTAGCGGTATATTTATTATCAGCAGAGTAGCTGACATTCTCAATTGAACCATTCTTGACAACTTGATTTGCCAATTCCTGAAACGAAGTCTGCATCATAGGATACATGGTGGTGACAGATTCAGACAAATTTTTCAATTCAACGGCATTAATATTGTTTTCATCGACAGTAACCTGAATTTCTAGAGGGGTTCCATTTACAGAGATGGATGAAGTGTAGATGCCAGGCATATATGTATTAGAGGAATTGCTTCCAGATTTACCTCCATTTCCATTAGAGGTTACAGCACTTTTATCTGACGAATGTGTGGATTGGCTTACATGGTTGTTGGTGTTGGAGGATGATTTTCCACCGAAACAAACCAGTGCTAGTATGGTAAGGATAATCAGAATAACGGCAATAACGAGACCGATAATCAGTTCCTTCATATGAATGACAAATATTTTTGTTTGACTCATTACAATCCTCCAGGATTTTCACATAATTATGAATTATTATAATGTATGTTTTATCATGAGATATTATGTATCTTTTGTGCTTTTATAAAGGATTTTTGCAAAAAATATGGAAAATAATCTGTAATTATATTATAATAAATTCAATTAGGCATTTTAGCATTGCTTGGGGGAGTTATGTTGCAGAAGAAGAGAATAATCGTAATAATGGGGTTTTCCATTTCATTAATAATGATTATATGTGGTTTTATAGGATTAAATCATTATTATGGAAGAAAATCAGGAGAACTTCAGACATTTGAATTTAATCAGGAAAATCTAGATACATTGCAAGATGGATTAGGCATAAGCATGTCTATTTCAAAGAACTGGGAGGATGAAGAGTTTCATCCGGATTTACCTATGGGGGCTCAGTATGACTATGTGATTCGTAATGAAGCTGTAAGTAACTTTGATAACTGGACCGCAGTGCTTACATATTCTGATGATGTATATATTGATAGTGCGTGGAATGGGGCCTTTTCTGTAGATGGGAATGTGGTGACATTTTCAGCGCAGGCGGTAGATACTGTTCATATCAAGACAGGACAGGATGGAACTTTTGGGGCAATCATGTATTCCAAAGACCAGATTAGCTTGGAACATGTTGTGATTTCTGGATATAAGGGCTATATCGTATCAGATATGCTTGCAAATAAAATACTGAATGGATTATTGATTATGTGGATTATTGGCGTGATTTCTGCACAGATCATGATGTATAATGATAAGAGATATCAGAAACAGCAGATTAGGGATGCGAAGATTATTAAGCAGTCAATGGATATGTATATTGGATTTATTGATGCAAAGGATGCATATACACGTGGGCATTCAACAAGGGTTGCAGAGTATGCAACAGAGATTGCAAGAAGAATGAAGCTGTCAAAGTATAATGTGGATAAGCTTTATTATATTACATTAATGCATGACTGTGGTAAAATCGGTGTGCCAGACGCGGTCTTAAAGAAACCTGGGAAACTGACGGATCAGGAATTTGATCAGATTAAGACTCATACGACGGTAGGGGACGAGATTCTTAAGAATTTTACAGCAATTAATGGCATTAGAGAAGGAGCACATTATCATCATGAACGTTATGATGGAAAGGGGTATCCATCAGGGTTGAAGGGAGAGAAAATCCCGCTGTTTGCTCGAATTATCTGTGTTGCAGATGCATATGATGCCATGAGTAGTGATCGTTGTTACCGTAAGCATTTATGCGAGGAAGAGATTATCACAGAACTAAAAAAGAATAAGGGGAAGCAGTTCGATCCAGAGCTTGCAGACATTATGGTTGGTATGATTCAGGACGGAACAGCGAACGAACTGAAGGGTAAGAAAGCCAGTTAATAGATAAAATCAGATCCTGTCGTATTATTGCGACAGGATTTTGTTTACTATATAAGTATATATGAGTAAAGATATGAGAGAAAGCGTAGAAAATATTTTAGAAAAAGGGAGAATGGTATGGCACTTCAATTAATTGTAGGCGGATCAGGTGCGGGAAAGTCACACAGATTATATACAGACGTTATTAATAAGGCGCATAAGCATTGGAATAAGAATTACATTGTGGTTGTTCCAGAACAGTACACTATGGAGACACAGAAGAAGCTTGTGGATATGACAGAAGAACAGGGGATTCTGAATATAGATGTAGTCAGTTTTGAACGTCTTGCGTACAAGGTGTTTGAAGAAATTGGTGGAGAAAACAGACCGGTATTGGATGATACTGGTAAGAATCTGATTGTTCGCAGAGTAACAGAGATGAATAAGAAAGAGCTGTGTTATTTCGCCAATAGTATTAATAAGAATGGATTTATTACAGAATTCAAGTCGGTGATATCAGAAATGCTTCAATACGATGTGGGAAAGGATCAGCTGGCGGAATTAACAGAAGATGAAAAAGGAACCCTTCAGAAGGAAAATGAACCTTTATATGCCAAGCTGAAGGATATTCAGCTGATTTATACAGCATTTAAAGAATATCTTAGTGTGAATTATATAACATCCGAAGAAATCCTGGATGTGTTATGTAATGTCATAGAGAAGTCGAAGATGATTCAGGATGCAACGATTGTTTTTGATGGATTTACAGGGTTTACACCAATCCAATACAAGCTGATACGTCTTTTGTTGACGCACTGTGAAGAAATCATGGTCACTTTGACGATAGATCCATTAGAAAATCGAAATGTAGTAGATGGAATGGAGAATTTATTCTATATGAGTAAGGATACCATTCATAAGCTTCATCAAATCTGTGATGAAATTCATGTGGAGTGCAGGGAAGATATTGTTGTTGCTCATAATATTAATTCAAGATTTAATAAAAGCAATGAGCTGAAACATTTAGAAGAAAATCTCTTTCGTAATGGAAAAAGATCCTATACTGATGAGGTACATGATATCAAGATTTATGAGGCTGGAATGCCGAAAGAAGAACTTCAGTATGTGATTGGAGAGATTATTCGTTTGACCAGATTTGAGGGATACCGATATCGTGATATTGCAGTGGTGACTGGAGACATTGAGGGATATGGTGTTACTGCACAGAATATGTTTGCGCAGAATGACATTCCTGCATTTATCGATCAGAAGAGGAAGGTGACGTCGAACCCATTGGTTGAGATGATACGAAGCGCATTGGAAATCATGGAAAAGGGATATAGTTATGATAGTGTCTTTCGTTATCTGAGAACGGGCATGACAGATATTGAGCGAGATGATGTAGATATTCTGGATAATTACTGTGTGGCTGTGGGAATCAGAAGTCGTAGACAGTGGCTGGAGGAATGGACAAGAACGTTCCGAAGCCGTGTGAAAGCGACAGATTTGGAGCGGTTGAATGAATTGCGAACACGTGTGATTCATCCCCTTCAGATTCTTGAGGAGGGATTACGCAAGAAGGGTGCAACGGTCGCAGAGTATACAACGGCGCTGTATTACTTTATTACGGAAATGAAGAGCGCTGATAGAGTTCTTGCACTTGGTAAGTTGGAGAATACAGGAAATGAGTATGACCAAATCTACGCAAAGACTATGGGATTGCTTGACAAAATTGTTGAATTACTAGGTGACGAAGTCGTATCTATTGGAGAATTTGCTCGAATTATAGATTCTGGTTTTGAGGAAATCAAGGTAGGGTTGATTCCACCTGCAGCAGACTGTGTGCTGGTAGGAGATATAGAAAGAACGAGATTAGAGAATATTAAGGTGATGTTCTTTGTGGGGGTCAATGATGATGTTGTACCGAAGAGAAGCGAGAATCGAAGTGTACTCTCAGATATGGAGAGAGATAAGCTTTTACAGATGGATGTGACACTGTCCCCATCGGCAAGGGAGAAAGCATTTATTCAGAGATTTTACCTGTATTTGATTATGACAAAGCCATCAGAAAAGTTATATATTTCCTATGCAAGAAAGAGCAGTACTGGAAAGTCGATTCTGCCATCCTACTTGATTCGTAATATTAAGAAAATGTTTCCAAAGCTGATTGTTACAGATGAGACAGGTGCAGCAACACAGCTTTCTTATTTAAGAATTCCGAAATCCGATTTGGGGTGGAATGGTGAGAATCGTGCACGTACCAGTAGTGAGGGTACAGCATTGGCTCTTTATGGACAGGAACTGACGGGAAGTATTCCGGCATTTGAATCTTATGCATGATGTCAGTTTGCTTACTTTTTACAGTATGGACTCGGAATTTGCGAGAGAGAAGAATATCGTTTTGCTGTTCAGGATTTTGGAACAATCTTACATAGTGTTGTAGAGCAGGTCTCTAGATATGTGAAGGAAAATCATAAGTCTTTTGTGACATTGACGGCTGAGGAGAGAAGGAAGCTTGTATCAGACAGTATCGAGCAAATTTCGAAGGATTATGGAAATACAATCCTTTCGGATTCCAGCAGGAATGAATTCTTAGTAAAACGGATGACAGATTTGGCAGATAGAACCGTATGGGCAATCGGACAGCAGTTGGCTTGCGGTACATTTGCACCAGATCAGTTCGAGGCGAAATTCTTAATCGATGCAGCACAGCTTCCGCAAGGACAGAGACTGGCAATGCAGGGGAAGATTGATCGAATTGATATCTGTGAGGATGAAGAGAATGTCTATGTGAAGATTATTGATTATAAATCAGGAAAATCAGACTTTAATCTATTGAATACATATTATGGATTGAAGATACAGTTGATTATGTATATGAAAGCAGCAATGGAGCTGGAGCAGAAGAGACATTCTGGGAAGAATGTAATTCCAGCGGGAATTCTATACTATAACATGAGTGACCCGATTGTGGAATTATCAACTGGAGAAGCTGCGGATGAGGATACCGTTCTGTATCATATTCGTGAAGAATTAAGAATGAAGGGTGTCATCAATGAGAATAAAAATATCTTAAAAAAGCTGGATGATACGGATTCTGTGTCAATTGCAGTACCGTTAGCATATAAAAAGAGCGGAGATGTGGATGAAAGAAAGAGCCGTGTGATGGATACAGCACATTTTGATATGCTGGAAGATTATGTCCTTCAACAATCAGGGAGAACGGCAGAACAAATCTATAATGGAAAAGTCGCTCTAAACCCATATGCGGATGGAGAGTATCATTCCTGTAAATATTGCGCTTATAAGGAAATCTGTGGATTCAGTCCAGATTTACCAGGGCATCAATTTAGAAAGCTGAACAAGATGAAAGACCCAGATGTGTGGGAGAAAATCAGGGAGGAGATTACCGATGGCAAGAAATTGGACTGAGGAACAGAGAGCTGCATTTGAATTGACAAATCGTAATATACTGGTTGCCGCAGCAGCCGGCTCCGGTAAGACTGCTGTACTGGTAGAGAGGATTATTCGTAAAATTACAGATGCAACACACCCGGTGAATGTAGATGAACTGGTTGTTGTAACATTTACCAATGCGGCAGCTGCAGAGATGAAGCAGCGTATTCGTCAGGCGATAGATGAACTGGTGGAGCAGGAGCCAGACAACATGCATCTGGTCAAACAGCTGACATTAATTAATCAGGCACAGATTACGACCATAGACAGCTTTTGCCTGAATCTGATACGAAATCATTTTACAGAAGTGAATCTTGATCCAGTATTTCGTACTGCCGATGAAGGGGAATTAAAGCTTTTGGAGAATGATGTGATGGAAGATATGCTGGAAGCTTACTATACATCAGAAGATGAGAATTTCTATCAGTTTGTAGATGCATATGGAACGGGGCGAGATGATTCAGCAATAGAAGATATGATATTGAAGTTATATCGGTTTGCGAGAAGCAATCCATGGCCAGAGCAGTGGTACGATATGTGTATGCAGCCATATCTGGATTCTGGACTGGAGGAAAGTAATGCATTTCGTTTCTTATTCCGAAATATTCGAAATGTTTTAACAGATTATGAGGCTTTATATGTGAAGCTTTCGGAAATCTGTAGAGGTGCACATGGGCCATTAATGTACCTGGAGGCAATTGAATCAGATTTAGCAGGGATTAGGCAGCTATTAGGTGCAGACACATTTTTTGAACTGGCAAGAAGGACAAGACTGATTTCTTTTGATGCGCTGGGAAGAAAGAAAGTGGAAGATGTCGATGAAGACAGAAAGAAATACGTGCAGGATATGAGAAATGGATACAAGAAGTATGTCAATGAGACACTTCTTGGGAAGATATTTGTTGGTGATGCAGATGCCATGATGAGAGACTTGAAGGACAATAGCAGGGCTGTGCTTTTATTAATTCACATGGCAAAGGATTTTTCGGAACGAATGCAGAAGGAAAAGAGACAGCGTAACATCATTGATTTTAATGATATGGAGCATCTGGCATTGGATATTCTCGTTCGTGATGAAGATGGAAAGAAGTCCTATACAGATGTGGCGAAAAGTATGGCTGCAAGGTATCAGGAGATTATGATTGATGAGTATCAGGACAGCAATCTGCTTCAGGAAGCAATATTGACGGCGGTGTCGAAGTCTGCATATGATGATGGAACCAACAATGTATATATGGTTGGAGATGTGAAGCAGAGTATATATAAGTTCCGTCTGGCATGTCCGGATTTGTTTATTGACAAATATGATCGCTATCAGTCGTTCCGAGAAGGAGATAGTGACCTGACTAAGATTGAATTGCAAATGAACTTTAGAAGCCGAAGGAACGTTCTGGAATGTACCAATGATGTGTTCCGCCGGGTGATGAATAAGGACTTTTGTGGAATTGAATATAATGATGCAGCAAGATTGAATACGGGCTTTCCATATCCAGAGGAGACACAAGACTGCCAAGGAGACTCTATGGGGAAGCTGAACTATGGAATGAAAAAGCATGCGGCTACAGAAGTAGTGCTTATTGGCACGCCGGATATCGCTTCTAAGGATGCCAGAGAAATCGAGGGGGCACAGATTGCGTCCATGATTCAGAAAATGATGACTGATACAGAGGTTTATGATGTCAAGCTGCAGGATTACAGAAAGATTCGATATAGTGACATAGTGATTCTTACCAGAAGTGTGAAGGATTGGGCAGATGTCTTTGTCAATGAGCTGATGAATATGGGAATTCCTTCGTATTGTGAATCCAATGCCGGGTATTTTGCAACCAGTGAAATCAAGAATATCATGAATTTTCTATCGATTATTGATAATCCAACAAAGGATATTGAGATGACAGGTGTGATGCTTTCTTACTTTGGCGGGTTTTCGGTGGAGGAACTGACACGAATCAGACTTGTTTCCAAGAAGGAAAGTTTATATCAACAGTTGAAGCTGGTAGTGAGGGAGCTGCAGCCTGGAATATCGGATGAAACTACAGGAGAGCAGCAGGCATCAAAGCCAAATACAGAGAATACCAACGAAGTAGGAATTTCCCAGGAGTTGGTTAGAAAAGCGGATGCATTTCTAGATAAAATCAACATTTTTCGAAAGAAATCTGAATACATGTCTATTCAGGAGCTGGTCTGGGAAGTAATCTATGATACAGGATATTATGATTATGTAGGTACTATGCCAGCAGGAAAGCAGAGACAGGCAAATGTGGATATTCTGCTTCAGAGGGCGAGCAGCTTTGAAACAACCAGTTATAGTGGGTTGTTTAACTTCCTTCGTTATGTAGACCGTATGAAGAAGTCGGAAGTAGACTATGGAGAGGCATCTGTTTTAGGAGAGAATGAGAATCTGGTTCGAGTTATGAGTATTCATAAGAGTAAGGGATTGGAATTCCCAGTTGTATTTGTAGCAGGAATGCATAAACGCATGAATTTTATGGATGCCAGCGGGAATATCATTATTGATGGAGACTTGGGAATTGGTATGGATGTGGTGCGACTGGATCAGAGAACCAAAGGAAAAACCGTGGTCAAAGGTGCAATTGCAAGAAAGCTCATAGCGGATACCATTGGTGAGGAACAGCGTGTATTGTATGTTGCCATGACCAGAGCCAGGGAGAAGCTGATTATGACAGGTGTGGATAAAGACGCAGAAAAAGCAATGGCGAAGTGGACGGCGAAAGCCGACGAACTTCAGCTGACAGACGCATTTACATATCTAGATAATGAGAACTTCAAAACATACTTTGATATGGTGATGCCGGTGGCATTGCTGTCAAAGGATAAGAATCTTGGCGATTTTCAGATTCGTGTTATTGAAAATGCAGTGGCAGATGAAAGGCTTGATGAGGAGGACAATACTGAACTCAAGGAAGATAATTCTCAGATGGAAAATGGAAATGAGAAAATTACAGAACGACTATATCCACCATACGGATATGAGACAGAAACAAATAAGAAGCTTAAGATAACGGTTTCGGAATTAAAGCAGATGCAGCATGAAGCCGATATGGACAGAAAGGCCATGCTGGAACCACATTTGGCAGATGCCTTGGAGCAGAGTGAAGAGAAACCTGCGCAGAATGAACAGAGCTCGCAGGCGGTTGTTCCTGTATTTATTGCAGGAAAACAGGAGAAGTTGGCTGGGAATGAACGTGGTACAGCGTATCATCGTGTTATGGAGTGCCTGGATTATGGCATGACAGAATCCAAGGATCAGATACAGCAGTGTATTGAACTGATGGTAGAGGATGAACGAATGACTAGGATGCAGGCGGACAGCGTAGATGCAGGAGATATTCAGATATTTTGCGATTCTACAATTGGGAAACGTGTGCGAGCAGCAGAAGAAGCAGGCTGTGTTAGAAGAGAGCAGCCGTTTGTATTCAGACCACTGGGAAGAACTGGAGAAGAGCCACTGGATCAGCTTGTTCAGGGAGTTATCGATCTCTACTTTGAAGAAGATGGAGCCCTTGTGATTGTGGATTACAAGACAGATCGGGTTACAAAGGGAAGAAGTGGAGAAGAAATCTTAAAAGAACGCTATACTATCCAGCTGGATTATTATGCAAAAGCATTAGAGCAGTTGACTGGGAAGAAAGTGAAAGAACGAGTGATTTATTCATTTACGCTGGGGAAGGAAATCGCGGTATAAAGTATAGAAATCTCTTTTAAAGACAAGTATATTTTGTTATAATTATGTCAGACTAGATTGTGTTGCGGTATACGTATTGATTCATGGATTCGTAGGCTGACAGTTACAATTATGATCTTGTATATAGAATAATAGGAGGAGAATCATGCTTACAAACGATGCAAACATTTTAAAAATCAAACATGAAGTACTGTATCAGGTGGCAAAGCTGGCGTATGAAGGTCGGTTTGATGAGGAGAAGGAAGAAATTGCGTATCGACTAATTCCGGGACCGAAGCCACAGTTTCGATGCTGCATCTATAAAGAACGTGAGATTGTACGGCAGAGAGTGAGACTTGCTGAGGGCAAATGTCCGACTGAGACAAGCCACAGTGGAGAACATAACATTATTCAGGTTATTGAATCAGCGTGTGCGGACTGTCCATTGTCTCATTATATTGTAACGGATAACTGCAGAAAGTGCATGGCGAAGGCGTGCCAGCAGTCATGTAAATTCGGAGCAATATCCATGGGAAGGGATAGAGCATACATAGATCCTAATAAGTGTAAAGAGTGTGGGATGTGTGCAAAGAATTGCCCTTACAATGCCATTGCTGATTTAATTCGCCCATGTAAGAAGACTTGTCCTGTGAATGCAATTACTATGGATGAGGATGGAATCTGTGTGATTGATGAGGATAAATGTATCAACTGCGGACAGTGTATTCATGCCTGTCCATTTGGTGCAATTGGTTCAAAGACAGATATTGTATCTATTATTAAGGACATGCTTGCTGGTAAGAAAGTGATTGCAATGGTGGCTCCTGCATTAGAAGGTCAGTTCGGCAATGATATTTCTATGAGCAGCATTCGTACAGCATGCTTGAAAATTGGGTTTGCGGATATGGTTGAAGTAGGACTTGGCGGTGATATGACTGCAGCTTATGAAGCAGAAGAATGGGTTGAGGCATACAAAGAGGGAAAGAAGAAGACCACATCCTGCTGTCCAGCATTTGTGAATATGATTAAGAAACATTTTCCAGAATTGAACGATTATATATCAACAACAGTATCTCCAATGTGTGCCGTTTCCAGAATGCTGAAGGCAAAGGATCCTGAGACAAAGACCGTATTTATTGGCCCATGTATTGCAAAGAAGAGTGAGGCGCAGGATAAGTCTCTGGAAGGAAATGCAGACTATGTTCTTACCATTGGAGAAGTTCGTGCAATGCTTCGTGCCAAGGAGGTAAAGCTGGAACCAGAGGAGAACCAGACGCAGCAGGCATCTGTGTTTGGCAAGAGATTTGGTAATGGTGGAGGTGTGACTGCAGCAGTTGTACGTTCTATGGAAGAGATGGGAGAAGATCCATCAGGACTTAAGATAGAAAAGTGTTCTGGAGCAGCAGAGTGTAAGAAGATTCTGACACTGTTGAAAGTTGGAAAGCTAGATGCTGATTTCGTGGAAGGCATGATGTGCGAGGGCGGTTGCGTTGGAGGTCCAAGCAGACATCGTTCTGAGATGCAGTTCAAGAAGGATAGAGATCAGTTGATTAATGAAGCGGACGGCAGAGGTGTTCATGAGAATTTGATGGAATACGATATGGAGTCCTTTAAGATGCATCGGGATAAGTAAATTACAAATATGGTAGCTGTTGTGACTTTGCTAATCTTAGAATATGGGATGCTTAACATCATGACAGCTGTAGGAATG
>JAQUVV010000002.1 GCA_028693195.1 Lachnospira sp.
GATAGTTAGAGCGGCCACACATTTTGTTTATTCTGTCAAGTAATTTCTGGAATTTTACAAAAAAAGAACAGGGTGCATATTTCTACATACTCTGTTCTTTATGTCATCCTTATCTAAATGACATTGGGGGTGGTATCCCATCCTTTTGGAAGTGTGGTCAGAAGTTTGTTGATTGCGATTCTTGAACTTGGAGTTGAGGAAGTCATGGTGGTGGGACATACAGACTGCGGGGTACAGCATATTAATGCGGATGCAATGATTGAGCAGATGGTTGCGAGAGGAATATCGGAGCATGATATCGAAGTCCTGAGAACAGGCGGAATACCGTTCGAATCATGGCTTGCTGGTTTTGACTCGGTAGAAGAATCGGTGCAGAATACAGTAGAGTCATTGAAGAAGAATCCGTTGATTCCGAAGGATGTAGTGATTTCGGGGTTTGTCATGGATTCTGTGACTGGAGAACTGATGCGATTATGATAACGATACTTTCCAATTGCACAGTTCAAAAAGCCTCAATACAGCTGGATAATCTGAAATAATCATATATATAGCATGATTTGCAAAAGATATAGTAGTACATACTAAAAGAAGCAGGCCTTAAAAGCCTGCTTCTTTTAGTATGTCTATGATTTTATTCTGCATTTCTTCTACGGAATGTCTTCTGGCACGGGCACATTCCTGGGCCTGACAGTCGCAGATGAGACATTTGCGAAAGACTGGACGAGAAAGTTTTTCTCCAGTGACATCAATAATATCAATGTCGTAAAGACGACCGATCTCGTTGGCTTCTTCTATGTCTGTCATGACTTTCTTGACGAGGGCGGCACCACCATCAAAGGATAGAATCAGTTCGTCTCCAGTCTTATCATCAAAAACAATTCTTTCTAGAACAGAAATCTGATTCGTTTTTAATGCATCTTCAATGAGGCTGACACCGTGAGAAAAGCATGCATGGAGCTGCGAATTGGTCTTTACAGGACCTGGAATATTTAGGGCAAATGAGAGCAATGGCTGATCATACTTTGCAAGTAGATACTGCTGGGTTTGGAAACGACGGTCTCTGCAGATCATCATATCATCTACGGTTACTTGTTCGCCTTCTAACATAAGTATCCCTTCTTTCTTTAGAAGATTAAAATTAGTAGTGTATCACATCATCAGATGCCTGAATTCTCGCAATGACAGGAGTAGCAGCTTCTGATGTGAAATAACGATAGGTTGTTTCTGGTACCAGACTTTTTAGTAGCGTAAAATCCTGATTATGAATTGCAGCTCTGACTGTTGATGCACTAATGGCTTTGCCGTCTGATTCCTTTCTAGGAATAATCATACATTCAATTCCATGCTTTGGCAAATTGTCTTTCATGATTTGGTTATAAATTCCAGTTACGATGCTGGTTGGTTCTTCCCCTACATAACGTTTGTTAATGTGCAGATGCTCAGCAATCTGAACAAAGATGGATAAATCAAGGAGTGCATGACCTTCAATCACGGAATTCTCATCCTTTTGAAAATAACTCGGAAATGTGGTGCTACTGATAATGTATGGACCACTTTCATGATATATGATGTTATCAAACTGCTTGGTTCCTTCCATAATCAGTTGTTTTCTTACTTGAAAAGGCACAAGACTGGCATCTTCGCTAACCATGAAAAGATGAACCAAGTCATTTTCTCGACAGGCTTTTTCAATAAGATAAAGATGACCGTTGGTAAATGGGTTAGCATTCATCACAATGGCTGCTATAGCAGGAGATGATGCTTGAATGGAAGTATTTTCTGTAGCTGCTGGGACTGAATTCGATGGAAGATTACCTAGAAGCACTTGCCTTTGTTTTGATAGATGTTCAGAACAGATGCAGTTGGCATTGGATAAATTCTTTAAATAGTCCTGAAATCCGGTTCTCTTATTCTCCATAAACACTAACTGGTCATCAATGCGCTGAATTTCATAGAAGCCAAGGCTTGCAAAGAACTTTGCGGATGTACACTTGGTGTATAGGAATATATGGGAGTTTCCACGCTCAAACTGAACTTCCATTAAGTGTGAAACGATTTCATTCATTAGACCTTCTCCCTGATGGGTGCTGCTGACAGCCATGCAGCGCAGGGTGTTGCCAAAACAACTTCCAGTTGCAATGACGTCATAATTGGAATCGTACATGGCACAGGTGTAATCTAGATTTCCATCTCTGCGGATTCCCTCTGCAATCAAAAGCTCATCTATTTGTGTATTCACTCGGGTATCTTTCTTTGATACCTGTGAAATTGAATATTCTGACATATAAATCTCCATTCATATAAAAAATGTGTATAGGTTCAGCAGCATAGTTAAAACACTGTATATTTTCTAACGCCGAACAATTCTATTTTAACCTAATATAGTAGGGATTTCCAGTGGTTTCGAAGATTTCTGATAGTCAATTCAAATAATATGAAAAAAGAAAGATAAAAATTTAACAAAAGAATATATTGACTTTTTATGTGTTCATGCTATTCTATAAAAGACTTTTGCAAAACATATTTGCAAATATGTTTGCGATATGTTATTACTTTATGCTGATTCTAAAAACAGGCTTACAGCATAAGGTAAGTACAAAACAGAATAAACTATGAATTTTAAGAAAAGAGGACAAAGATGAGTACAGAAACAACATGTATTGAAAAGCAGCCATTGACCAATGAATATCTTGAGAAGATGAATGCCTACTGGAGAGCAGCGAATTATTTATCAGCGGCACAGTTATATCTTTTGGATAATCCACTGCTTCGTGAGCCATTGACTCTAGACCAGATCAAGAAGAAAATTGTAGGCCACTGGGGAACAGTACCAGGCCAGAACTTTGTATACTGCCATATGAACAGGGCAATCAAGAAGTATGATCTGGATATGATTCTGATTTCAGGCCCAGGACATGGTGGAAACTTCTTTGTATCCAATTCTTATCTTGAAGGTACATATAGTGAAGTATATCCGAACATCAGCCAGGATATGGATGGAATGAAGAAGCTCTGCAAGCAGTTCTCATTCCCAGGAGGAATCTCAAGCCACGTAGCACCAGAGACACCGGGATCTATTAACGAAGGTGGAGAACTTGGTTATTCTATTGCACATGCATTTGGTTCCGTATTTGATAACCCAGATTTGATTACGACCTGTATTGTAGGTGATGGAGAAGCTGAGACTGGCCCATTGGCAACAGCTTGGCACTCTAATAAATTCTTGAATCCAGTAACAGACGGAGCAGTCCTCCCAATCCTGCACCTGAACGGATATAAGATCAGTAATCCTACAGTATTTTCCCGTATTTCCCATGACGAGATAGAGAGCTTCATCCATGGATGTGGATGGAAGCCATATTTCGTCGAGGGAGATGATCCAATGACCATGCATAAGAAGATGGCTGAGACAATGGATACCATTATCGAAGAAATCAAAGCAATCCAGAAGGATGCCAGAGAAAATGGAAACACAGAAAGACCATTCTGGCCAATGATCGTACTTCGCACACCTAAGGGCTGGACAGGACCTAAGGTTGTCGATGGCAAGGAAATCGAAGGAACATTTAGAGCACATCAGGTTCCGATCATGATGGATCAGCCACATCACAAGGATATGTTAGAGGAGTGGTTAAGAAGCTACAAGCCAGAAGAACTGTTCGATGAGAATGGACAGCTGATTCCTGAATTGAAAGCACTTGTCCCAGAGGGAGATCACAGAATCAGTGCAAATCCTCATGCTAATGGCGGAAAGCTCTTAAGAGACTTAAGACTTCCTGATTTCAAGGACTATGCAGTAGAAGTCGCACAGCCAGGAGCAAAGGAAGGTCAAGATATGATCGAACTTGGCGGCTTCATTAGAGATATATTCAAATTAAATAAAGAGACTAGAAACTTCAGAATCTTTGGACCGGATGAGACCATGTCAAACAGACTTGGAAAAGTCTTTGAGGAAACAAACAGAGACTGGAACAATGCATTGAAAGATAATGATGAATTCTTAAGTAACGATGGATGTGTCATGGATTCTATGCTGTCCGAGCATATGTGTGAAGGCTGGTTAGAGGGATATCTGCTCACAGGTCGTCATGGATTCTTTGCAAGCTACGAAGCATTTATCAGAATCGTAGATTCTATGGCAGCACAGCATGCTAAGTGGTTGAAGGTATGCTCTCAGTTACCATGGAGACAGTCCATTTCATCCCTGAACCTGATCCTTTCCTCTAACGTATGGCAGCAGGATCATAATGGATTTACTCATCAGGACCCAGGCTTCTTAGATCATATCGCCAATAAGAAGGCAGATGTGGTAAGAATGTATCTTCCACCAGACACCAACTGTCTGTTATCATGCTTTGACCACTGTATCAGAAGTAAGGACTATGTCAATGTGCTGGTAACATCTAAGCATCCAAGACCTCAGTGGCTGACCATGGAACAGGCTGTTAAGCACTGTACACAGGGCGTCGGTATCTGGGAGTGGGCAAGCAATGACCAGGGACAGGAACCAGATGTAGTTCTTGTTGGCTGTGGTGAAACACCGACTATGGAGGCACTTGCAGCAGTGACGATCTTAAGAGACAACATGCCAGAATTAAAGATTCGTTTCATCAATGTAGTGGATTTATTCAAGCTTCAGTCCAGTGCACAGCATCCACATGGTCTGTCAGATACAGATTACGATGCACTGTTTACAAAGGATAAGCCAATCATCTTTGCATTCCATGGCTACCCAACACTGATTCATGAGCTGACATACTTTAGACATAACAGAAATCTGCAGGTATTCGGATATCAGGAAGAAGGAACAATTACCACACCTTTCGATATGCGAGTTCAGAACGAGATTGACCGTTACCATCTGGTAGAAGCAGCAATCAATGCACTTCCACAGCTTGGAAATAAGGGAGCATATCTCTTACAGAAGATGAGAGATACATTAGTTGCCCATAAGCAACATATTGATGAGTATGGTATGGATCTTCCAGAAGTACGTGACTGGAAGTGGCATACACCAGAGAATAAGTAGAAAATATGTAAATGTATGGTTTTACCAATGAAAGAGTAATTAATTGTAAAAAATTAGTGAAAATTAATATATTTTCTTGAAAAACAGAAGCATAGATGATATTATAGATATAACTTTTAAAAATGACTTTTATAAAAGTTGAAGCTTTATCATCTATGCTTTTTATTTGTTGTAATGCAAAACAAGGAGGATTGTGATGTTTAACGTGAATGATTCTGAATTCAAGCCATATGGCAGAGTGATTCAGGGAGTGGAACTTGGGGATTTACTAAAGGCAATGGAACAGACACCATTACCAGAGGATGTGATTTATGTTCCATCAGAAGAGAAGCTGGAAGAACTTCCAGTGTATGAGCTGATGTCAAAGAGTATTTATGGAGATATGCCAGTACAGATCGGATTCTGTAATGGACATAATCAGTATCTGAATGGATTAGAGTATCACAGAAATTCAGAAATCAATGTAGCTGCTACTGATTTGATTTTATTGTTGGGAAAGCAGCAGGATATTGAGTCAGATTATACATATGACACTGCGAAGGTAGAAGCATTCTTCGTTCCAGCGGGAACAATGATTGAAGTATATGCAACAACTCTGCATTATGCACCTTGCGGAGTGGATGGTGCTGGATTTAGATGTGTAGTTGTTCTTCCAAAGGGAACGAATTATGATGTGACACCATTCAGTCAGACTGGAGAAGACAGGCTGCTTGCAGCAACCAATAAGTGGCTGATCGCTCATGAGGATGCACATATTGCAGGTGCATTTGTTGGCTTAAAGGGTGAGAATGTAAAAATCTGAAAGCGAATGATTACATATAGAAATATAAAAGAATCACGATATAGCACGATATAGGAATAAAAAAGTTATCAGTAAATGAAATGATAAGTATATTTAGGCGGAAGCCGTAAAATAAAAGGAGATAAATCATGAACAATATGCCAGAATTAAAAATCGGAATCGTAGCAGTCAGCAGAGACTGCTTCCCAGAAACACTTTCTGTTACCAGAAGAAAGAATCTTGTGAAAGCTTATACAGATAAGTATGGAGCTGACAACATATACGAATGTCCAATCTGTATCGTTGAGAGTGAAATCCATATGATGCAGGCGTTAGAGGATGTGAAGAAGGCAGGATGTAATGCACTTTGTGTATATCTTGGAAATTTTGGCCCAGAAATCGCAGAGACAATGCTCGCAAAGTATTTTGATGGACCTAAGATGTTTATCGCAGCAGCAGAAGAGACTTCAGCAAATGGCGGTCTTGTTCAGGGACGTGGAGATGCATATTGTGGAATGCTCAATGCAAGCTATAATTTAAAGCTTCGTGGTGTGAAGGCTTATATTCCAGAATATCCAGTTGGAACAGCAGAAGAGTGTGCAGATATGATTCATGAGTTCGTTCCAGTTGCAAAGGCAGTATATGCATTACAGAATTTAAAAATTATTAGCTTTGGACCTCGTCCAACCAACTTCCTTGCATGTAATGCTCCAATTCAGCAGCTTTACAATCTGGGTGTTGAAATCGAAGAAAATTCTGAATTGGATTTATTCGAAAGTTTCAATAATCATGCAGGAGATGCAAGAATTCCAGATGTAGTGAAGAGCATGGAAGCAGAACTTGGTACAGGCAATAAGAAGCCAGAAATCTTAGAGAAGCTTGCTCAGTATGAGATTACACTTCTTGACTGGATTGAAGCACATAAGGGTTCTAGAAAATATGTTGCAATCGCTGGAAAATGCTGGCCAGCATTCCAGACACAGTTTGGATTCGTACCTTGCTATGTAAATTCAAGACTGACAGGTATGGGAATTCCTGTTTCATGCGAAGTTGATATTTATGGTGCTTTAAGTGAATTTATTGGAACGGTAGTCAGCAATGATGCAGTTACATTACTTGATATTAATAATACAGTTCCTTCAGACATTTATAATGAGGATATTTCAGGTAAGTTTGATTATACAATTAAGGATACATTTATGGGATTCCACTGTGGTAATACAGCATCCTGCAAGCTTTCATTCTGTGAGATGAAGAATCAGATGATTATGGCTCGTTCACTTCCAGTGGAAGTAACCAATGGTACTTTGGAAGGCGATATTAAGCCAGGAGATATTACATTCTTTAGATTACAGAGTACAGCAGATGCACAGTTAAGAGCATATGTTGCTCAGGGAGAAGTTCTTCCAGTTGCAACAAGATCATTTGGTTCAATCGGTGTATTTGCAATTCCAGAAATGGGACGTTTCTATAGACATGTTCTGATTGAGAAGAATTATCCTCATCATGGAGCTGTTGCATTCGGTCATTTTGGTAAGCAGTTGGTAGAAGTATTTAAGTATATCGGTGTTGAGGATATTGGATTCAATCAGCCAAAGGGAATGCTTTATAAGTCTGAGAATCCATTTGCATAAGAAGGCGGGTTAATATGAATTATATAGGAATTGATTTAGGAACATCCTCAGTGAAACTGATTCTGATGGATGAAAAGGGAACAATTCTGAATTCTGTGACGAGGGAATATCCATTGAGCTTCCCACATCCAGGATGGTCAGAACAGAATCCATATGACTGGTATGATAACAGTGTTGCTGGAATCAAGGATTTACTGGAGGGACAGGACAAGTCTAAGGTGGCAGGCATCAGCTTTGGCGGACAGATGCATGGGCTGGTTGTTTTAGACGAGAATGATGAGGTTATTCGACCAGCGATTCTTTGGAATGATGGTAGAACAACAAAGGAATGTGAATATCTGAATGGTGTTGTCGGTAAGGATAAACTGACAGAATATACAGCAAACATTGCGTTTGCAGGGTTTACAGCTCCAAAGATTCTTTGGATGAAGGAGAATGAGCCGGATAATTTTAAGAAAATTAAGAAAATTATGCTGCCAAAGGATTATCTGGCATATCGTCTGACAGGTGTATTCTGTACAGATGTATCAGATGCATCAGGAATGCTTTTGTTTGACGTAAAGAATCGCTGTTGGTCAGAGAAAATGCTGGATATCTGTGGAATCAATAAAGATATGATGGCTGAAATATTTGAAAGTCATGAGAAAGTCGGAACGGTAAAGGCAGATATTGCGGCAGAGCTTGGCATTTCAGAGCAGACGATTGTGGCTGCAGGAGCAGGTGATAATGCAGCAGCAGCAGTCGGAACTGGCACAGTTGGCGATGGAATGTGTAACATTTCTCTCGGAACCAGCGGAACTATCTTTATTTCCAGTAAGGATTTTGGTGTAGACAATAATAATGCATTACATTCCTTTGCTCATGCAGATGGTCATTATCATTTGATGGGCTGTATGCTTAGTGCAGCAAGCTGCAATAAGTGGTGGATGGATGGTGTAATTGAAACGAAGGATTATGCAAAGGAGCAGAGCGGTATTACGGACGACAAGCTTGGTAATAACCATGTGTTCTATCTTCCATATTTGATGGGAGAGCGTTCACCACATAATAATCCTGCGGCAAGAGCTACATTTACGGGAATGACCATGGATACCAACCGAGAAGATATGACACAGGCAGTTTTGGAAGGTGTAGCCTTTGCAATTCGCGATTCTTTTGAAGTTGCCAAGAGTCTGGGAATCCAGATTACAGAAACGAAAATCTGTGGCGGCGGAGCAAAGAGTCCATTGTGGTGCAAGATTATGGCAAATGTATTGAATATTAAGGTCAATATGTTACAATCAGAAGAGGGACCATCTATGGGCGGTGCGATGCTTGCGATGGTTGCTAATGGAGAATATTCAGATGTAGAGGCAGCTGCCAGAGCGATTGTTCATATAAAGAGCAGCATTGAACCGGATAAAAGAATCGCTGCAAGATATGAAGAAAAGTATCAGCAGTTCAAGAGTATTTACCCAGCGATGAAGCCAGTATTTGATATTATTACAAAGTAAATATGAATTACAATGAAAAGGAGAATGGCTATGAAGTTTTTTATTGACACAGCAAATGTTGAGGATATCAAGAAGGCAAATGACATGGGAGTCATCTGCGGTGTAACAACAAACCCATCATTGATTGCTAAGGAAGGAAGAGATTTCAAGGAAGTTATCAAGGAAATTACTGCAATCGTTGATGGACCAATTAGTGGTGAGGTTAAGGCGACAACAGTAGATGCTGAGGGAATGATTGCAGAAGGAAGAGAAATTGCAGCGATTCATCCTAATATGGTTGTTAAAATTCCGATGACAGTAGAAGGCTTGAAGGCGACTAAGGTGTTATCAAGTGAGGGGATTAAGGTCAATGTAACATTGATTTTCTCAGCAAATCAGGCACTTCTTGCAGCAAGAGCAGGCGCAGCTTTCGTTTCACCATTCTTAGGACGTTTAGATGATATTTCACAGCCAGGTATTAACCTGATCGAGGATATCGTAGCGATTTTCAGCAATTATGATATTCAGACAGAGATTATCTGCGCAAGTGTTCGTAACCCAATTCATGTGACTGACTGTGCTTTGGCAGGAGCAGATATTGCAACAGTTCCATATAAGGTTATTGAACAGATGACACACCATCCATTGACAGATGCTGGTATTGAAAAGTTCCAGAAGGATTATATTGCTGTATTTGGAGAATAGAAACAGTGCGTTTTTATGACTCAGAAAAGATATATTACGAGGTAAAGTATGATTGCTACAGAGAAGATAACGACGACAGACGTGAAAAGATTCAATAAAAACCGTATTTTTCGTCTAATTCATTATGCAAACAGAATATCAAGACAGGAAATTGCGGAGGTTCTTCAGCTTTCACTTCCAACTGTTAATCAGAATTTAAAGATTTTAACAGATGAGAAGCTGATTACATTTGTAGGAAGTTTCGAATCAACTGGAGGTCGAAAAGCACAGATTATTACTGTGGATGGAATGTCTAAGTGTGCTGTTAGCATCAATATCACAGCAACAAGCCTGAAAGCTGCATTAGTAGATTTGAATGGAAAAATTGTTGATTTGGTAGAAGAGAGAATTCCGTTTTCTGACAATGAGGTTTATGAAAAGAATGTCGCAGCATTAGTGCGAAGAATGATCATGGGAAATCACGTCGAGGATGAGAATGTTCTTGGCGTTGGAATTACAATCCCAGGAGTTTTCAATCAGGATAATGATGTGGTGATTTCTTCTCCTCCGTTACGAATTAAGAATTATAGAGTAGAACGCATTACCAAGTATATTCCATATCCATGTTATGTTATGAATGATGCAAGAGCAAATGCTTACGCAGAGTATTGGTTTGATCGACGACCAGAGAACGCGGAAGATATTAATCTTAATATTTTCCATCCTTCGAATAGGGATTTATATCAGAATGGAAAGATATATGTTATGCTGAATACAGGAGTTGGTGGTTCCTACATTGATCGTGAAAAGATTCAGACAGGTACACATAATCGATATGGTGAGTTTGGGCATATGACCATTCACCCAGGAGGAAACAAGTGCTTCTGTGGGAAAAAGGGATGTTTTGAGGCCTATGTTTCAGCGAGAGTGCTATCATCCGACTTGGGGATTTCCTTAAAAGAATTCTTTGAACAGATTGAGAACGTTGCACAGTATCAGAGTATATTCGATGAATATCTGGATAATCTGACTACAGGAATTAACAATCTCTATACGATGTTTGATGGAGATGTTGTGATTGGTGGCCCGGTTGCAGAGTATTTGAAGAAGTATCAAGACAGGATAAAGAATATGCTGATTGAGAAGTATTCTTTTGATACGGATGGATCATATTTTTCATTTGCACGATGCATGCCGGAACAATCTGATTTAGGAGCAGCTTTAATGTTTCTTGGAGAGTTCATCAGGTCTATATAATGAATAGATACACAAGAACTGGTTCGATGAGCATATAAAGCAGTCTCAGTGTGGAGAGATTAGAATGGAAAAAGACATTCGAGGGTTGATTAAGAAACTGACAAATCACATTACATTGGAACACTGCGTCATAAGATTTATTATGGCGTGGTGTTTTGTTAGTGTGCTCCAAACAGTAAATGCTTATATGGGCGGATATCACCAAATCGACCAGATCAATTTTATTAGAAACTTTCATTTTGGAACAACAATAATGTTGATTCTATGGATGTTTCTGTTGATATATGTATTGTTTGAGTTAGGAACTGTAAAATCAAAGAGAATATCAAATTATGTTGAAAAATTAAGTCTACTTTTCATTTCTATAATATATGCCGTTCTTCAAGTGGTTATGGACACAGATATTTATTTCTGCATAGGGATGACAGCATTACTTGCGTTCGCGGTATGTTATTGTGTGAAGGATCGCTCTGCGTTACCTGCGAATATATCAAGGACCGCACTGATTGTAGGAATGATTGTTCTAGGAGTATTGTTTGTTGTATTCACTGGGGGATGTACGATTGTTCGTTATCTATCTTATTCATCACCCAATTATGATCTTGGACTCTTTTCTCAAATGTTTCATTACATGAAGACAACTCTGACTATGAACAGTACCAGTGAAAGAGATATGCTGTTGTCACACTTTGCTGTTCATATATCACCTGCTTTTTATCTGATATTGCCCTTCTATGCATTGTTCTCATCACCAGCTACATTACAGTTGATGCAGGCTGTTGTCATTGCATTGGGACTGATACCATTGGCTGGAATTTGTAAGAATCATCAGATGTCTAGATTTGAGACGCTTCTAATGGGAATTGTTTATGTGTGTTATCCGGTTATGAGTGGAGGCTGTTTTTATGACATTCATGAGAATTTGTTCCTGCCAGTTTTTTTATTGACGTTCCTATATTTTATAGAAAAGGATAGCTGGAGGGGAATTCTAATCAGTATGGCGTTGGTGTTCTCGGTGAAAGAGGATGCATCCATATATGTAGCATTCATTGCAATTTACATGATACTTGGTTTGAAAATGTATAAAAAAGGATTGGTTGTTTTGTCCTGTGCACTTGCATATTTTTCATTTACAACAATTCTGCTTAGTATCCTTGGCGATGGGGTCATGTCCTTCCGGTTTAATAATATGATTCTGGAAGATAACGGAAATATGCTAAGCATTATTAAGACGGTAATCATGCATCCTACATATGTAATGACGCAGATTATGCAGGAAGATAAAATCGAGTTCATTTTGCAGACTTTAGGACCACTATTGTTCATGCCACTATTTTCTAAGAAATGGTATCGATTTATCTTGGTTTGTCCATATATTCTGTTTAATTTGATGTCTGATTATACATATTTCCATAGCATTTATTTCCAATATGTATTTGGTTCCGGAACAATATTGATATACCTTGTGATTCTGAATGTGACAGATATGAGTGCAAAGGTGAAAATGCGTATGATTCCAATGCTGGCAGCGGCAGCAGTGCTGTTTTTCGTATCTATTATGTGGGTGAGGATAGATGCAGTTAAAGATTATCAAAAGTCCTATAATCAGGAAACTTATCAGATTCTTGAGGAAGGAATAAATCAGATACCCAAGGATGCATCTGTAATTGCTACTACATTTTTATGTCCAGCGCTGTCGGACAGAGATGAATTGTATGAGCTTTACTATACAGATCAGAAAGCAGAATATGTAGCATTGGACTTAAGAGTGGGGACAACAGAATACAACGTTCATACATATCTGGATAATCCGGAGTATGAGACGATTTATTATGTGCCAATGAAAATAGGTGTTTTTCGTGTGAAATCATGGAATGAGGAGTGAAAAAGCGGATATGTTTTTTATTCTTTGAATTTGGACTTTATATTAAATCGATTTTATAGTATGATAAAAGTTGGGTAATTCAGTTGAAAGGATAAAGGTTATGAAAATAGGATTTGATAATGAGAAATACTTAAAGATTCAGTCAGAACATATTATGGATCGTATCGATAAGTTTGGAGACAAGCTTTATTTGGAGTTCGGTGGAAAGCTGTTTGATGATTATCATGCATCTAGAGTGCTTCCAGGCTTTGAACCAGACAGTAAGCTGAAGATGTTATTGAAGCTGGCAGATCAGGCAGAAATAGTCATTGTAATCAGCGCATTTGATATTGAGAAGAATAAGGTTCGTGGAGATTTAGGAATCACATATGAAGAAGATGTTCTTCGTTTAAAGAAAGAATTTGAGGATATGGGGCTTTTTGTCGGCAGTGTATGTATCACACATTATACTGGACAGAAGTCAACAGACGCCTATAGACAGAGATTAAAGAAGATGGGAATCACGACGTATATTCATCATCTGATTGATGGTTATCCTGCGAATATTTCTCATATTGTCAGTGATGAAGGATTTGGAAAGAATGATTATATCATCACATCTCGTCCATTGGTAGTGATTACAGCGCCAGGACCTGGAAGTGGAAAGATGGCCACTTGTCTGTCACAGTTGTATAATGAGAATAAGCATGGGATTAAGGCTGGATATGCGAAGTTTGAGACATTTCCTATCTGGAATCTTCCATTGAAGCATCCTGTTAATCTGGCATATGAGGCAGCAACGGCTGATTTGAATGATGTGAACATGATTGATCCATTCCATTTGGAAGCATATGGAGAAACAACGGTCAATTACAATCGTGATATAGAGATATTCCCTGTTTTAGATGCGATGTTTAAGGAGATTTATGGAAGTAATCCATATAAGTCTCCAACAGATATGGGCGTTAATATGGCAGGTAATTGCATCTTTGATGATGAAGCATGTCGTTATGCATCGAATATGGAAATTATTCGTAGATACTATAACAGTCTGAATAAGGCATCTATAGATGGAACTCATGATCATGAGGTCTTGAAGATCGAATTGATTATGAAGCAGGCAGGTATTGTTCCAGAAGACCGAGCAGTTGTGGCAGCAGCCAAGAAGCTTGCAAATGAGAAGGATCTTCCAGTTGCAGCGTTAGAGCTTCCAGACGGTAAGATTATTACCGGAAAGACATCGATTCTTCTTGGACCATCTGCAGCAGTCCTTCTAAATGCATTGAAGATTTTGGCGGGGATTGATCATGATACGCATATTATTTCACCAGCTGCCATCGAACCGATTCAGTCTCTGAAGGTGAATTACCTAGGAAGTAAGAATCCAAGGCTGCATACAGATGAAGTTCTGATTGCACTGTCTGTGGGAGCATCAACAGATGAGAATGCGGCTCGCGCACTAAAGCAGCTTCCAAAGCTTGCTGGATGTGATGTGCATACCACAAGTATTTTAACTGATATTGATCAGAAGACATTTAAGAGATTGGGCATGCATGTGACCAGTGAAGTATTTAATAAGTAGGATTTTTAATAAAAGAAAACTGCGACTTAAGAATATTTTAAGTCGCAGTTTTTCATTTTTGTAAGTCTGTTTTATGTACGAATATTGAGCAACGTGGTTACTTGAATTTCGCTTCTTTTAATTTATTCAAGTATTTATTCGTCTCAGCGACAACGACACCACTTAGTGCAACTACGGCAATTAAGTTCGGAATTGCCATCAATCCGTTAAAGATGTCTGCAATGGTCCATACAGCTGATACAGTCATGTATGGTCCGATAAATACACAGGCAATATATAACCAGCGATAACCCTTTAAAGCTTTCTTCTTATCACCGATAAGGTATTCTAAGCATTTCTCACTATAGTAATCCCAGCCAAGAATCGTTGTAAATGCAAAGAATACAAGACAAAGCATTAAGATAAAGGAAGCTACGACGTCTGGAAATGGAAGTCCCATCTGGAAAGCCTTCGTTGTAACAGCGACTCCTTCAAGTCCCATGTCCCATGCACCTGTAATAACAATTGCAAGACCAGTCATGGTACAGATGATTAAAGTATCGATGACTGTTCCCATCATGGAAATCAATCCCTGCTTGGCAGGAGAATCAGTAGTAGCAGCAGCGGCAGCAATTGGAGCACTTCCCAGTCCGGCCTCGTTAGAAAAGATTCCTCTTGCAATACCTTTCTGCATGGCCATGATCATGGCACCGATTGCACCACCGGCAGCAGCACGCAGACCAAATGCACTCTGTACAATCGTTACGACTGCATCAGGAATTGCGGAAGCATTACATACAAGAATAATCACGACAGCAGCAATATATACAAATGCCATGAATGGAACAATCACTTCTGCAACGGAAGAAATTCTCTTTAATCCACCGATAATTACGAGGGCAACACAGATTGTAAGCAGGATACCAGCAATTACGACAGTCCATGAATAGCTTCTGCCAAACAGGTTTACTGTCCAGGTATTCGTTGGATCAAAGAAGTTATTGACAGCACTGGTAATACCATTGATCTGTGTAAATGTACCTATACCTAATAAACCGACTCCAACACCGAAGAAGGCAAAGATTTTTGCAAGCCATTTCCACTTGTGCCCCATACCGTTTTCAATATAGTAGAAAGGCCCACCAATAATGGAACCATCTTCTTTTACAACACGATACTTGACGGAGAGAAGACATTCTGCATACTTTGTAACTGTTCCGACTAATGCAGCAATCCACATCCAGAACAGGGCACCGGGACCACCAGCAACAATTGCAGTAGCAACACCGACGATATTACCAGTTCCGATAGTTGCGGAAAGTGCGGTACAAAGAGCGGCAAAGCTGGATACTTCACCTGCACCGTCGGATTTTTCATTGGCAAGAAGATTCTTCACAGCCAATGGCAGCTTGCGAATCTGCAATCCTTTCAGTCGAATTGTCAGGAATAATCCAACAGATAAAATAAGTACAATCAGGGGAATTCCCCAGATAAAATCGTCCATTTTGACGAGTATTGCATTAATGGTACTAAACATAATTTCCTCCAAGATGTAACATTTTTAAATAACCCATTAAAGATACCATAAAAGACAAGTGTTTGTCTAGCAAAGACAGAGAAAAACTGGAAAATCTAATATAATAAAGTGTATTAAATTTAGTACATTACCATAATGAATAGATTTAGCAAGGAAATTTTGTTAGAATGTGTTAATCGTTTATGTTTACATAGGATGCTCGTCTCTGTGTGAATATAACAACAATTATAGTTGCTTTCAAAGTTTGTGGTAGAAGCAAGAATGGAGGATTGTATGATCGCAGAGAATATGGTAGGAATGGTGAAGAATAGTTCAGTGATTCGTCAGATGTTTGAAGAGGGAAATAGACTTGCGAAGCTTTATGGTGCAGAGAACGTATATGATTTCTCATTGGGAAATCCTAATGTGCCAGCTCCAGCTGAGGTGAATGCGGCAATTAAGGAAATCGTTGATTCTGAGGAGTCAACATTTATTCATGGATATATGAGTAATGCGGGGTATGAAGATGTAAGAGAAGCAATTGCTCAGTCTTTAAATAAGAGATTTGATACACATTTTAATTTGACGAATATTGTAATGACAGTAGGTGCTGCTGGAGGATTGAATTCTATTCTTAGAACAATCTTAAATCCAGGAGAAGAGGTCATGACATTCGCACCTTTCTTCGGAGAATACCGCAATTACGTTGCAAACTTCGGGGGAAAGCTGGTTGTTGTTCCACCGAATACAGTTGATTTTCAGCCAAAGCTGGATGAGTTTGAGAAGATGATTACGCCAAAGACAAAGGCAGTTATTGTGAATAATCCAAACAATCCAACAGGTGTCGTATATTCAGAAGAAACAATTAAGAAGCTTGCTGCAATTATGGAATCAAAGCAGAAGGAATTTGGCACGGAGATTTTCCTAATTGCAGATGAACCATATAGAGAATTGGCATATGATGGTGTGGAAGTTCCATATTTGACAAAGTATTACGATAATACGGTTGTTGGTTATTCTTATAGCAAATCTTTGTCTTTACCAGGAGATCGTATTGGATATTTAGTTATTCCAGACGAAGTTGCAGATGCAGAAGATATGAAGGCAGCAGCAAGTGTTGCAACACGTATCTTAGGATTTGTAAATGCGCCATCTTTGATGCAGAGAGTTGTTGCAAAGTGTTTAGATGCCAAGGTGAATGTAGAGGCATATGATAAGAACAGAACTGCATTATATAATGGATTGAAAGACTTGGGATTTGAATGTATTAAGCCGGAAGGAGCATTCTATCTGTTTGTGAAGTCACCAGTAGAAGATGAGAAGGTATTCTGTGAGGTTGCTAAGAAACATAACATTTTGATTGTTCCAGGTTCTACATTTGGATGTGCTGGATATGTAAGAATGGCTTATTGTGTTTCTTACGAGACGATTGTCAATTCATTGCCACATTTTGCTGAGGTTGCCAAAGAACTGGGACTGTAATACAAAAACATCAGTGTGATTATGAATATTGAAAATAACATAAAGAGGCACTTTTATAGAAAGAGTCTTTCAGAAAGGAAGATGCATATGAAACCATGGGAAAAGAATATCAGAACTGTTGAACCTTATGTTCCTGGAGAACAGCCAAAGGTTGCAGGAATTATTAAGTTAAATACCAATGAGAATCCATATCCACCAACACCAAAGGCAGTAGAGGCAGCAGCACATTTTGATATGGACAGGCTGCGTCTATATCCAGATCCACAAGTGTCTGATTTGGTCAGTGCGATTGCAGAACATTACGGAATGGATAAGGATCAGGTGTTTGTAGGAGTGGGATCAGATGATGTACTTGCAATGTGTTTCATGACATTTTTTAATTCAGAGAAACCAATATTGTTTCCGAACATTTCTTATTCATTTTACAGCGTATGGGCAGATTTATACCGCATTCCATATGAAAGACCTGCATTGGATGAGAATTTTAAGATTGTGCCATCAGACTATTATAAGGAAAATGGCGGTGTTGTATTCCCAAATCCCAATGCACCAACAGCTCTTTACATGGGATTAGATCAGGTAGAGGATATTATTAAACATAATCAGGATGTGGTCGTGATTGTTGATGAAGCCTATATTGATTTCGGAGGCAAGTCCGCATTAGAATTAGTGAATAAGTATGAGAACCTGCTGGTTGTTCAGACATTTTCAAAATCACGTTCCATGGCCGGAATGAGAATTGGATTCGCGTTTGGTAATCCTGCATTAATCAAGGCATTAAATGACGTGAAGTTTTCATTCAACTCTTACACCATGAACATGACATCTATTGCATATGGTGTCGAGGCGGTGAAGGATCAGAAGTATTTTGAGAGTACCTGTAAGAAGATTATTGCGACTAGAGAAAGGGCTGTACAGGAGCTGACAAAGCTTGGCTTTACATTTCCAGAATCCAGTGCGAACTTTATATTTGCGACACATAAAAGTGTTCCTGCAAAGGAAATTTTTGAAAAGCTGAAGGAAAAGAAAATATATGTACGATATTTCAATCAGCCATTGATTGATAATCATCTTCGAATCACCATTGGAACAGATGAACAGATGGAGCAGTTGTTTACAGCGTTGAAAGAAATCGTTTCAGAAATATAAGCCGCAGAGTATATGTCACGCCAACACAGGCACGCTTTCGCTACACCTCGCTCGTTGCGTTACATAATGCACTAAAAGACAGTGCATAAGTAACGACGGCTCACTAGTACCTGCTTATGGCATAACACATACTCTGCGACATACACGTAAATCAAGATTTATCGATGAATCGATTTCTTGCAAGTCCAGATAAACAAGGAAAGAGGTAAGACTATGGCAGTGCCATTTGAGCAGAGAAATTTTCAAAAGGAACTGGATAGATTGATACTGAAACAGGAGACCGCGGGAATTGTTCCGCGGCTTTTGCTGCATAGCTGTTGTGCACCGTGCAGCAGTTATGTGATTGAGTATTTGTCCCAGTTTTTCCATATTACGGTTTTTTATTATAACCCGAATATATCAAAAGAAGAGGAATATAGAAAGAGAGTTGCTGAACAGAAACGATTTATTCAGGAGTTTCCAGCAAAATATCCAGTGGATTTTGTGGAGGGAGAATATGATACGGAACGATTTTATGATTGTGCAAAAGGGTATGAAACATGTAAAGAAGGTGGAGCACGCTGCTTTCACTGCTATGAGCTTCGCTTGAGAAGGACTGCACAGCTGGCGAAAGAGATGAATGTAGATTATTTTACGACCACATTATCCATTAGTCCGTTAAAAAATAGTGTTAAGCTGAATCAAATCGGGTTACAATTAGAAGAAGAGTTCGGTGTGAGATATCTGCTGTCTGACTTTAAGAAGAAAGAGGGATATAAGCGTTCTATTGAACTTTCCAGAGAATATAATCTGTATAGACAGAATTACTGTGGATGTGTGTATTCTCAGGTTTAAAGTACATTGCTTTTATAGAGGTAAATGTGCTATAATTTTCCATTATAGATACGAAGCAGAAATCTTGTATTTTTGTTGATTTTAGAATGGAATGAATTATCATAAGGAGGCTCGATATGGCAAAGAAGGGTAAGTTTGCGAAGTTTTTATTAGGTGCAGGTGCAGTGGCAGTTGCAGGTAAGGTCGCATATAACAAGTATAAGACTACAAAAGAGAAGTTCGTGAAAGAAGAGAACGAAAGTGTAGATAATGAAGTTAAGAAGTATAATGCAATCTGTGAGAACAAGGTCGTTGAGATTGAAGATGAGGAATTTGCAGGATGTGAATTAAAGTCAGTGGCATCTAAGACAGTTCTTGACTTAGGTCTTGCAGTATTTGAGAAGGATGTATATATCAATTTTTCAAGTACTGCCAGCAATGTGACGATTATTTTGCCAGAGGGCGTGAATGCAACATGTGATATCGATAAGACGGTCAGTGGTGTGCGTAATTTGGTAGATAATGTTGATGAAGACGGAATTCATACGGTATACATTATTGGAAAAGCAGTTGCAAGCAATGTAGAGGTTATTCCAGTGAACTTCTATGTAGATGATGATGATGATTTTGAGGATGACAATTTCTCAGAGGATGAGTCAGAAGATACAGAAACAGTTGAAGAAAAAGCTGAGGAAACATCTAAAGAAGCTGATGAAGAAACCGATGACGACACATTAAAAGTTGAAGAAGTAACAGAATAATTATGAAACATAGAGATAAAATGATTGAATATTTTTCAAATATAGATCGTAATTCAGTTGTATCCGCTAATAAACTTTATGAGGAGCACTTTGCCAGAATGACAGAGAGCTCCTTCTTTAAAGCAATGGAGCGGCTTGCAAAGGATGGAATCCTCATTCGCGTCGGAAAAGGGATGTATGCACCTGGAGATATTGGGCTTGCAGAGAAATCTGTAAAAAAGGGGAGCACAGCCGAAACGCGGGCTCAGGATGTGACAGAAGAAACAAGTTCTCCTGAAGAAGCACTTCTGAATTATTACTTTGGTGAAAACAATGATAATGGATTGTTCGTTGGCTATCGTCTGTATAACAAGTATGCACTCACCCATGTAAAGAAAGATTCCATAGAATTATTTTCTAATATTGTTCAAAAAGAAAGCTGCAATCATGGGAACATTCATGTGAGAAAAGTCAATATAGAGTTAGATTTTGAGAACGCAAAAGTACTGGAAGCATTGGAAATTATGCAGCATTATTATGAAATTGAGGAATTGAATAAGATGAAATTTGCAAGATATGCAAGACAGTTTGCCAGAGGATATTCGGATGAAGCAGCAGTCTATGTCATTGAGCACGTGAAGTATAAGAAAAGCACCATTGCATTCATGAAGAAAATTCTGGAAATGTATAAGGTGAAGAATTCTCTTCAACAGTTTCTAAGTTATGCATCTACATATAAAGTTCCAGCAGTGCAACGAGTTGCAAGGTAGCGAAGCGTGTTCCGGGGAACGGAGTGAGCTGAAATAAGAAACCAAATGATATAAAAGAATTTTAAGAAATGACTTTACATTTAACATGACAGTGGTTATAATGATGTCTATTACAAAACAAACAAATATAAGCAGAGTAGAATTGTGTGCGTTAAGTGCCAGGTGAACAGGGAGTTGTCACCCGGACGAAAAGAGTTTCTTGCGGTACATGGTTCGCATCCCGCTGCTACATAATCTGGATAATTTTACCTCTTATGTAGGGCATATTGCTTATACAAAGGAGGTATTTTTTTATGAAAACATTTATCAAAATGTTTATGGACTCCGCAAAGGAGTTTAAGAATCTGCGTTCTGTTGTATCAGTAGCGCTGTTAGTTGCACTTCACACGGTCATGGCACTGTTTCTTTCCATTCAGGTCACGACATCCCTTCGAATTTCCCTTTCCTTTTTAGCAAATGTAATGATTGGCTGCATGTTTGGTCCTGTGATGGGATTTGTAGCAGGTGGACTAGGCGATTTAATTCAGTTCGTTATAAAGCCAACTGGACCTTATTTTATTGGCTGGACAATCAGTGCAGCGCTTGCCGGATTGATTTACGGATGCTTCTTTTATGGGAAAACACCAAAGCTTATTTTGGACCATGATAAAACAAAAACAGGGAAGCATGGACAGGAGCAGACAGATAAAATCAGTTTTGCTGAAAAAATGATTAATCTTGTGAACTCTTTACTGGCAGCAGGTACAGGTGCAGTTTTAATTGCAGCTCCATTCATGGAAATTACAAAAAAGGCAGCAGATGGAAGTAGTTCAACAATTCATGGTTCAGCCTTATATCTTCTTGGAAGAGGAATTGCTGGAGACGGAAGTAAGAATGCGATGATTCTTACAATTATTGCATTTGTAATGTGCGTATTTTTGATTGCGACACCTTGGCTTAGATGGTATAAGACGTCATTGACAGTTTCTGTTGCAGGAACATTTTTATTGATACTGGCAGTGTATTCAGATAAAAAAACGACATCTGCATTATTCGGATTCTGGATGATGTGTGTATTGTTATTAATCTATGCAGTATTACAACTGTTGCAGGTGGCAAAGAAACATTCCATGGATTTTACATTCCTTGTGAGATGCATCATTGCGTTGACATTTGATACAATATTGATTAACATTTTACTGGGAACTTACTGGGTGAGCTTCATGTATGGTAAAGGATTTGCATTTTACCTGACAACCAGATTGGTGAAAAATCTGGTGCAGCTGCCGATTAATATTATCCTGACTTATTACGTTCTTGGTATTTTGAAGAGAATTAAGGCAATTAAGTAAAGGACGTTCCCAACGTAGCAGAGGGGCATGTTTAGAAAATGAGACAGTCTCAACTACAATAACTGGTATAGAAATGGAGATTAATATGAAAAAGCTTATGATTGCATCAGATATTCACGGATCTGCATATTATTGCAGAAAATTATTAGAAAGATTTGAAGAGGAAAAGCCAGACAGACTGGTCCTTCTAGGAGATATTCTATATCATGGACCTAGAAATGACTTGCCAGAGGAATATGCACCAAAGAAGGTTATTGAGATGCTAAATCCCTTAAAGAATCAGATTATCTGTGTGCGGGGCAACTGTGATACAGAGGTAGATCAGATGGTTTTGGATTTCAATGTGCTGGCTGAGCAAGCTTATATGAATTTTAATGATAGAGATATTGTTCTGGTTCATGGTCATAAGCTGGATGAAAAGAATATGCCAGCATTAAGAGACGGAGACATACTTATATGTGGACATACCCATGTGCCAAAGTGTGAGAAAAGAGATGGATATACTTATATGAATCCGGGATCTGTTTCGATTCCAAAGGAAGGAAGCGCTCATAGCTATATGATCCTTAAGGACAAGTTTGTCTGGAAGGATTTAGATGGAACTATTTATATGACAGAGGAATAGTTATATAAAACATATCAGAAAGATTTAATATATTTTTAATTGTATTTACCTATGAGTATGATAAAGTATTGTTAGCTTGTAACGGTTCGAAGATAAGTACAAATCCTGAGGCTTTTCAGGTATTTTAGATGAATCTTTGAATATTTATAATAGTAATAGTAGAAAGAGGTTACTTATGGGTGGATTCAAGGATAAAATGGCAAGATTCATGTATGGAAGATATGGGATGGATCAGCTTTCAAGGTTGCTGTCATATGTTTGTCTTGCATTATTGGTGATTACTATATTTGTTCATAATAATGTATTATATCTTCTGGCACTGGCGGGATTGATTTATACGTATTTCAGAGCATTTTCCAGGAATATTTCTAAGAGACATGCAGAGAACGATGCCTATCTGAAGATTCACTATAAGGTTGTAGGCAAGTTTAATCAGTTCAAGTATCGCTGTAAGGACAGCAAGACCCATCGGATTTTTAAGTGTCCAAGCTGCGGACAGAAGATTAGAGTGCCGAAGGGCAAGGGAAAGATTAGCATTAAGTGTCCGAAGTGTAGAATTGAATTTATTAAGAAGACTTGATAGTCATTAAGTATAAGAAGAGAAGGAAATGAGATCATAATGAAGATTTCGTTTCCTTCTCTTTTTGCTATAAAAATATTCATATTAAGGTAAAAATATGGTTTTTGTTAAGAAAAATAAGTGTTAATACAGATAAGGTATAATGTTGTATCTTTTTTAGTACAATGTTAAAAGTTTGATTAACAATGTTCTCAATAAGTGGTATATTTGTTGTGTATTATTTTCATAAATGTGCGAATTTACTAGAATATTTTGTTAAATTCACACAATAAAGATTATGAATGGGGATTCGTAATGGAAAATATATATTAGGTTGGGAGAACAATCCCAGAACAGGGAGGCATAAGGACATGGAATTATTGGTTACGTTATTGATTGGCGTGCCATTTGCCATAGCAGCAGTGCTAGCTATTGTGAAAAATGACTGGTTAAGAGGAAAGATTGTGTACTTGGGAGGATTACTGATTGCAATACTGGCAGTCGTAACAGCAGCGATGTGGTATACAGGAAAGGAGACTGTGACCTTCAATTTGCCGGGAACAGAAGCTTTGAGCTGGATTGTTCTGGCAGGCGATTTTTTTCTGATGTTTCTAGTGATTTGGCTTTCCATTAAGCATCATAAGACGATTATCTGCGTATTGTCTATTGTCCAGACGTTAATGGTAGCGTGGGTAGAGCTCATGGGGCCAGATGTGTCAGAAAGCGCACATATGCGTATTGACTGGCTGGCATTCATGATGATTCTCATTATCGGTGTGATTGGTGTATTGATTGGAATCTATGCAGTGGGATATATGAGAGGATATCATGTCCATCACAAAGAATTTCAGGATCGCAGAAATTTCTTTTTTGCAATTATATTTGTGTTCTATGGAGCGATGTTTGGGCTTGTTACATCTATGAATATTCTTTGGCTGGACTTCTTTTGGGAGACGACCAGTGTCTGTTCATTCTTGTTGATTGGATATACGAAGACAGAGGAAGCTGTGGATAATTCTTTTCGCGCGTTATGGATGAATCTTCTTGGTGGGTTAGGAATTGCCATTGCCATTGTCTACGCGGCTGTAACATATCACACTGTTAATTTGTATGATATTGTTGCAAATGGAGTGGCTGTTGCAGGTGGTGCTGACAAGGCAGCATTGATTCCAATTGCAATGCTTGCATTTGCAGCATTAACGAAATCTGCACAGATGCCATTCTCTCAGTGGCTGCTGGGAGCGATGGTAGCACCAACACCATCATCTGCTTTATTACATAGTGCAACCATGGTAAAAGCAGGAGTATATATGCTTCTTCGAATTGCTATTGCAATGAATGGGAATTTTGTAGGGCAGATGGTATACATTATTGGTGGATTCACATTCTTTGTGACATCACTGATGGCGATTGCACAGAATGATGCGAAGAAGGTGCTGGCATATTCCACCATATCGAATCTGGGACTGATTACAGCCTGTGCAGGGGTCGGCATGGAAGAAACAATCTGGGCAGCAGTATTCTTGATTATATTCCACGCAGTTTCAAAGTCTATGTTATTCCAGTGCGTAGGTGCGATTGAGAATACAACAGGAAGCCGAGATATCGAGGATATGCAGGGACTGGTACTGCGCTATCCAAAACTGGGATTGATTCTGATGATTGGTATTGCAGGAATGTTCCTGGCACCTTTTGGAATGCTGGTTTCTAAGTGGGCAGCACTTCGTGCATTTGTAGATGCGCCAAGTACATTTTTAGTTGTATGCATTGTTTTTGGTAGTGCAACCACCATGTTTTACTGGACCAAATGGCTTGCCAAGATTCTTGGCGTTGGAATTGGTGGAAGAGAGGATATTACTCAGAATAACGAGTATGGCTCCATGTTCCTTCATGCAGCAATGATTATATTATTATGTTTAAGTTTTCCATTGGTTTCCAACTTCTTTGTAGAACCATTGGTGACAGATATGTTTGGGTACGCAGTATCCGTTATTGATGCGGGCAGTGTCATGATTATGGTCATTATGGTACTTGGTGTATTTATAGTGCCATTGGTCAGCTATCTATTGACACGAAACGTACCGGAGAAAGAAGTGCTTGCCTATATGGGTGGTGCAAATGCAGGTGATAATATTCACTTTATTGATGCATTTGGAGAAGAAAAAGACCTGAAGGTATCGAATTGGTATCTGAGGTTCACATTTGGTGCAAGAAAGCTCTTTATGCCTTCTGTGATATTCACAACGGTAATCATTGTTCTATTTATTAGTCTGATTGTGGGAGGTGCATTACGATGATGAACTGGGAAATTCGAGTACTGATGACTGTACTTTTTGTTGTATTAGCACCATTCCTTGGAGGATTGCTAGATGGAATTGATCGTGTAATTACTGCAAGAATGCAGGGAAGAAAAGGCCCTGGAATTCTTCAGCCTTTTTATGATTTATTTAAGTTGATGAATAAGCAGCTTCTGGCTGTGAATCGAATCCAGATTCTGATGTTATTGTCTTATCTGGTATTTGTGATTCTTACGGGGATGCTGTTCTTTGGCGGTTTTGACTTGCTGCTTTGTTTCTTTTCATTGTCCACAGCGGCGATGTTTGTTATCTTAGCATCCACGTCAACACATTCACCATATAATTCCATTGGCTCGGAACGAGAGCTGATGCAGATGATGGCATATGAACCAGCAGTGCTGCTGACAGCAGTAGGTTTCTATCTTTCAACGGGAACCTTTAAGGTATATGAGATATTTAATACCAGCGTTCCTGCCATTGTGAAGGCACCGGGATTTTTCATAGGCTTTATATTTATTCTGACAATAAAGTTTCGAAAATCTCCGTTTGATATTAGTACATCTCATCATGCGCATCAGGAAATTGTCAAAGGTGTGACGACAGAGATGGCAGGACTGGATTATGCAATGTACAATCTGGCAGAGTGGTATGAGAATATATTTCTCTATGGAGTAGTTGGATTGTTCTTTGCCTGCAGTAATCCATGGAGTATGCTTTGGGCATTCATTGCAATTGTATGTGTTGCATTTTTAATGACTTTGATTGATAACGTGTCAGCAAGAGTTCGATGGGAACTGATGTTGAAGCTGACTTGGGCAATTACACTTTTATCCGCAGGTGTGAATCTGCTGATATTGGAGTTTGTGCGGTAAAAAGAAAATATAGTTGCAGAGAAAGCATTTGCAGGCTGCAATTAGGAATGGGAGATTGTAATGAAAAATATACATAAATCACCGTGGCTGCTACACTATGATGGTTCCAGCTGCAATGGGTGTGATATCGAGGTGCTGGCATGTACGACACCGGTATATGATATTGAACGATTTGGAATTGTGAATACAGGAAATCCCATGCATGCGGATATATTCCTGATTACTGGAGGAATCAATAGTCAGAATGAAGAGGTTGTTAAGCAGATTTATTCTCAGATGCCAGATCCGAAGGTGGTCATTGCAGTTGGAACCTGCGCATGTACAGGAGGAATCTTTAAGGAGTGTTATAACATCAAGGGCGGCGTGGATACGACGATTCCTGTGGATATTTATGTGCCAGGGTGTGCAGCCAGACCGGAATCCATTATTGATGGAGTGGTGAAAGGAATTGCATTATTCCAGAAGAAGCACGAGGATATGAAGAAGGTTGGAAAAGTATCAAATACTATGAATTAGAATGGAGTAAACATATGGAAGATTATGGACGTAATATTATTACAATAGAATTAGATCAGCTCCTTTCTACTGCTACTGAGAAGAAGATGACAGGGTGGAGACTGGCTCAGATCTGTTCTGCATATGTGGATGGAAGGTATGAATTAAGTTATACATTTGGAAAAGAGTATGAGGTGGTTCATTATCGGATTGTGGTTGATAAGGAAACACTGGTGCCAAGTATCACACAGATTTATGATGCAGCATTCCTATATGAGAATGAGATGAAGGAATTGTTTGGGGTAAATATGGAACATATAGCGGTGGATTATAAGAATAAGCTTTATCGGATTGATGAGGAAGCACCATTTATTCAGGGAACTGCCCAGGGAAAGACAGGTACTACATCAGGGAATGTGAATAAGGTGAATACTGTAGCTGATAATCAGAAGAAAGAGGTGTAAGATATGGCAAAGAGAAGTGTAATTCCGTTTGGCCCACAGCATCCCGTACTGCCAGAGCCAATTCATCTCGATTTGGTGATGGAAGACGAAACTGTTGTGGAGGCAGTACCTTCCATCGGATATGTACATAGAGGATTGGAAAGTCTGGTTCAGAAAAAGGATTTTAATGAGATGGTCTATGTGACCGAACGAATCTGTGGAATCTGTTCTTTTATGCATGGCATGGGTTATTGTAATGCCCTTGAGAATATTATGAATGTGGAAGTTCCAAGCAGGGCGAAGTATCTGCGTACCATTTGGTGTGAAATGTCAAGACTCCACAGCCATCTGCTATGGCTTGGACTTCTTGCAGATGCATTTGGTTTTGAGGCATTGTTTATGCAGAGTTGGAGAATCAGAGAGAAAATCTTGGATATGTTCGAGATTTCAACAGGTGGAAGAGTCATATTCTCTGTGAATAAGGTTGGTGGTGTATTAAAGGATATGCCGGCGGATATGTTGCAGAATTTCGTAGAAATCTTAGATGGAATGGAAAAAGAACTAAAGGCAACAACCAGTGTCTTTCTGAATGATTA
Organism: Lachnospira sp.; assembly: GCA_028693195.1. GTDB lineage: Bacteria > Bacillota > Clostridia > Lachnospirales > Lachnospiraceae > Lachnospira. The sequence continues at coordinate 27,971 of JAQUVV010000002.1, forward strand.
TTCTGTGAAAAGTCGTCTTGTGGGTGTTGGAAAGTTAAGCAAGGAAGATGCTTTAAAGCTGGGAGCAGTGGGACCGATGATGCGTGCCAGCGGAATCGCTATTGATATGAGAAAGACCGGATATGCGGCTTATAGTGATATTGATTTCGATATTATTACCAGTGACGAATGTGACAGCTACGCAAGATGTCAGGTTCGAATCGGAGAAATTTTTTAGGCGATACAGATTATCAAGCAGGCTGTGGCTAAGATTCCAGCAGGAGATATCAGCGTCCCAGTGAAGGGAAATCCCAATGGAGAATATTTCATGCGTGTAGAACAGCCACGTGGAGAAGCATTTTACTATGTAAGAGCCAATGGAAGTAAGTTCTTAGATAGAATGAGAGTCCGCACACCGACATTTGCAAATCTGCCAGCAATGTTACAAACCTTGCAGGGAGCACAGTTCGCAGATGTGCCAATTCTGATTCTGACCATTGATCCATGTATCAGCTGTACGGAACGATAATAATATTTGCGGGAAAAGCAAGAATGGAGATAAAATATGTCAAAAGTAGCTAGTTTTACAGGAATTGCATTGAAGAATCTGTTCTCCAAGCCGGCAACAACAAAATATCCGGAGGTTCCAAGGGAATATCCGGAGCGAACTCGTGGACACGTAGCCATTAATATTGACGATTGTATCTTATGTGGCATGTGTATGAGAAATTGTCCTCCAGGAGCAATCAAAGTGGACAGAGCAGCTTCGACCTGGTCTATTCAGCGGTTTGACTGTGTGCAGTGTGGATATTGCACAGAGGTCTGTCCGAAGAAATGTCTGTCCATGGTTCCGGGATATCCAGAACCACAGCCAGAGAAGCAGGCAGAGGTACATCAGAAACCAGTTGTGGAGAAAACTGTGACTGCAACCGGAAAGACAGCTGCAACTGGAAAGACTGCTGTAGCAGGAAATGCGGCTGAGGATGGAAAGACAACTACGTCAGGAAGCGCAGGCTTACATCCACAGGCAGATACATCTGTGTGCGTATTCTGTACCTTATGTGCAAAAAAGTGTCCAGTAAGTGCACTAACGGTGGATAGAGAGCAGAAGGTGTGGAAAGTCGATGCAGATACTTGTATCGGATGTGGATTGTGCGAGCAGAACTGTCCGAAGAAGTGTATTTCTATGATATAATGAGCGCAAGAGAGCCATAGGGAGCTTGCTCACTTTTGGCGAACGGCGAATGTCGATCACGATAGTTGCGAAGCAACGGTAAGCACCAAAGGTGCGAATTGTGATATAACAGGTGATATTGTGATAGAATTTTTATAATAATAGATGAGCAATTTATATATGCGAAGTGAATAATGAAGGATAGGAAAGACACAAAGAAATAATCTAGTGAAATATGAAAATAAATCTAAAAGGGAGAATAATATAATATGCATGAATATCATAAAGCAGTAGCCTGGGTGGAAGAAGCTTGTAAACAGGCAGAGGAAAAGAATGCAAAGAAAGTGACTGCATTAAATGTAACATTTGGGGAAAGCTCTGGATATTCTCCAGAAGTTGTGAAGAACTATTTTGATGAGGCAGCAGTTGGAACAATCTGTGAGGGTGCGAAGTTTCATGTGACTGTGACAAGATCTATGTTAAAATGTCCAGCTTGCGGAGAAGTCTTTGAGAAGAAGCTGTTGGATTACAAGTGCCCAAACTGTGGAGTCGAAGGAAATCCAACGGAGTCTGGCAATGAAGTGACACTGGACGGAATTGAAGTGGAATAAAATGAACTGGAGGAATCTATATGAAGTGGGGCATAATTGGTGCAGGCAACATTGCGAATAAATTTGCGAAAACAGTCAATGATATGAAGCAAAACAGTGAGGATGAGAGCCTGATTGCTGTTGCTGCAAGAGATCTAGAGCGTGCACAAACATTTGCAAAGGAATATGGGATTCCGTCAGCTTGTGGTTCTTATGCTGAAATGCTTGAGCTGAAAGAGATAGAAGCAGTATATATAGCGACACCGAATAACCTTCATTATGAGCATACAAAAATGTGTCTTATAGCTGGAAAGCATGTGTTGTGTGAAAAACCATTCACAATGAATGCAGATGAGGCAAAAGAATTGTATGAATTGGCACAGGAAAAAGGCTTGTTCATAATGGAAGCCTTCTGGATTCGATTTCTGCCAGTATTGCAGAAAATGCGAAGCATCATCGAACGTGGAGAAATTGGATACGTGAAATATGCACGCAGCGAATATGCATTTATCGCCAAAGGAGCAAGAAGAACAAGAAAATTCGAGGCAGAATTAGGCGGGGGTGCCCTGCTGGATATTGGAATCTATAATTTGGGATTCATGCAGATGATTATGGGGGAAAATCCAACATCATTTACCAGTCATGTGCATATGAATGAATTTGACACAGATGATTTCAGCGTGATTAACCTGATGTATGGAGCAAATACTTCAAATGTACAACGCCATTTGCCGGAGGAAGACCGAGCCTATGAGGAGAATACCAGCGCATACGGTGTTGTTACGACTTCTATTGGATTGAGTATGGAAAGAAGAGCAGTTATTGTTGGAACTGAAGGAATGATTGAGCTGCCTGATTTTCAGAAGGCAGAATCTATGAGATTACAGTTGAACGACGGTACTGAATATGAGGTGAATATCCCATTTGACTTTACTGGATTCGAGTATGAGATTCGAGAGGTGAGCAGGTGCGTTAATTCTGGAAAATGTGCATCGGATATATTCACACCAGAGATGTCTTTAGGAACATTGAAATTGTTGGACGATATCAGGGAAAGTTGGAAAGAAACAAGAGAGTAAAGGTGATATTCTACGTTGATTTGACTGCATAAATGATTGTGGAGTGTGAGATATATTTGAAAGATTGATTGTAATTATATAGGAAAAAAGCTATAATATATGTACAATTATTGGTGCTCGTGACATTAGAAAAACATACTGGGAACAGTGAGAACGGAGGTCATTATGGAAAGACAAGTAATTATTTCGGTTGGACGTGAGTATGGCAGCGGAGGACATGAGATTGCAGAAATGATTGCAAAGCATTACGGAATTCCTCTGTATGACAAAGAGATTTTTCAGTATCTGAACGAAGAAGGCAATATTGATGAGACGATTGCAAAAGAATATGATGAGAAGCCAATGAGTTTGTTTACATATGCAACAGAGCGGGATGCATGGACGATGCCTCTTCAGGATAAGATTGCAAAGCTGACATTCGATTTCTTAAAAAAGAAAGCGCAGGCGGAATCTTTTGTGATTGTAGGAAGATGTGCAGAAGATATTCTTCGAGATAATCCAGCCCTGGTAAGTATATTTGTACGAGGTGATGTTGAAATCAAGAAGCAGCGTGTCATTCAGAAGTATCATTTGGAAGAGAAAGAGGCACTTCAGAAGATGAAGAGCGTAGATAAGATGCGTCGCACTTACCATAACTTTTATAGTGAAGGCAAGTGGGGAGATTCCAGAAACTATGATATCTGTATTAATAGCTCGAAGTTTGGAATTGAAGGCACTGTCAAGGCACTGATTGGATGCATTGGAGAATAATATATATTAATATAAGCGGTTGCATGAATGTTTCGTGCAACCGCTTATTTGCGTTATGAAAATCATTGTTATAATTGAAATTATCATTAATTGGAGGCAAGCTTTTTAAAGAAATCATCAGGTGACAATACATCATGTGATAATCCTTTTTTATGAAAGAATCCCAAGTTAAAATTGTTCTTTGTACCACTGCTATATGAAACCATAAAGCGTTGTGAAAAAGTGATATCTTCCCAGTCCATAATTGTAAAGGGCTGTTCTTCGGTGATTCTTACATATATAGATTTGGTATGTATATTGGATTGATCCGGGGATAAGACCTGGGTGTATTCTGGATAGGTTCCGGTAAATCCAGCCTGAATCATCTTTTCATGAGTGTTGAAACGTAGATTAGTGATTTTCTCATTCTCAGATGGATTCATATAATGGCGGGCAGGATAGGAACTAGCACCTTTGATTGCCTTTTTATATATTAATTGATACAGAGGATAACGACATCTCTTCGTCAGTCCATTCATCAGCATACGTCCAAGAAATTGTCCAAAGAATGGGGAGGAAAGCTTGCCATATAATTTACATAGGATATAGTAGCGGTAATCTTTGGCTTCTTTTGCAAGAGAAATCATCGTCTTAAGTCCGTCCCAAGTGTTATCGTATAATTCTTCAAACAGAGCTGGAGTAGGTGCGAATGCTCGAAAAGGAGCGAATTCGATAAGGTGCATAATAGATTGTTCTGTTGAATTACATACATTACTGCCGTTGAAGAGGAATTTGTCATACATCGTTCCAATCATGTAAGTCATCTGACTCCACTGCTCATTACCTGATCGCCAGTAATGACAGATTTCATCAAAACGATATAGATCTTGCTTGATTTCTACAGAAGAAAACCAGATTGTACAAGTGTTTTCATCTCCTTGTTTGACAACAAGCAGATGACGAGAATCAGCATTTGCTTGCTCTTCATAGGATACACAAGTTTCAGACATCAGAGTTCTGTCGAAATGTCCCACCAGAGTTGCTTGCCCTAGGATAAAATAGCATTCCATGGCATCGTTCATCATATATGGGATATAGATATTCTGTTTATAATCTGGAGTATTAACAGGAGACCAGATTTCAAAGGCGCCGTTATCGGTGAGATCTTTTATACAGTCTACAAAGGATTTTCCATTCCAGGTGTTGGTGTTGTTTTGATTCATAGGACTTCTAGTGCTTTCTTTTAAGGTATTATATAGGTTTACTGAAATTAATCTAGGAAAATTATAATTGATTTTAGGATGATTGACAATCAATCTTTTTGGAAGATTATATGTTGTTTTGGAAAAAATATCGAGAAATTAACAATTGAGAAGACCTTTCTTTTGATTAGAATTTTATATATAATAGTAAATATATGAATGTTTTCAGATTGCATTTATATAGGATTTTGAAAAAGCAAAGATCTGGTTGGCACAGTAAAGGGGCAGGATAAGGCATGGTACAAAATATGAAAACACTATATATATCAGATTTAGATGGTACATTATTACAGAGTAGTCAATGTACATCAGATTTTACCAATGAAACAATTAATCAACTAGTGCGTGATGGGATGCTCTTTTCCTATGCGACTGCGAGGTCTTTTATTACGGCATCGAAGGTGACGAAGGGGTTAAATGCGGAAATCCCAGTTATTACATATACGGGGTCTATGATTATCAACAATAAAGACGGTTCTGTCATGTTAGATAATTATTTTGGAGAGGAAGTTCATGGAATCATTGACGATTTACTGCAACATGACATTTATCCTATTGTATATGCCATGGTTGACGGTCAGGAAAAAATGTCTTTTGTAGCGTCTAAAATGAGCCGAGGAGTTCAAGATTTTGTTGATTCCAGACAGAACGATCCAAGAATCAGGCCGGCTGAGAGTGTAGATGCGCTTCATAATGGAACTGCATTTTATATTACATGTATCGATGAAAAGGGAAAGCTTACAGAACTTTATAAGAAGTATCAGAATCAATTTCACTGCATTTTTCAGGTGGATATTTATTCCAAGGAGCAATGGCTGGAGATTTTACCCAAATGTGTCTCGAAGGCACATGCAATTAAGCAGTTGATGGAGTATTACAAATGCAATCACCTGGTGGTGTTTGGCGATGGGAAGAATGACATTGATATGTTCGAGATGGCGGATGAAGCCTATGCTGTGGCAAATGCAGTGCCAGAATTAAAGAAAATTGCGACATCTGTCATTGGCGGGAATAATAAGGATGGTGTGGCAAAATTTCTGGTTGAAAGATTTAACAAATTAAAAATGTGAAAACATATAAGATTACCTTTATGAAATGTGTGTATTAATAGTAAACTTACAAATAAATATAAATGACAATTAGAATAGGAGCACATATGAAAATCTTAATTATTAGACACGGAGATCCGGATTATTCCATTGATTCATTGACAGAAAAGGGTTGGAGAGAAGCAGAACTTTTATCAGAACGGATATGTAAGCTGGATGTGAAGAACTTTTATGTTTCTCCGTTAGGGAGAGCAAAGGATACTGCGAGCCTGATATTAAAAAAGCTGAATCGGGAGGCAGAAGTGAAGGAATGGCTTCGAGAGTTTCAACCCAAGATAGAGAAACCACATATTGATGGGATGAGATGTGCGTGGGACTGGCTGCCTGCTGATTGGACGGAACAGAAATACTTTTATGAGAAAGATAGCTGGGCAGATGTAGAACTTATGAAGAATGCTCGTGTTCAGGAAGAGTATGACTGGGTTACAACGGAATTTGATGCACTGTTAGAAGAACATGGCTACAAGAGAGAAAAGCAATATTATCGTGTAGAAAAAGGAAACATGGACACGATTGTTTTCTTTTGCCATTTTGGATTGGAATGCGTGCTGCTCAGTCATCTGCTTGGCGTATCGCCGATGGTTCTGTGGCATGGAATGTGTGCAGCACCAACTTCAGTCACGACACTGGTTACAGAAGAGAGAAGAAAAGGAATTGCATCATTTCGAATGTCATCCTTTGGGGATATCTCACATCTGTATGTTGCTGGGGAAGAGCCTGCATTTGCTGCCAGATTTTGTGAGTGCTATGAGAATATGGATGAAAGACACGATTAGGAGTTATACTACAAGTTCAATGACAAAAGGGAAAAGATTCTTTAATATTGTTATTATAAAGTAACAGTGTTAGGGAATCTTTTTATTTATAAAAGAAAAACTAGCAAAATTTGCGTTTGACAGTACATCAATATTGATGTATTATGAGGATGAGAAATGGTAATATACGACTATACTACAAGTGGTGGAAAGAATCTTATAAAAACATATATTGATAAGTTACCTAAAAAAGAACAACTGGAAATATATGAAATAAGAAATGAAATTCGAGAGCGTGGAATAGAAGCATTTGAAAAAATCAATACCAGACAATTACGTGGAAAACTATGGGAAATAAAGGTGTCGCAGACAAGAATGATGTATGTTGTCATCAATAAAGAAGGTGTTGCATTTCTTCATATTTGTAAAAAGCAAAAAGGAAAAGCAGAAATTAAAGAACTTTCAACGGCGATAAAAAGGGCTGAAAAAGAAAAAATAATTTAAGAGGTGGAACTGTATGTTAAGAATGAGCGATGCAAAGGAAGAAAAGGACTATATTCAGAAATTAATGGATTCTGATGCGAAACTTAGACAACAGCATGAGCTGTTTTTAGCTGAAATGAAATTTAAACAAGAATTGATAGATACAAGAAAAAATAATGAACTGACACAAAAAGACATAAGCGTTCGTTCCGGTCTTCCGCAGCAATCTGTGAGTAGATTAGAAAAAGGAAAGGGTGGAACGCTGGATACGGTTATTCGATACCTGAGTTCTATGGGATATAGTTTGACAATTAAGAAAAGTAGAATATAAAGGATTCGCAAAATTCAATTCTAGGAGGATAAATCATGTTTCCATTAATTAATAAAAGAGACACAGGTATTAATTTACGGAAGATTATGGATCGACAGGAAATTTCAGTTAAGGATGTTCAGATATATCTGGGTTTAGGAAGTCCTCAGAGCGTATATCATTGGTTAAATGGACTAAGTATGCCAACGATTGATAACATGTATGCACTTAGTGAGTTATTTCAGTTGGCCATAGATGCTCTGATTTGTGGGAACAAGCCTAAATTGAAACGAAATTTTGATTCAGAGATTGACAGACAGAAAAAACGTATATATATGTATTGTAGAAAATTGAATCATGAATTAGTAGCATAAGTATGCAATCAATGATACTACAAGTTCAATGATAAAAGGGAAAAATTTATAGTTGTGATATGTGTAAGGATATAAGGAATGTAAGCGGAGCAGAAAACTGCTCCGTTTTGTAATATACATAGTTGTTTTATTAAAAATATGGTAAAATCAATACTATATTATATTTCACAGGAAGTGTGAATGGAAAGAGTTTATCAATGAAGCAGAGCGTGGAAATTGCAGTTACAGGAATGGTACAGGGAATTGGATATCGACCATATGTGGCAAGGCTTGCAGAACAATTTCACATAAATGGAACAGTACGGAACGCAGACGGAATTGTGTTGATTACTGCAGAAGGGAAGACCTCAGATGTGGATTCTTTTGTACATACACTGCGCAATGGAGCACTAGCAGGAGCACGCGTGGATTCTGTGGATGTGTGGGAAAAGAAATGTGATGCATATGCAGAGAAAGAATTAGATAATAGGCAAAGGTGTCATGAAAATTACAATGGAAAGCGGACAGAGGATGATAAGCAGAGCTTTCGAATTATCCAAAGCAGTGAGAAGCATGGGGAAGGTCAAAGTGATGGTAGAACTGGTGAGGAAGTGCAGGCACCGATGATACCGATTGATTTACCAACCTGTCCACGTTGTGAAAAAGAATTGTTCGAAAAAGATAACAGACGTTTTCGATATCCATTTATCAGCTGTGTGGCATGTGGCCCAAGATATAGCATTATTCGAAAAATCCCTTATGATAGAGAGAATACAACTATGAGGATTTTTCCTATGTGTTCAGATTGTGAGAATGAGTATACACAGAAAAATAATATTCGCAGACATGCTCAGACCATTGCATGTCACGAATGTGGACCGGTATTGAAGTTTTACAGTCCTCAAATCATTGCTCGGAGTCATGATACAGAAAACATTGAAAGAGAATCTGAAAGTTTAATACCTTCATTAGGAAATGAAGCATACATGGAAGCAGTTCAGCTTCTTCAGTTTGGAGGAATACTTGCGGTGAAGGACATTGGTGGCTTTCATCTCACATGTCTACCAGATCATGCAAATACAGTGAAAAAGTTAAGACTGTTGAAGGGTAGAGAAAAGAAACCGTTTGCAGTGATGTTTCAGGGTGTTGAACAGGTGCGAAGCTGGGCAGAGGTATCACTACAAGAGGAACATCTGCTGACATCCGTTGCCAGGCCAATTGTATTGCTAAAGAAAAAGGCTGATCCAACGGGAGAAGACAATAGCCCATATCTTGGGGCAATGCTGCCTTGCAATCCGTTACAGATCATGTTGATTCGTGATTGTGGACCTTTGATTATGACCAGTGCAAATGTATCTGGGGAGCCGATTATTACAGATGATAAGAAGATGATTGAGTGGTTTAGAGAGTTTTCCAAAGGCTCAGATTTTAATTCTGGTTTTGCTCCAGAGATTAACGTAGGAATTCTCTCTCATGACCGAGAAATTCTGTCGCCTTTGGATGATTCGATTGTAAGAGCGGTGCGAGGGAACAGGACTCAAATGATTCGCCGTTCCAGAGGATATGTCCCTGAACCAATTGAGATAAACATGATAGAAGATTGTGATGATAAATTGAATAAATCGGACATGCTTATGGAAGAAAAGAATGATTCAGAAAAAGATTTAGAAAGTGATATGCGAGAGATATTTGCGGCGGGTGGAGATCTAAAATCCTCATTTTGTTTTGTGAATGGGAAGAGAGCATATATGAGCCAGTACCTAGGCGATTTGCAGGATGCTTCTATAATGGAATTATATGAGAATCAGTTGAGCAGGATGAGAGGTTTGTTTGGATTTCAGCCAAAGAATTTTATATGTGATTTACATCCGGGATATTTTTCTTCAAGACGATTAATGAGCAAGAGTCAAGCAATGCAGGTTCAGCATCATCATGCACATATTGCATCAGTCATTGCGGAGCATGGATTGAAAGGGAGAACTCTTGGAATAGCATTTGACGGAACGGGATATGGAACTGATGGCACAATCTGGGGAAGTGAGTTCTTGCTGTGTGCGGGAGCTACATTTGAACGAGTGGCGCATTTAAAACCTGTGAAATTAATAGGTGGGGATGAAGGAAGTAAGAATGCGAAAACCATATGCATGGGATTTCTTCATAATCTCAAGGATATGTGTGAAGCCACCACTTCTGCTTATATAAATGAAACAATAGAGTTCGCGCAGGATGTGGCGGATTTGAATCAAGATCAATGCAAGATGATTGCAAAGGCAATAGACATGAATATCAACACGGTGACCTCCACATCCATGGGAAGACTGTTTGATTGTGTCAGTGCATTGCTTGGAATCTGTACATATAATGATTATGAAGGTGAAGCAGCCATCGAATTGGAATACGAGGCATGTAAGGCATTGAGTGTCAAAGAAACAGCCAAATCACTAGGAAATTGCGATGATAGTGACTGGGAAAATCTTGTATATAGTCAAGAAGCCGCAGTCAGTCATAGGCTACATATACCTATACAAGAAGAAAATCATGTACTTGTGGGAGATACAGCGGGATTGCTAGCGCAGATTTTGAAAAGACTGTTTCAAGAAAACAGGGAAAACGTAAAGATAGAAGCTTTGGAATCAAAGAATATCGGGAGGAACAGAGCAAGTCTGGCATTAGAACTTATTAATGCTATTGCAGATTGGATTCTGGAGACGGTTATAGGATTAGAGGGGAACCATGGTGGACAGCATCTGTTTGACCAGATTGCCTTGTCAGGAGGTACATTTCAGAATCGCATTTTACTGGATAAAACCATTGAGCTTCTGGAAGCGAATGGCTATAATGTGTATATTAACGAGAAAGTGCCTGCCGGGGACGGTGGATTGTGCTTAGGACAGGCATATTTAGGAAGTATTCGTGCATTAAAACATGATGAAGGAAAGTAAGCCTCGGCCTCAGAGAAGAAAAAGAGTTGAGAGACCGATGAATGAAGGGAAGCCTCGGTCTTAGAGAAGAAAAAGATACGAGAGACCGATGAATGAAGGAAATCCTCGGTCTCAGAGAAGAAAAAGAGTTGAGAGATCGATGAATGAAAGGAAGACTCGGCCTCAGAGAAGAAAAAGAGTTAAGAGACCGATGAACAATGAAAGAGGGAAGGAAAATTATGTGCGTAGCAATACCGGGAAAAGTGATTGAAATAAATAATGGAACAGCAAAAGTGGATTTTAATGGAAATGTGGTAAATGCCGTAACTGGATTGGTAAATGTGAAAATCAATGATTATGTTCTAGTTCATGCAGGATGTGTGATTCAGGTTATGAAACAACAGGAAGCAGAGGAATTGATAGACTTGATGAGGGAAGTGGAAGGCTATGCAATCTAGAGAGGTGGAGCAGGGAACAGAACAGAAAGTGGAACAGGGGATTGATAGAGTTATCAATCAGCTTAAGAACTATGATGGGAATCTAGTGACACTGATGGAGGTCTGCGGAAGCCATACAGCAGCCATTGCGAAGAATGGGATTCCGTCTATAATCTCGGAAAAGATTCGACTGGTTTCAGGCCCAGGCTGTCCAGTTTGTGTGACGCCGACAGCCTACATTGATCGACTGATTGAACTGGCAAAGAAACCAGATTCCTGCGTGGTGACATTTGGTGATTTATTGAGGGTGCCTGGCAGCAGAGAAAGCTTGAATGAGGCAAAGTTAGAAGGAGCCAAGGTACATATGGTCTATTCTCCGATGGATACCATTAAGCTGGCAAAAGAACATCCGGAAATCCATTACATATTTGCGGCAGTGGGATTTGAGACAACGACGCCGATATATGCATTACTGATTGAACAGCTGCTTGCACAGCATGTTGAAAATGTACAGATTCTGACGGCACTGAAAACGATGCCGGAAGCTATAGACTGGCTTATGAGCCACGGAGCTAAGGTGGATGGCTTCTTAGCACCGGGACATGTCTGCGCAGTTACGGGAAGTGATGCATTTGCACCAGTAGCATCAAGATATCAGGAGCCAATGGCGGTTGCAGGATTTCAGGCAGAAGAATTACTGGTGGCAATCTACGGCTTAGTATATCAGGTGGAGAAGTTAAGAAAAGACAAACTACATACGGACATGCATATAGTGAAAGAGCAGGACGCAAAGCGGTCCGCGGAAATTTATGATGAAAACAGAGGTGCAGAATGGGTATTGAATTACTATCCTTCTGTTGTTACATCAGAAGGAAATCTTATGGCACAGGAAAAAGTAGATACATACTTTGAAAAATGCGATGCCACATGGAGAGGGATGGGAAATATTCCGAATTCAGGTAAAGTTTTAAAGCCTGAATATCTGCGATTTGATGCAGGTAGTAGGAATCTTACTGAGGATCATAAGAAGAATCAGGGTTGCTGTTGCGACCAGGTATTGATGGGAAAGATAGAACCGCAGAATTGTCCGTTATTTGGAAAGGCGTGTACACCACAGAATCCACAGGGGGCATGTATGGTGTCGGCGGAGGGAAGCTGTGCAACGAGATATAGTATTTCCTGATCAATTACTACATAGATTTTCGGCTAAAGCCAAATGTTTGTGATGTATTGTAAGAATGGAGATTTCAATTAATACAAAAAAGAGGGGCATGCTAACAATAGCATGATGGAATTGTGATATGAAGATTACATTGGCACACGGAAGTGGCGGAAAAGCCACTGGGGAACTGATAGATGAAATATTTGCGAAAGCATTTGATAATGAGATATTGTCTCAGATGGAGGATAGCGCAGTCATTGCTGGGAGTAAGAAGATTGCTATGACAACGGATAGCTTTGTGGTGACCCCGTTAGAATTTCCAGGAGGAGACATTGGACGCTTGTGTATCTGCGGGACTGTCAATGATTTGTTAATGCGTGGAGCGGAGCCAAAGTATATTACCTGCGGATTTATTCTGCAGGAAGGAGTAGACACTGAACAGCTTAAGAGAATTGTAAAATCTATGGCAGAAACAGCAAAAGAAGCTGGTGTTCAGATTGTTGCAGGAGACACGAAAGTGGTGGAAGGCACTGGTGGAATCTTTATTAACACAGCGGGTGTAGGGTTTATTGATGAAAATGTCGACATATCTGCAAAGAAGAGTCAGGATGGGGATGTGATAATTGTTTCAGGAAATCTGGGAGATCATCATGCAACAATTTTGGCTAGTCGTATGGAAATTGAGAATTCCATTGTCAGCGACAATGCACCATTAAATGATATTGTGCATAGTCTGATTGCAGGTGGAATTGATGTCCATGTACTAAGGGATGTGACTCGAGGCGGTCTGGCAACAGTGTTAAAAGAGTTGGCAGGAAGCGGAAAATGTACCATAGAATTAGACGAAACAGCAATTCTAGTTAGTAGCCAGGTGAAAGATTTTGCGGGATTGTTAGGATTAGATCCATTGTATATGGGAAATGAAGGAAAGCTGGTTGCGATTATACCAGAAAATCAGGCAAATCAGGCATTAGAACTTATTAGGCAGGCAGAGTATGGGGAAGATGCAGCAATCATCGGATGTGTGAAAAAATCGGACATGGATGAAGCTGGAAAATTGATTTTAAGAACGAGAATTGGTGGACGAAGAAATCTAGATATTTTGCAAGGAGAGGGACTGCCAAGGATTTGCTAGTGTACTTATTACTGATATCTGGATAGACCTGTGTAGAATGGGGTGCTGATGTGAATGTACGCGTGAACATGGTTGTAAATTATATAGAGATAAGAAATATAGAGCAGTCGCAGCACGAGGAGAATTATGAGACTAGATAAGTATCTGACACAATCGCATATTGGAACGAGAAAAAAGGTTCACGGAATTCTCTCGGAGGGCATGGTAACTGTCAATGGACAGCGAGTGACAGATGCAACCTATGATGTAGACGTGAATATGGATCAGGTTACTTGTGACGGGGAAATAGTGAAGCATGCAGGCACAGTCTGCTATATGTTCAACAAGCCGCAGGGATGCGTTACTGCTAGAAGTGATGAGAAAGAGAAGACTGTTCTTTCCTATTTTTCAGAAGAAGAGAAAGGTGGTCTGTTTATGGTAGGAAGATTAGACAAGGACACGGAAGGGCTTTTGCTATTGACCAATGATGGAGCGTTAGATCATTGGCTGATGAACCCAGAACATCATATGGAAAAGACATATTTTTTCTGGGCACTGGGAGAATTGTCAGAGGAGGATGTCAGTAAAATAGAATCTGGAATAGATATTCAAAGTCAGTATACGATTCGTCAGAATGAACGATTGAATAAATCGGACATGAAAGAAACGAAGATTACAAAAACTGCTAAATTACAGATTTTAAAGCAGGGAATGGTTCATGAGTTTGCCGATGAAATTCCAATTCCGCTTCATGATGATCAGGTAGTATCTGGATTGTTGACTATATCAGAAGGAAAGAAGCACCAGGTGCGAAGAATGCTTCGAGCAGTGGGGTGTAAGATTTTTCAGTTGAAAAGAATAGCAATTGGAGAATTGCAGCTGGATGAGAGTCTGAAACCAGGGGAGTATCGGAGATTAACGGACGACGAGATTGGGAAATTGTATAAAATCAATATAAGGGAACATACTTGATATGTCTGGCAGCATATGTTATAATGCTACTAGAAAAAGAGAGCAGTAGCAGATATGCTACACCACGAATCCCCCAGAGCTGCCACTCTGGGGGATTCTTTTCCGTTATCGGTGGAACAGTCCGAGGCTGGTTACCGTGAATCTCCATCCAACCATTTGCAGATATAATATTCTCGTATTATTTTCCCTTCATCAAAATATAGTATAAATAACCCCACATTAGAATCTGGAATTATATCATGCAGGAAAAATGCAAACAAAAAGCTGGGGGTAGGTGCATAGCCTGCGCGAATCAGTGTATAGACTGCGTGTATCGCTGTATTCCTAGAAAACTGATGAAAGCTGGAATTGCTTTGTGGGTCGTTTTTAAAATAGTATTTATGATTGGAGTGATTGTAATCTGTATTCAGAAAGGAATATTTCCCACCATTGAGAAGTTGAATTATGGGAATCTTCAGACATTTCCAGGGGTTACCTATCAGCAGATGGAGGCAGATTATTGGGCGCGAAAAGAGTCGAATTCTGCAAAGACTTTGATGAGTACGGATGAGATATTTAATTTGAATCAGCGGTTACTGAGAACAAAAGCAACCCACATGTATGACCTGGAAAATGAAAAAGAGCAGGTGGATGGAGTGGGGATTAGTAGCTCGCTTATAGCAGGAGTACAGGATTCTATGACGGAATTGTCCTGTTTATATCAAGCGGATGGAAATCTTTTGACGGAGGAATTTATCATTAACTTGGCCATAGAGGCCAGAAATCCTTCTGCAAAAATTGTACAGAATGTTGAGTATTTAATCTGTACCACGGAAACAGATTTAAGAGCATATCCGACAACATCGTTATTACTGGAGGATCCACTAGAACCAGATGAAGATTATAACCAGTTATCATCCATTCGTGTAGGAGAGCCAATGGTGGCTATTTCAAAATCTTCCAGTGGTAGATTCTATTTAGTGAAGACCAGCAACTGTATGGGATGGGTGGAAGCAGAACATGTAGGTGTATGTAGAGATAAGGAGCAGTGGTTATGTGCTTGGAAATTCAATGCGGATGAAATTATTCTTGTTACAGGGACAGAAATCCAGCTACCGTATTCGAATGTAACACCTCAATTTTCAGGGAAAGTGTTGTCTATGGGCGCATCACTACAGCTCGTTCCACAGAGTGAGATACCAGAAAGTGTGCAGGGAAGATCAGTCAGTTATAACTATGTGGTTTATATGCCAGCAAGAATGGAAGATGGAACATTTACGAAGAAAATGGCTCTTATTCCGAAAAATGCAGATATCTCCGTGGGATATTTGGAAATGACCCTGGAGAACATCATGAACCAAGTGTTTAAGTTTTTAGGAAATGTTTACGGATGGGGAGGAATGCTGCATTCACAGGATTGTTCAGGTCTGATTCGAGATGTGTATAAATGTTTTGGACTGGAACTCCCTAGAAATACGACTTGGCAGCAGGAGATGCCTGTGGAGAAAAAATCAATGACAGAATTGTCTCGGCAGGAGAAAAAGAAAGTATTAGAGCAGCTTCCATCCGGTTCACTTCTTTTTATGGATGGTCATGTTATGTTGTATCTTGGAAAAGATCGTGGGGACTACTTTTGTATTAGTGCAGCCGGAACAGTGATGAATGCAGAGCGGACAGCATGGCTGCATTTGAAATGTATTTCTATTAATTCATTAACGAAAACCTATCGGCCTGATAATACATCATGGATTGACAACTTGACATCTGCGCTCATAATCTGGAAGTAGTAAAGAACAGAAATGAGACTGCTGTGAACCGTGGTAAACAGTAACAAATTGATATATTTACGTGTTGGTTTAGAATTACATAAAACCGACCATACTATGAATAAAAAGTGTAGGTGGAGAGAAAAATTTTTCATGTAAAGAGAACTCCACAAAGGAGTATGATGGATTCAGTATGGTCAGACACAGTGGCAATGCCACATTTTCCGCAGCTCAGAGAAGATTTGAAAATAGATGTGTTGATTATTGGCGGTGGAATCACAGGCTTGTTATGTGCATATCAGCTCATGAAGGCTGGAATTTCTTACACATTGGTGGAAGCCGATACAATATGTAGTGGAGTCACGAAGAATACAACAGCCAAGATTACCTCTCAGCATGGTCTGATTTATAGGAAGCTGATTCGGGAGTTTGGTGCGGATCAAGCACTGCAGTATCTTCGGGTTAATGAACTTGCAGTTAGAGAATATGAGAAAATGTGTCAGACAATCAACTGTGATTTTGAGAAAAAAGATTCCTATGTGTATTCAATAAGGGATAGGGCAAAAATTGAAGACGAGGTGAAGGCGCTTCATTCCATGGGCTTTGATGCAGAATTTGTACAGGAGGTAGATATTCCACTTGATATTTTGGGAGCAGTAAAATTCAAGAATCAAGCACAGTTTCATCCGCTGAAGTTCCTTGCTGAAATCGCGAAAGACTTACACATTTATGAACATACCAAGGTGGTTGAAATGGGAGAAGGATTTGCGAAGACAAATCATGGGATGATTATGGCAGATCGAATCGTGGTTGCAACCCATTTTCCAATCAATAACAAGCATGGTGCTTACTTTCTAAAAATGTATCAAAGCAGATCCTATGTGTTAGGTTTACAATTACCATCCAGTAGAGATTGTTGGGATGAAGATGTGTCATATCAGTCAATGCTCAATGTTCACGGAATGTATGTAGATGAGGATGACAATGGATTATCTTTTCGAAATTATAGGAATTTATTGCTTTTGGGTGGAGGTGACCACCGAACTGGTAAATATGGTGGTAACTGGAAGGTGCTTTCTGCATTTGCAAAGAAATACTATCCTGAGGCGATAGAGCGGTATGCATGGGCAACACAGGACTGTATGACACTTGATTCTGCACCATATGTAGGAATGTATGGAAAATATACGGAAGGCTTCTATGTGATGACGGGATTTAACAAATGGGGAATGACATCAGCAATGGCATCATCCATCATTGTTCGTGACATGCTTCTTAATCGAGAAAATGCTTTTGTAAAGCTGTATGATCCGCATAGAACCATGATGCGTTCTCAGCTTATTATCAATGCATTTGAAGCAGTGAAAAGTATCCTTACATTTTCATCGAAAAGGTGTCCACATATGGGATGCACATTAAAGTGGAATGAGGTTGAACGTAGCTGGGACTGTCCATGTCATGGCTCTCGATTTCAGGAGAATGGTGAATTGATAGATAATCCTGCGACAGATGATTTAAAGGACTAGGTTTTATAAGGATTTTCTATGCATAAATGTAGTAGGAATATTTGAATTATAATAAATGTCAGCATACCGAATATATGAATAGAAATCAATCATAAGATAGTCTAAAGAGCAAAATGGTAAGAGTGTATGGCAGAACAGAAAATTGAGAACTTGTTAAATGTCAGCTTAGAAGTAAATGAAGAAGAGCGAGAGAAATCTCCCAGTTTGAGCACAGGATTTAATGAAGTGCAAAGAACATGGGAGATTATTGTGCGCTTTCAGGGAAATATAGAAGAAATACTTGTGGATTATCCAGATATTCAGGTACGTACATTGAGCAATAACTATGCAATTATTATTACGCCACAGCAGTATGTGGAATCTATTGCCAACGAGACTTATATTGAATTTGTGGAGAAGCCGAAGAGATTGTTCTTTGAATTGTCAGCAGGGAAGTCGGCAAGCTGTGTTAATCAGGTGCAGCAGGGAGTGAATAATCCATATCAGCTTTTTGGTGCAGGGGTGATTGTGGCAGTGATTGATACAGGAATCAATCTGTCCAGCCAGCAGTTCCGGAATGCAGACGGAACGACGAGAATATTGAATATATGGGATCAGGAGACAGGAATTGAGTGGAATCAGGAGCAGATTAATCAATTCTTGCGGGGAGATATTCAGGAATCAGAGGGAAAAACATATTCAAGCCATAGAAAATCAAAGGTAAATGTAGAGCCTAGATCAGATTTGAGGGGAATGGTGAAAGAGCAGCAGATTCAAGGGAGTGACGTCCCAGGACGTGACTTACTTGGACATGGAACAGATGTTGCACAGATAGCCTGTGGTCGTGATGGGGTTGCCAGTCAAGCGGATTTGATCATTGTAAAGATGGGGATTGGAACCACAGATGGGTTCCCCAGAACGACGCAGCTCATGGAAGCGTTGGATTATGTGGTTCAAAAAGGAATTGAATATGGAAAACCGGTAGCAGTCAATATCAGCTTTGGAAATAATTATGGAGACCACACAGGAAGAAGTCTTTTAGAGACATATATGAATGAGATTTCCAATCTTTGGAAATGTTCAATCTGTGTGGGAACTGGAAATGAAGGCTTAGGAGCAACACATAATGGAGGGGTAGTTTCAGGAACAGGGGAAACAGAAATCGAATTTGTGATTTCTGAATATGAAGCCTCATTCAATATGCAGATTTGGAAAAATTTCTGGGATGAGTTTGATGTGGAAATTATCGCACCTGGAGAACGGAATCTGGGAAGAATCGGTCGTTATAATACAGTGAATCGAGTTAATGTGCTTGGTACAACAGTGTTGACATACAGAGGACTTCCGTCTCCATATTCATCACGGCAGGAAATTTATATTGATATGATACCGGAAGGTGCGAATGGATTCATTCTTTCAGGGGGGTGGAAAATTCGTTTTATTCCAATTCGCATTGTGGAAGGACGATATGACTGCTGGATGCCGTCTATTGGTTCTTTGAATATTGGAACAGGATTTTTACGTCCAGATGGAAGCCTTAGTATTACAATTCCGTCTACAGCTCAAAATGTGATTTCTGTTGGAGCCTACAATGGAAGAACCGGAACACCAGCGGCATTTTCGGGTCGAGGATATGTATCACAGATTGGTGGCTATGTCATGTCAAAGCCGGAACTGGTTGCGCCGGGAGTTGGAGTGCAGCTTCGAGTAGGAAAGAGTGTATCAGGGACGTCCTATGCAACACCGTTTGTTACTGGCGCAGCGGCATTGTTGATGGAATGGGGGATTGTGAAAGGTAATGATCCGTTTCTTTATGGAGAGAAAATGAAAGCGTGTCTAATAAAGGGGGCACGTCCGCTGGGGTTATCCAGCCCACTTGCAGTAGGAAGCCAGCAAGGAATACAGGTGCCTAATTCAGTGACTGGGGATTGTGTTAAATTAGTGTTAGGTTAGTAAGGAGCCAGTAATTACAAGGGTTCCAGCTGATTTAGTCCAAGAAGAAATACTGTGAAATACAGTAGATTTTGACAAGGACGGGCCCGTTTTAAATCAAAATTGAAGAAAAATAACTTAGTAACACTAATTTAACACCAAGGGTATTTTGGGTGAATTGGTTTATTAAGTACACAGAAATCATTAATTTAGTAGGACTAAATTAGCTCGTGGTAATTCGTTGCCACTATCTATAAGCTAATCTAGTCCTACTTTTTTTACGCGAGTAGCGATGAAAATGCCATGCTTGCATGAGCATTTGAGGAGCACCGCGATAACTTGAGAAGCATTCTCAAGTGGTATAAGAAAAAGGAGGATTGGAATGGCAATTAAGATAGTAGAGCTAATTGTAGTCATTGCAGTAGCAATTTGTTATGTAGGCATACTTGCTATATGCAGAGCATCAGGAGATGCGGAAAGGAGATATGAAGAATTAGCTGCAAAGAAGTTCTCTCCAACTGGGGGTGAAGTCAATGCAGTTTGATTTTAAAGGCTTACGAATAGAGCATGAAAAAGATTTAGTAAGGCTCGTGAAAGAAATCAATTCGGATATAGAATTTGAGAATATTACAAGAAGTAAAAAAGATAAGGAAGAACTGCTGAATCTGGATTATGTCATAAAGCGATATAAAAAGATTCGGTATCGTATCGAGAAAAAGGAATTTAGAGAAAAGAACGATTGCAAATATTGTTATTACTATGAAAACAAAATGTGCAAAGCGGTTCGAAAATGTCCTATTGAGGAAGAGGAAAAGAGATTTACTCGAAGAAAACCTCATAAGCCTCGTTGTCCAAAAGATAAGGAGGGAAATTGTCCATATGGGAATGATGTGGGAACATGTTTTGGTTTCTGTTGGAAAGAGATTCTGGCAGAACATAACAAAGCTAAGAACAAACGAGAACAGAAAAGGAAGGAGCAACGATATGACGAGTAAACTTGAAATAATCGGAATTGATCATGGCTGGTCAATGATGAAAGGAACAAATGATGTTTTTGTAACTGGTGTAAAAGAAATAACAACTACACCTGCAATGTATGCAGATACACTTGAATACCAGGGCAGATATTACAGAGTGGGAACTACAAGGCAGGAAGTAAAGAATACCAAGACAGAGGATGACACATTTTATCTGTTAACACTGGCGGCAGTTGCAAAGGCTTTGAAACGAAGAGGACTGACAGAAGCAAAGGTGTTTCTTGCAGTAGGACTTCCATTAACAAGATTTGGAGCAGAGAAAGCAGATTTCATTAAGTATCTAACGGCAAATAAGTATGTGGAGTTTGCATATGAACAGATTACGTATTGTATTGAAGTAGTGAGTGCCGCAGTATTTCCACAGTGCTATGCAGCGGTGGCAGACAGAATTACAGAGTTTTCTAAGAAGACAGTTATTGTGGATATCGGAAGCTGGACCATTGACATTATGCCAGTGATTAACAAAGCACCGGATGAATCAAACTGTATTACAATTCCAAAAGGTTTGATTACATGTATGCGTTCTGTAAATGA
>JAQUVV010000075.1 GCA_028693195.1 Lachnospira sp.
TCTTCCGATCTGAATATTCTTCTGATTAGGATCAGTTTCCCTTGAAATTAAATTCATATAAATTCGCTTGTACTTCAGATTTGAAATCGGAAGCAAATGTTGTGTATCTTTTATAAGCGTAACCGACTTGTCTGCAACTTCTTTTGCCCACTCTTTAAATTGTTCATTTCCAATGATTTTCATTTGCGCTTTATCTGGTACCAATGTATGTGTTTTCTTTTTTTTATGAAGATTTAAAGCTGACTTGGTTGCTAATATACGTGTCACCGCTTCATCTAAACGTTTCTCTGATACAAGATTTTCTTTCAATCCCTTTATTAAAAATGAAACATCCTCATCTAAATTCTTATTAAACAAAATGACATCTGCTCCCGCTGCCAAAGTCATAGGTACTGTCTGTTCTCTTGGCATTGCCGCCATAAATCCAATCATGGAAGAAGAATCTGTTGAAATAAGTCCATTAAATTCCAACTTATTTCTTAGTAAATCGGTCAGAATTTCTTTAGAAAGCGTAGCTGGCATTAGTTTATCTTTAGCTGTTGCCTCTGGATTAAATGCTGAAACATAGGCTGGCATAGCGATATGACCTACCATAATTGTTTTGGCTCCCTCATTGATTAATGTCTGATATATTTTTCCGTAAGTAGCATTCCATTCTTCACAAGATAACTTATTAATACTTGTCAGTATATGCTGGTCTCTTTCATCCGTTCCATCTCCTGGAAAATGTTTGATTGCAACCGCTACCCCTGCTTTATCTGCGCCTCTCATATAATTTGATGCACATTCAATGATCTGCCCTATATCGCTTCCAAATGTACGAACATTGGTAATTGGACTGTGGAATTCCATATCAATATCTACAATTGGAGCAAAAGACCAGTTAAGTCCTACTGCCGCACCTTCTGTACAGGCTACATAGCCCATTCGATATGCATTTTCCACATTTCCAGTAGCAGCTACCGCCATGGGCTTTCCAAAGGAAGTTCCCTCGTACATCAATCCATCCCCGCCGGATTCTGTATTCGCCGCTAATAAAAGAGGAATCTTTGCCATATCCTGTATCTTTTTATGCACTTCATAAATTTCTTCTTTGGCGCCTGGTCGATACATAATCCCACCGATTCCGATATCTAAAATCTGATGATTAAGAATGTCTTCTTCTGCCGTCACACCTACTGGACAAAAGACTTGTCCCACCTTCTCTTCTAAAGTCATATTGTCTAAAGTCGTCTGAACCCAGTTTATTCCTTCCTCGTCTAAATAAAAAGGTCTTGCTTTTAAATCAATCATCATATGTCCTCCACTATCTTTTCAATTTATCTAGATTTGCCAACTGTGAAAAATGTGCAATTGAATATGTTGTTTTTTCATACCCAGAAGCTTCCCCTATGCCAACACTGTCAAATCCTCCTGCACATGCCGCATTGATACCTGCCTTCGCATCCTCTACTACCAGACATTCTTCCGGTTTAACATTTAAATATTCTGCAGCCTTTAAAAACACTTCGGGGTCAGGCTTTGATTTCGTAATATTCGTTCCATCACTGATTTTATCAAAATAGTCTTGCAGACCAACCTGTTTTAAAATCAACTTTGCATTCTTACTTGATGATCCAATGGCAAGCTTATATCCTCTGCTTCTTAATAAATCTAATGTATCCCGTACTTCTCTAGAAAAATCTTCTGATGTCATATTCATTAAAAGCTTTTTGTAAATCTCATTTTTACTATCCGCTAGTTGTTCTTTCTCCTGTTCTGAATACTCTTTATCTGCTTTTTTAAGTATAATATTCAGACTCTCCATACGACTCACCCCACGAAGTCTATTATTTATTTTCTCATCAAAATAAACATCAATTTTGTCTGCCATCTGCTTCCATGCACGATAATGATATTTATCTGTAAAACACAGGACTCCGTCCATATCAAATATAATTGCTTTGTACCTCATATTGTCCCTTTCTTTTTAGATTACATTAATGAGTTTTTTCCTACAGTCATTTTATTTTTAATTGTACAAAAATAAAATGACTATTCTCTATCAATATGAGAACTGAAAATTATACTTTTAGGCACCATTACCTCGAAAACACAATAAACACAATACATGATAAGAATAAAAAATGTAAGGTCACTGACAGTAATACATCAGCGACCTTATACCTTGATTTATTCTATAAATTTCATAAAATATCATTTTACATCAAATTCTCTTCAAACTCTTTCTTTTTCTGAGCTTCATAATCTGCATAATCCAGACCTATGAATTTATCTAGAGCCATATCCACCAGTTCTTTCCAACTATCTGTTTCATGCTTTACAAGTATTGGATAATAATACACTTCATTACTTTCTGCTGCCTGTCTGTCGCCTACGGCGTCACCGACCATCAAAATATGTCCAGGTTCATAATTCTGCTTCTTAAACATCGCAATACATTCCTTTTTGGTTCCTGCATCCTGACAGCAAAGCACATCTACATCTTTAATCAAGTTCCATAGACTCCATTCTTCAATAACAGCATCTTTATTGGCACTAGAGACCACTGCGATATCCGCTTTTTTGTGAAGTGCAGCAAGACCTTCCTTGACACCTTCAAATGGTTTCTTTTCGTGCTCTGCTAATGCGTTAATTTCTCTGTTTACGGCAAGTGACCATAACAAAGCTTTGTTAAAAATCCCATTATCTGATTGCAACATCATTTGTTTCACAGAATCATTGCTCAATTCCTTCGCAACCTTTACCCACTTCGCAAACTCCTCAACGCCCTCAATTTTGGAATACTTTTCATTGATTTCAGATAATGCCATAGACAGTCCTGCAAATCGGTTAATACCGCGAGTTAGCGTATAAAGATTAATCTCATTCCAACGGGTCAGTATCTCATCCTGCCATTGCTCTAACTTCCATTCCTTCACCATGCATGGTCCAAAACACTTGAAATGCTTAATATCCATAGTATCCATAGCACATCCGTCACTGTCCACACAAATGAGAAAATCCTTTTGTTTTTTGAACTCTTTTAAATCTATCATACAAGCACCACCTTTTATTTTTCTTTTTCAGAATGTAATCATGATAATCACGATGTGTATATGGATGTCCAATAATAATATAATTATAAGCAGGCACTAGTGAGCCGTCGTTACTTAGCTGCTGTATAAGATGAACTCTGTTCATCTTGGCAGCTTATGTAACGTAACGAGCGAGGTGTAGCGAAAGCGTGCCGGTGTTAATTATATTATTGTTGGACATCTTAAATACTAGATTTCACAATTGCATTACAACCTTGTATCCCAGCGTCCACAGAATACAGAATCATCAGCTGTTCCCTTGAATTCACTCTTACCAATGATCTTCTCAATTGCTGCACGAATATGTTCTCTCTTAGGTGCATATGCATTAATAAATGTATGTAACTGAGGAACATCAATGAGGTGATTGGTGTAGTTGAGACTCATTCCGATTGTAGGAATCTCTTCGTTGTACCAAGGAAGCTCACAGCTATGGTTGCAGCTCCAACGCACTCTTACTTCGTTCTCCTGAGCGTATCCCTTAACATTAATTACTACTAACGCTAAATCATGCTTGCTTATAAATTCTTCTCTTGGTTCATGATTTAACATCTTTACGAAGTTCATTGGGCTAACGCCGTTAGCAACTTCTAAATCATGATAGCTCGGGCAGATATCCACTTCAAATCCTGCTCTTTCCAGTTCTTCAATTACTACCTGCTTCACTGGATCTCCTGTGTATCCCTTCGTTGTAGGTGTTGATCCTACATATACAAAGAATACCCGCTTCTTCTCATCTACATTAACTGGAAGATTCTGATATGTATCCTTCACTAAGGTAATACAAGTTTCAGCTGCTTCTTTCGCATAACCCTGAAATTCTTCACATCCGATACAGTCAAGTTCTTCCTTATCAGGAACATTTCTGTTCTCACTATTCATATTAAGATGAGCCTTTAAACCAAGAATTCTTGTAACTGCATCTGTTAATCTTTCGTCTGTCAGCTTACCTTCTTCATATGCCTTCTTGACATAACCCATATCTTCTACTATATCATTTGCAAATAAAAACATATCACAACCCGCGATAATAGCACCTGGAACCGCTTCACTTCTCTTAGCTATTGCACTCATACCTACCATATGAGATGCATCTGTAATAACAATACCGTTAAAGCCCATATCCTCACGAAGAAGATTTGTTAATAATTCTTTCGCAAGCGTAGCTGGTTTAATATCCTTATCTTCAATCCCTGGAACAAGTTTTCTTGTCATTTCTGGAAGTGCAATATGACCAACCATAATGGCTTCTAATCCTTCTTCAATTAAAGAGCGATAAACATAACCAAAGTTCTTCTCCCATTCATCTACCGAAAGATTATTCACCCCCATAACAAGATGCTGATCTAACTCCTCTACACCATCCCCTGGAAAATGCTTTGCTGTACAAGCCATATTCGGATTTGCATCCTTAATTCCTTTAATATATGCTCTGGCATTATCAAGAACCACTTCTGGATCCGAACCAAAGCTTCTGGTATTCACAATGGTATTTCTCCAGTTCTTGTACACATCTACAACCGGATTAAACATCCAATTACATCCAATTGCTGATGCCTCTTTACCAGAAACATATCCTAAATGATATGCATTCTTAGTACCTTCTCCTGCACCACATTCCGCAGCCGTTGCAACAAATGTTCCTTCTGGCACTGCACCAACTCCTCCATCATCACAATTCGCTGCAATAAATAATGGTAACTTACTGTTCTTCTGGTATGTAGTATTCTGAAGATATACTGTTTCCTTATCTCCGCCCTGCCAACGTAGTCCACCCTGGTGTGACTGTGCAAGTGTCCCTTTTATCATATCCTCATTAACGCCTGGAACTGCTTTTAGCATTACAAATAATTGTCCGATTTTTTCATCTAATGTCATTCCATCAATTGTATTTTTAACCCATTCAATCTGTTTATCACTCAGATTAAAAGGCTTTGCTTTTAAATTTACCATTCTAATTCTCTCCTACACATCATTTTGTTATTTACTTTCTTATAAAAAAACAACGAGGAACAAGGTGGTTGTTTCCTCCATCCTCCGTGTCCCTCGTTATTGATTTTAGATTAAGTTAATCCATTTGCCACTTTGTAAGCTTTTGCTTCTGCAATACGCTTCTTATCTAATTTTGCCTGTGCAATCTTATATGCATTTGCCTGATACACCAGGAACGCGATGAAGATTGCCATATTCACAACTCCGCTTGTTGCATCGGACATATTGAAACATGTCAGACCCATCCCCATAATCTTTACTGCTACTGCAGCAGAGATTACACCAATTGACTGATTGATGTATCTAGAAAGGAATGAACATCCAATCATCATAGGGAACATATTCTGCATAACAGAGCCGTTACTTGTTAATCCCATGGAAGCAGTCATAGATCCTGCAAAGGATGCATCTAACACCCCTGAGATTGCCACAAGAAGACCAGCAACTGTATAACAAATCGCTACATTCACGAAAACATTGATTCCTGCATTTTTTGCAATCTGCTGAGAACCTCGTACTGCTCTGAACTTATAACTAAATTGCGTATATGTCATAAATACAAGCATACAGATTACAATAACTGCAACAACTGCAATGGTAAAGTTCACATTGGATAATACATCGATTCCCTTTGTACCAACCAGACGAAGACCAACACCATCGGTTAATCCGAATCCAATACATTCATAGATACATGCAACACCAATACCTAAAACCATTGGAGGAATTCGAAGTGTAACATAGAGAATTCCTACGATTCCACCGAAGATAATACCGAAGATTACTGCGAATAATAATACCCACGCACCACCTAGTCCAAGCTTTGTTGCAACAACGCCTCCGACGATTGTTGCTGCAACACGCTGTGAACCAAGGGATAAATCCATTCGTCCGCTTGTCAGGTTCATGGACAATGCAAATGCGATTGCTGCTGAGATTCCTGCACCTCGTACCATGTTCTTGAAATCAAGCATTGAGCTAACTACGTGACCTTCTGCAAACAGGCCAATCAATATTTCCATGATGATAAGCACAGCAACAGGCAGTGCTACTGCAATTCCTATTCCTTTTAAAAACTTTAAGATTTTATTTTCACTTTTCATATGCTTTCATCCTTTTTTATATGAAGACTTACTTGAACTTCTTTAAGATGTTCTCTGTTGTTAATTCTTCACCAAACTTATCAATTGTTTCCCATGTTACATCTGCATTCTTCTTATTTGTTAATGAAAGAATATCATCTGCTGTCATGAATGCATATGGATTACCTTCTTTTGCTAAAGAGTTATACTGTTCTACACTTGTTACTGCTAATGGAGCATTCTTTGCAACATAGCTACAACGTCCATCTCCACGCATCTTATCTGCGAAACCATCGAATGCATTTCTAATCATAATAGGAGCTGCAACTCTTTCAAATGTACCTGGGCAAACAAGTGCATCGATTACTGGACTACCCTGTGAATCCTTGCTGTTGATTGCTGCTGAGATTGCATTTGAGAATGTACTTCTTGTAATGAACTTAATATCCATCTTTAATGATTTTTCAACTTCATCTACTGCTACACCTAATGAATCATAGATATTAGATGTACCAACTAATACATCATAGTTACCTGTCTGTAATAATGGTGAAACTGTTGTTGCAAGATCCTGCATACCAGGGAAAATTGTAATCTTAATTCCCTTATCATTTTCTGCATCAATCTGAGTCTTTGTTGTTGCAAGTTCGTTAATATCCTTTGTATACTTTAATCCATAAACATCCTGTAAAGCCTTTAATGAGCCTGCTGTACCTTCGATGAATGATGTTGCTCCGTAGCAAGCTGCTCCAGACATTAATAATACGCTGTGCTGCTTACCATCGTTTACTACTGATTTGATTGCTTCTGCATAAGATGCACCGTAACCTGCTGCACCTGCACCAGTTACACCAACATACTTCTCCATCTCCATATTCTCTTTAGAATCTGCTGAACCAATACCTACATACCACATACCTAAATCATTACATACTGCTGCTGCCTGATCCATGCTGTTTGCAAGATCCACAATAACACCCTGACAGCCTGCTGCATATGCATTTTCAATAAATGTTGTCATCGCACCCGCATCAGATAATGCTTCTGAGAACATGAATTCAATATTTAATGTAGGGCCAACAACTGTTTCATAAGCTGTCTTCATTGTTACAAATGTTTCATCTACTGCATTTGTTGCATATGCGACCTTGATCTTTTCGAAGCCTTCTCCATCTGAACCGCTAGCTGCTCCATCCTTCTTACCACAACCTGCAAACAATACTGTTACAGTCATAATAACTAACAATAAACTGAAATACTTTTTAATTTTTTTCATAATAAATTCTCCTTTTGTGTGTTTTAATTTTGGGTATTGCGAAACTCATTGTTTATATCTAAATGTACAGTGATAATATAGTTTTAAGCAGCTACTAGTGATCCGTCGTTACTTAGCTGATGTTCTTTATCAGCTTATGTAACGCAACGAGCGAGGTGTAGCGAAAGCGTGCCTGTGTAAACTGCATTATTAATGGACATTCTAAACCGCCAATATAGTTTCGCTATTTCCTAAAATTAGCCTTCCTTACTTGGAAGCCCCTTTGGTCTTGTCTGACTTGCGCAAACAAGAATAATAAATACAATACCTCTGATTGCTTGAACTAAAGTACTAGAAACCCCCAGCATCAATAATCCATTATTCAATACAGTAACCATCACCGCACCCACGACGGCTGAAAATGTATGGGATCTGCTTCCTCCGAAACAGGACATACCACCAAGTACAATTGCCAGCATACAGTCCATGTTCAATGTTGCACAAGTATCTGCAGTAATGGCACCATTTCTGATAATTGTAATCACCGCACCTGCACCAACACCGATACCAGCAATAATAAATCCAAGTAACAAATATCTGCTTTTCTTGAATCCTGTTAATTCTGCACAGGTCTCGTTAATTCCCATATATCGTAACTTTCGTCCTAATCCAGTAAAATGGAAAAGAATTGTACAGAAAATAAAGAAACCAATAAAAATCAATAATGGTACTTCTGCATTCTTCATTGCACTTGTCATCTTATATGGCAGTGTAATTGTTTCACTTCCTAAGATACTCTTCTGTATAGATGCCAATAATGTCATCATAACAACTGTTACATATAAAACACGCACATTCAGCCAAGTACTTAATAATGCTGTTAAAGCCAGTACAATTACACCTGCTACAACTGCAACAATCATCATCAATGGTACTGATGTTGTCTTCATATAGACTTTCGCAGCAATTGTGGCAATCAATGCAGTGGCTGCACCCATGGAAATATTTACATTGCCTGTGGAGAAGATAAATACTGCTCCAGTTGCAACTGTTGCAACTGTCAATGCCTGCTGGATAATCATTGTCATATTCCGTGAACTGCTAAATCTTCCATCTGTTGCTGCGGAAAATGCAATGATAATCAACACTAGAATAATTGGGGAAAGCAGGCGGCTGGTCCAACGGCTTTCTTTTATTTTAAGAAATGTAGTTTTCATATTCAGCTTCCTCCTTTCCTAAATCATATAATTAATCAAATCATGTTCTGTTGGGTTATCCTTACGCAATGCTTCATGAACAACCTGACCATCCTTCATGATTAAGATTCTGTCTGACATACCTATTAATTCTGGAAGCTCTTCACTAATCAGAACGATAGATCTGCCTTCCTGTTTCATCTTGTAGAATAACTGATACATGGACGCCTTAACACCAATATCAATACCTCTTGTTGGACAATCAAGAATCAATACATCTGCATCTGCACCAATCCATTTACCAAATACAACCTTCTGCTTATTACCACCAGAAAGGGTATTCACTCCATGATATTGAGATGCACATTTCAGTTCCAAACCATTAATCTGATCCTGAACAAACTTCTTTTCTTTTCTAAAGGAAATAATTGGTCCAAACAAACGGTTAATCTTATAACCAGTTGATGAAATATTATCTCTAATAGATCCTGCAAGTCCCACAGATTCATGATCTCGATCCTTACTGGTATAAGCCATACCATTGGCAATGGCTGTTTCTGGATCTTTCACAACTACATTTTTCTGTCCTACTGTTACTTTTCCATCAAGAATTTTCTCATATCCGAAAAGTGCTTTACCTACTGTATGCATACCACATTCTGATAAACCACCAATTCCAAGGATTTCTCCTTTATGTAATTCCAGATCAAAGCAAAGCAAGTCTTTTCTTGTAGTAATGCAATGTGCTTTTAAAGTCACTTCCTCACCACATGGGTCCTGATCATTACGATAGTAATTTCCGCTGACCTCTCGACCAACCATCATTTCCTTCATCTTATTACCATCGAACTCATCCTTGTTTAAGGAACCGATTATGTTACCGTCTCGAAGAACAGTTACCGCATCACAATGCTCCATCATCTCATCCAAGTCATGACTGATAAACATGACACTGCCACCCTCATCTGCCATCTTACGCATAAGCTTGTATAGCAATGTTCTACCCACCTGTGAAAGTGCTGTTGTTGTCTCATCGACAACCAGGATTTTAGGTTTCCAATACATTGCCTTCGCAATCTCTACTAATTTACACTGCTGTAAATCAAGTCGTTCTGTACGAACCGATGCATCAATCTCAATTCCTAAGTCATCTAATAGTTCCTGTGCTGCCTTTACCATCTTCGCATGATTCACGAATGGTCCCTTGCAGAATAATTTCTCGTGTCCAAGGAATATATTATCTGCTACTGGAATTCCAGGGATTGTACCTGCTTCCTGTACAATCATACAGATTCCATTCTGCTGAGCTTCTAACGCTGAGGATGGTGCCCATGGTTTTCCAAGATAGAACATCTCACCGCTAGTTGCTTTCTGCATTCCAGCTGCGATGGAAGAAACGGTTGATTTACCACTACCATTCTCTCCAATCAGTCCTCGAACTTCTCCAGCCTTTAATTCAAAATTTACATGATCTAAAGCGACTGTAACACCGAAGTTCTTGCACATGTCCTTGACTTTCAGAACAGCTCCGTCTTTTGAAGCCATATTTTTTCCTCCTTTATTTATTCATGTTTGTAACTGTTCAGTACCTTCACACTGAACAGCTATTCATGTTTCATACAATGTACATTGCTTTGTGCAACATGTCATCGCATAACTTACTGTACTGACATGTTATCATATATCTTTTTTTTGCTATAGAAAAAAAACGTGACAAAATAGTAAATTATGATATACTTTCTTTATATTTTTACTATTCTGTGATTATCGCGTTATAATGTATACAAAATTCACAGTTTTTTCCAGAAAGAAAGGATTTGATATTATGCTAAATCAACAAATGTTTACATTCCTAAAGAATACATTAGCAGACTCCAGAGGGCTGATGCTAGCGTGTATCAATGGTCCTGATGACGAGGATTTATCTCCCATCGATATAGGAATTCGTGGAAAGCTGCAGCAGGCTAATCTTTTATATGATCGAATGAGACCTTTTCTCCGTAATTTAAAGTTCGAAGAAATCTCTGTCATTCG
>JAQUVV010000076.1 GCA_028693195.1 Lachnospira sp.
AAATCTCAATTACAAGCCGCATAATGACTGATCTTTGATAACTGAATAACTGCCAGGTATTGAATTTTCAAGGTGCATAGCTAATTTCTATGTGCGAAGTTTGAGTAATATTCTTTTTGCATGGTTAGGCATGATTGATTTTATTGTTCCGTTGATATTTGCTGTGGCAGCAGGAAATAAAGGGTTTTGCAACCGCTACTGCGGGAGAGGACAACTCTTTACGGTATTAGGAAAGAAAGCCAAGTGTTCCAGGAATAAGCAGGCACCGAAGTGGATATCCTCTAAGATATTCCGGTATGGATTTTTAGCATTTTTTCTGACTATGTTTGGAAATATGGTGTTTCAGACATGGCTTGTAGGAAGCGGTGCAGCTTCATTAAAAGAAGCGATTAAGCTGCTCTGGACATTCCGGGTTCCATGGGGATGGGCATATACAGGCGGTTTTGTCGCAGATTGGATTGCACAGTTCAGCTTTGGCTTTTACAGTTTAATGCTAACATCTACTATCATTGGAATTGTAGTTATGGTATTATATAAACCACGAACCTGGTGTACATTTTGCCCCATGGGAACCATGACGCAGGGAATCTGTCAGATGAAGAAGACGGATACAGCATCTTGAAGCTTGCCAAGAGATGTTTAGATATTTTTAGTTATATAGATTATTAAGGTATATGAAAGGAAGAAAGATTATGAATAAGCATATAGAAAAAGCAATGGAATTGAGAAATGAGACACCAATGGTGAATAACTGTGCACAGACAATGATGCGGGCTTATGCCAAGGAGCTTGGACTTTCAGAAGATCAGGCAGCAGCCATTGGATGTAACTTCGGTGGTGGAATGAAGTGTGGTGGAACTTGTGGCGCAATTACAGGCGCGTTAATGGTTCTTGGAGCAAAGGGAATTGTAAATCCTGCAGATGTCAATGCACTTCGCAAGAAAATTGCAGAGACACATGATGGCTATACAGATTGTGCAGATTTGCTCCGTGCCAATGTAGAAAAGGGCGGAACAAAGAAAGAACATTGTGATGCGATGATCTGTCAGGCAATTGAACTGGTGGATGAAATCAGCGGGATTGAACGGGCATAGAAATACTTTAACAAGTGGTTAAATGAATATTGACAGATAAATATATACAATGTAATAATAAATAACGATATAAATTTATGACTTGGATAAAGATGAAAAAGTTTGAAATGGAGATAGTGAAATGAGAGTAGCAGTAGCATATGACAATGGAGAAGTATTTCAGCACTTTGGTAGAACAGAGGCTTTTAAGGTGTATGAAGTAGAAGAAAATAAGATTATTTCCAGCGAGGTGCTTGAATCCAATGGTGTTGGACATGAAGCACTTGCAGGACTTCTTGCAGAAAATACTGTAGATGTATTAATTTGTGGTGGTATTGGCGGTGGAGCACAAAGTGCATTATCAGAAGCGGGAATTGAAGTTATATCCGGAGCAGAGGGAGATACAGATGCAGTTGTTGAAGCATACTTAAGAGATGAGTTAGTATCAACAGGTGTGAATTGCAATCATCATGGAGAAGGACATACATGTGGAAATCATGAGGATGGACATTCATGTGGAGGACACGAAGATGGTCATTCATGTGGAGGCTGCGGTAATCATGAAGATGAAAATGGTTGCGGTGGACATGGTTGTGGAGGCTGTGGCGGTCACATGATAACTTTAGAAGGACGTAACGCAGGTAAGACTTGTAAAACGCATTATAGAGGAACATTTAATGATGGAACACAGTTTGATTCTTCTTATGACCGTGGAGAACCTTTGGAATTCGTATGTGGTGCAGGGATGATGATTCCAGGATTTGATGCAGCAGTTGTCAATATGGAAGTCGGACAGAAAGTTGATATTCACCTGATGCCAGAAGAAGCTTATGGTGAGTCAGATCCAAATGCAATCTTTACTGTTGAAATCAGTGAGATTCCAGGGGCTGAAGATGTAGAGGCAGGACAGCAGGTATATCTTCAGGATCAGATGGGACGTCCAATTCCAGTTATGGTAACAGCAAAGGATGATAAGACCATTACATTTGATGCAAATCATGAGATGGCAGGAAAAGAATTGAACTTTACTATTGAATTGGTGGAAGTAAGCGAATAATTATTATTTCGTGTATGATATGGATGCATTGTTCACATACTATCACGGAGGTGATGATGTGAATAAGAAGCAAGAAGAAAAACAGAACCAACAAAAGAATTTGAATAAGTATAACAGTGTAACACAGAAGGTGAAACCAGAGAATCAGAACCAGACCCACAATGTCAGGTCGGAAGCGGTTGAACCAAAGAACAGACAAGTATAAGTGTGTAGTAATATGAATCCAGCCATCAAGAATTAGATGGTTGGATTTTTTGCGTTAAAAATAAATATAAGATTGTGAGATGGATTTTGTAAATTTAAAAAGTTCGATTATTATTTATAAACTCACTTGACAACCTAACGTATGTTAGGTTAAAATGTTCCTAACAAATGCTAGGAGGATGGCTTATATGAATTTATATTTTGGGAATTTTGTGACAACAGCATCAACAATTTTGGTATTGGTATTATGGGCATTTATAGTTTATAGTGTGGTTAAGCAGAAAGAGGTTGAACATTGGGGAAGAAGGATTGCAGGATTGGCATTGTTTGGCTTACTTGTATGTTGTTTTGTAGCAACAAGAGATGGATATCATTTATCAGTAAAGGAGGCAGTAAAATTTCCATGTAAAGTCACAATAGAAACAGATGGAAAAGAAGTTGATGCGAAAAGAATTTTAGGATTAATGGCGCTTGGAGTAAAAACTGGTCAGGAAATTATATTACGTACAGATGGCGAACAGGAAAAAGAAGCAATTGATATTTTGAGTAAATTTCTTCAGGAAAACCTTTAATAAAAGCAAAAGATTATAAGAAATGAATAAATAATACAGAGAAAATGAGCCGACCTCCGAAAGTCAGAAAGACGATCGATAGGGTCGGTTCAATTTGAATCCACTGTTTTTTATAAAGTAATGTTGGTATAACAACAGTAAAAGATGAAGAATTTGGATAAACTAATGCATGTAAGAAACAATAATTATTTTATATATGAAAATTGTGGAGGTAATCAAATGCAAAAGTATATAAATTTAGATTTGAGTATTTATGAGTTGGCTGAAAAATACCCGGAACTTATTTCTATCATGAAAGAACTGGGATTTACAGACATTACAAAGCAGGTCATGTTACATTCCGTGGGAAAGATTATGACGATTCCAAAGGGTGCGAAGATGAAAAACATTTCTATGGATGCAATTGTGACAGTACTTGAAAAAAATGGCTTTACAGTTAGTACATTGGATGATTCTCATAAACAGGAAATAAGAGAGACTATTTCTCAATCAAACGATATGAAAGAAGAACGAATTGAACTGTTAAAAAGTTACCTGAAACGTTTAGGCGCAGGAGAAAATTTAGAAGCTGTTAAGGCAGACTTCGTGGCAAATTTCAGTGATGTTGATGCATCTGAAATAATGAAGGCGGAACAGGCAATTCTTGCAGAAGGTACTCCTTTAAGTGAAGTGCAGAAATTATGTGATGTACATTCTGCATTATTTCATGGAGAGACAAGAGAAGAGAAAATAGCCAATGCGGAGAAGGCGGTAAATGTGTCTGTCCTCCGAGAGGAAAGGGCTGCGAAAACAAAAGCATTGGTGGAAGAGACAGGACATCCATTGAACCTTTTTACGAAGGAAAATGAAGTCCTTGATACACGAATAAAGGCCGCGAAGGTGGCAATCAACAATGGTGTAGTGGATAAGAACATATTAGAATCTGTGCGCGATGTTTCCATTCATTATGCAAAAAAAGGAGATCTGCTTTATCCGGTTTTAAAAGTGCAATATGAGATATCTGGACCATCTGATGTGATGTGGACAGTAGATGATGAGATTCGTGATGAACTTTCATCTTTGGCTAAAGTCGATCAGCTGGATGATGATTGGAAGAAGAGATTTGAAGCAGTGTTAGTTCGTATAGAAGAGATGATTTATAAAGAAGCCAATATCTTATTTCCAAACTGTGCAGCGAATTTTACCGAGGAAGAGTGGACCCAAATTTACCATGATGATAAAGACTATGCTGTGTGCTTTGGTGTAGAACCTGAACAATGGAAGATGGCAGAAGATAAAAAGATAAGTACTTCATCATCTTATGCAGAGCACGAAATTGTGATGCCGGGCGGTCATATGAATGTTGAACAGTTGACAGCACTCTTAAATACAATCCCACTCGAAATAACATTTGTGGATGCGGAGAATATTAATCGCTTTTTCAATGAAGGACCGAAGGACTTTAAGCGACCTGGAATGGCAATTGACAGAGAAGTATTCTCCTGCCATCCACCAAAAGTAGAAGAAAAAGTGAGACAGATTATTGGAGAATTTCGAGCAGGTACATTGGATGAGGTTCCAGTCTGGATGGAGAAGAATGGAAAATGTATGCTTGTGAAGTACATGGCAGTTCGAGATCGTAATCATAATTATGTGGGGACGGTAGAGATTGTTCAAAATATGGATTTCGCCAGAGAATATTTTCAGCCTAAACAGAAGGGTTATGGAGAAGAGTAGACTTCTCTTTAACGAAGATAAAAAACCATGATTAGGAGGAAATAAGAAATGAAATATTATGTAAATGAAAATTGTATAGGATGTGGAATGTGTGAAGGAACTTGTCCAGAAATTTTTCATATAACGGATGAAGGGATTGCTGAAGCAGAAGATAAAGAAGTGGATGCTGCATGGAAAGAAAGTGCACAGGAAGCGATGGAAGGATGCCCCGTAGGAGCGATTGAGGAACAATGAGTTTAGTTGACAAAAGCATAGAAATAGGCGGTTTAAAGTTAGAAGGACGCATTCTAATGCCACCGATTGCAACGTATCAGTGCGATGAAAATGGAATGGTTACACAAAACGTTTGTGACTATTATGCCAAACGAGCAAAAAACTCTCATGTGAGTCTCATAATTACAGAACATAGTTTCATTTCACAGCAGGGAAAAGCAAAAGAAAAACAGTTGTCAAGTGCGGAGGATAAGTGTATTGACGGATTAAAAAATTTAGTAGATACGATACATGCCTGTGGGACGAAAGTATTTGCACAACTTAATCATGCAGGAAGTGCAGCGATGCAAAAAGTTTGTATTATAACTCCGATTGCGCCAAGTTCTGTAATTCTTCCTGTAAAGCCAGCACTTGGCGATGGCTCTCTGCCAAGAGAAATTGCAAAAACGGAGATTCCGGGTATTGTTAATGATTTTGTAAAGGCTGCCAGACGAGCAAAAGAAGCCGGGTATGATGGTGTTGAGATACATTCTGCCCATGGCTATTTACTGAATCAGTTTTATTCACCACTTACAAATCACAGAATTGATGAGTATGGTGGAAGTTTGTTGAACAGATTGCGCATTCACAGAGAAATTATTCATGCAGTAAGAAAAGAAGTGGGAAAAGAATATCCAATTTCTGTTCGATTTGGTGGATGCGACTATATGAATGGGGGAAGCACAATAGAAGACAGTGTCATTGCTGCAAAAGTACTTGAACAATCTGGAGTAGACCTTTTAAATATTTCCGGTGGAATGTGCCGTTATACCAGGAATGGACATACTGAATCAGGGTATTTTAAAGATATGTCTTCTGCAGTGAAAACTGCCGTCAATATTCCCGTTGCAGTAGCGGGCGGTGCAAGAAGTCTTTCCGATGCAGAGTTGTTGCTACAAGAGCAGTCAGCCGACTTAGTTGGAATTGGACGAGCGTTGCTAAAAGATCCAAGATGGGAAGAATAGAACTTCTCGTAAGCGAAAGAAGGTAATATATCTTGAAACAGAAAAATAAAAGTAGTATATGGATGATGCTTTTATTGGCCATTTTTGCAATTAGCTTCCTATTAGGTGCATTTTATCTGGCTTATTATAATGTTACAGAAAAGATGGCAGAGGCAGAACGCGAAAGTACCCTTGAGCAGAGGGAAAAAATGATTCAATATACCGTAGATAACATCATTCGGGATATTGACATGCAGCGGGAAACATTAAAGAAAGACAATCCTGAATTAACGGAAGAGGAAATTGAAAACAAAGTTATCGAGAGCCTGTATCAGAAGGTTCATCACGATGAATACGCAGACGGTGCCTATGTTTGGGTTGAAAAAGTGTTGGATTACAGTGGTGGTGATCAGTATGCAATTCGTCTTATGCATCCCAATCTGACTAATACGGAAGGAAGCTATCTTTCTACTGAAGACACTGACAAAAAAGGAAATTATCTATACAAGAAAGAATTAGATGGTGTTTTGAATGATGGATATGTATTTCAAACATATTATTTCCCCAAAATTCATTCAGATGTCATTAGCAAAAAGGTTTCGTATTCAAGATTGTATAAAGATTATGATTGGATTATAGCAATGGGAGTCAACATAGATGATCTGGATGTTTATATGGATCAATTTGAAGATGAAGTTCATCCATATATACAAGTCACTATTCTAGTCATGGGTACATTATATTTTCTTCTATTTTTAGCAGGATTAGCAATTTTACATCAGAGTGACAATCGTTACTTTGGTAAGCAAAGAAAAGAGATTGAAAATGAAGTGAACCACGATTTGCTGACCGGTGTCTTTTCGAGAAAATACGGAGACAGGTACATAAAGGAAATATTTGAGGAATATAAAAGATCTGGAAAAATCCTGCAATCATGATATTTGATATTGATAAATTCAAACAATATAACGATATTTTCGGGCATGATATGGGCGATAAAGTGTTAGCATATACGGCACAGCGAGTTCAAAATGTAATTCGAAGTTCGGATGTTTTAATTCGTTGGGGTGGCGATGAATTTGTTGGAGTATTTCCATGATTGAAGCCACATAATCTGCCGGATGTAAAGGATAAAATCCTGGAGAGTGTTCGACAGATGAATATAAAAGATAAAGACAGCGATGATGGTTATCGAATATTAGTCGATCGAATATGGCCGAGAGGAATCGTCAAGTCTAAAGTTGACTTATGGCTAAAAGATATTGCACCATCCGCAGAATTAAGAAAATGGTACGACCATGTCAATGAACGATATTGTCCCTTCAAAATACTATATACAAAGGAATTGAATGTCAATGAATTCACTTTAGAGTTTATCAATATTTGCAAAAAACATTTGTTATATGAAAATGTAACACTCTTGTATGCGGCACATTCTGAGAAAGAAAATAATGCAATTATTCTTCGAGAATGGATTCAAAATAGAATGCTGTTGTTATAACAACAGATATTGTTAGAGTGATTTGTTATAGTGAGAAACAAGTAAACGATATAAAGTAAAAGAAAGAGGTAAAAATCATGGAGAAAAAAATGTTTTGTTTTCAGTGCGAACAGACAGCAGGATGTACAGGCTGTACCGGAAATGCAGGAGTTTGTGGTAAGGATGCCAAGGTTGCAGCATTGCAGGATGAACTAACAGGTGCCTTGATTGGCTTGGCAAAAGCCTGCGGAAATAGTGGGAAGACAGAAAATACGGATCGTATTATTATTGAAGGCTTGTTTACAACAATTACTAATGTAAGTTTTAATCAGGAAACCTTAAATAAACTGATTTCTAAGGTGCGAGATGAAAAAAGCAAAATTTCACCAAACTGTGTAACATGTGGTTCTTCATGTGGCAACACAGATGAATATGATATGAATCGGATCTGGGATGCCAACGAAGATATTCGTTCCTTAAAATCGTTGATTTTATTCGGTATTCGTGGAATGGCTGCATATGCTTATCATGCGATGGTACTTGGATATGTAGATGAAGAAGTGAATCAGTTCTTCTATAAGGCACTGAGTGTGATTAGCTATGATATGGAAATGGAAGAGTTACTGCCAGTTGTCTTGGAAGTTGGAAAAGTGAATCTGAAATGTATGGCATTGTTAGACAAAGCCAATACAACCAGCTATGGAACACCAGTCCCTACAAAGGTATCTTATGAAATCGAAAAAGGCCCATTCATTGTGGTTACAGGACATGATTTAAAGGATTTAGAATTACTTCTTGAACAGACCAAGGATAAAGGAATCAATATTTATACCCATGGTGAAATGCTTCCAGCACACGGATATCCTGAATTAAAGAAGTATCCACATTTAAAAGGAAACTTTGGAACTGCATGGCAGAACCAGCAGAAGGAATTTGCAGATGTTCCAGGTGCATTTCTTTTTACGACCAATTGCCTGATGCCAGTAAAACCAAGCTACGCAGATCGCGTATTTACAACAGAAGTGGTTTCTTATCCAGAATTAGTTCATATTGATGAGAAGAAAGATTTCACTCCTGTTATTGAAAAAGCACTTGAACTTGGCGGATATTCTGAGAATCAGACAAGAACAGGAATCAATGGTGGTCAGTATGTAATGACCGGATTTGGACACGGCACAGTGCTTGGGGTTGCAGACACAGTAATAGAGGCTGTCAAGGCTGGAAATATCAGCCATTTCTTCTTAGTTGGTGGATGTGATGGAGCCAGAACAGGAAGAAATTATTATACAGAATTTGTGAAACAGACACCTGCAGATTCTATTATTCTTACCCTTGCATGTGGTAAATATAGATTTAACGACTTGGATCTTGGAGAGATAGGTGGCCTGCCTAGAATTATGGATATGGGACAGTGTAATGATGCATATAGTGCAATTCAGGTAGCGGTAGCACTTGCAGAAGCTTTTGAATGTGGAGTAAATGAGCTTCCATTGTCTATGGTATTGTCCTGGTATGAGCAGAAGGCAGTATGTATTCTGTTGACATTATTACATCTTGGAATTAAGAATATTTACCTTGGACCAACACTTCCAGCCTTTATCTCACCAAACGTGCTAAATTATCTGGTAGAGAATTTCAATATCTCGCCAACCAGCACACCAGAAGAAGATCTGAAGAAGATATTGGGATAAGAAGGGAGAAAATCTAAATGAACTTAAAAAGTTATTTGGATCAGCATGAAGCTGTTAAGGAAGAAATTAAGATTATAAAATCATTAATTGGTTCCGGGAATTATGAAAAAAACGGAAGAGATATTGCATTACACATCAGCACTCTTGCAGGGAAAATTAAAGTACATTTGTCAATGGAAGATAAATATTTATATCCTGGATTGATTGAAAAAGGAAATGCAGATGTCAAAAAAATGGCGAATTCCTATCAACGGGAAATGGGAGATCTTGCAGATGAATTTGTAAAATATAAGGATAAATACAATACGAATCCTAAATTATTACAAAGTGCAGAATCCATTAAGTCTGACACAGAGAAAATTTTTCAAAAGATAGAGACAAGAATGCAAAGAGAAGAAAATGAGTTATACAAATTCATATAGATGGAGGAAATAGAATGATAACGAAAGACATGATATTAGGAGATATTTTAAGCGTAAAGACTGATGCAGCTGAGATTTTAATGGGATGTGGTATGCATTGTATTGGATGCCCATCTTCACAGATGGAGTCATTAGAGGATGCATGTATGGTTCATGGATTACCGGTAGATGAAGTACTGCAAAAGCTAAATCAGTAGAGGAGAAAAGAAATGAGTGCATTTTTAGGTCCGATTCACAACTGGTTATATAATAAAATCAAGTTTCAGGACGAATTAATTCAGTGCATCTTACAATTTGTAAGCACAAAAGACTATCAGATTCCACTTCTTTCTCAGATGGATCAGAGATATGGAGTATTGGAGACAGGAGAACTTGCTGATATTATAGATGAAAGCAATATTCATGGATGGCTCCAAGAAAGAATTACTGTAGTTGAAAATCGTTTAGCTTTTCTTATTACGGTAACAACAGATGAACATCCAGAAAGAATAATCGATATTAATGATGTTGTATATGAATTCGGGAGAAATCATGCTGCTGCAAGTGATATTTCGGTTAAAGAAGCATATGAATTACTGAATAACTGTTTATTAAATGGCATGCCTTGCGATAGAGTAAATGATGTGACCAATGAGGATGAAAACAGTATTTCATGGGTTCAAACAGTTGATATCCATGCACCTTATTGGGATATGATACATGGCAATTCCGAATACTATTATGCAATCAGAGAGAGTCTCGTAATCGGAATGCTTGAAAATAGTGGAATAACATATCAACAGACGGGAAGTCAAGTATTTGAATTAAGAAAAAATTAAAGTATATCGTAAAAAAATTTCGTAGGGCAAAGACCTGATAGATGAATTAAATCTAGAAAGGATGTAAGGAATGAGATATTTTGTAAACGATTCTTGCATTGGATGTGGAATGTGTGCAAGCACATGTCCGGCAGTCTTTCGCATTAATGATGAGGGAACAGCAGAGGCAAATGAAAAAGATGTAGAAACAGCATTCGAAACCGAGGCAAAAGAAGCTATGAATGGATGCCCAGTGAGTGCCATTGAAGAATTATAATTTTTATCTTGAAATACATTAGGTAGCATACAGAGAAAACCCCCTGATTGATCTCAGGGGGAATTTTTTTATATAGGTGGATTCATTGGAAAACTTTCTCTTCTTGAAATCGGGATGGTGACATTGTG
>JAQUVV010000077.1 GCA_028693195.1 Lachnospira sp.
TTCTTGGTCACGCGCCATATGAAGGACGGCTCTCCTTTGGTTACAAATGTTAACGAACCCCCGAAGCTGTCTACAAAATCCTGAATCGCAGAACCATCAATATCCGCCTTCGGATATATCTTCATCACCGTTCTCCAAACTGCCTGACCTCCAGAAACATCCTCACCTCCCTTGATTTCCATAATTCCAATCTTGTGTGCCATGGACTTAATCAATGCAATCTGCAACAGATTCGCTGCACATCCTGGTACACTGCCATAACGGTCAGAAAGTTCATCTCGCATATCAGACAATTCTTCCTCGTTCTCAATACCTGCAATTCGCTTGTAGATATCCAGCTTCTGATATTCACTCTTAATATAAGTAGACGGAATATATGCATCTACATCTAAGTCCACACTGGTTTCGAAGGCATATTCATTCTTAATTCCCTTCAAGGTGTTGACTGCTTCGTTCAACATTTTGCAGTAAAGGTCATAACCGACTGCTGCCATATGTCCATGCTGGCTCTTGCCCAACACATTTCCTGCTCCACGGATTTCCAGATCCTTCATGGCAATCTTAAATCCCGATCCCAAGTCTGAGAATTCACGAATTGCAGATAATCGCTTCTCCGCAACCTCAGAAAGCATCCGGCCTCTTCTATATAGTAAAAATGCATAGGCAGTCCTATTACTTCGACCAACCCTTCCTCGTAGCTGATAGAGCTGGGAAAGACCGAACTTATCTGCATCCTCAATAATCATGGTATTACAGTTGGAGATATCCATACCTGTTTCGATAATAGTTGTAGAAATCAATACATCGATTTCCCCGTTGATGAAATCGACCATGATTTTCTCCAGCATTCGCTTATCCATCTGTCCATGAGCATAAGCCACATTTGCATCAGGACAAAGCTCTTGAATATGTGCTGCCACCTCATCAATACTGCGAACACGGTTATATACATAGTAAACCTGACCATTTCTTGCCAGTTCTCGGTTGATTGCCTCTCGAATCATCTCATCGTTGTGCTCAGAAACAAAGGTCTGAATCGGAATACGGTCAATTGGCGGTTCCTCTAAGACACTCATATCTCTGATTCCCACCAGACTCATATGAAGAGTTCTTGGAATTGGTGTCGCACTCAACGTCAGAACATCAATATTATTCTTCAGCTTCTTAATCTTCTCCTTATGAGTGACACCAAATCTCTGTTCCTCATCAATAATCAACAAGCCCAGATCCTTGAACTCTACATCTTTTGACAATAAACGATGCGTTCCAATGACAATATCCACGAAGCCCTTCTTTAGTTCTCCCAGCGTTTCCTTATTCTGCGCACTTGTCCGAAAGCTGGATAGTTCTGCCACAGTCACTGGAAAACTCTTCATTCGTTCCTCAAATGTATTGAATATCTGCTGTGCCAGAATAGTCGTTGGCACCAGGTATACGACCTGCTTCCCTTCCTGCACTGCCTTGAATGCAGCACGAATTGCAATTTCCGTCTTACCGTAGCCTACATCTCCACAGATCAGACGATCCATGATTCTTGCGCTCTCCATATCCCGCTTCGTATCCTCAATAGCAGTGAGCTGATCCTGTGTCTCCTCATAAGGAAACATATCCTCAAACTCCCTCTGCCATACAGTATCCTCACCAAACTGGAAGCCGTGCTCCTTCTGCCTTGTTGCGTAAAGCGCTACCAAATCCTTTGCCACTTCTTCCACTGCTCCGTGCACCTTAGACTTGGTCTTATTCCACTCCTGTCCGCCCAGCTTATTTAACTTCGGCTTCTTCTCCGTGTCTGCCCCGGCATACTTCTGCAGTCTGTCCAACTGAGTTGCTAA
Source organism: Lachnospira sp. (assembly GCA_028693195.1). Classification (GTDB taxonomy): domain Bacteria; phylum Bacillota; class Clostridia; order Lachnospirales; family Lachnospiraceae; genus Lachnospira. The sequence continues at coordinate 1,833 of JAQUVV010000077.1, forward strand.
CACATAGAGATTGCTCTTGTCCGCATACTCAATCTTAATATAATCCTTCTCGACACCCTCGACCTTGATCTTCTCGATTCCCTTGTACACGCCAAGACCGTGGCTTTCATGAACCACATAATCTCCAATATTCAGTTCATTAAAGCCCGCAATGGATTTTCCCTCGTACTGCTTCTTCTTTATCTTTTTCTTATGCTTGCTTGTGAAAATGTCATTTTCCGCAATCATCACAAACTGAATCAATGGAAGTTCAAAGCCCTTATGAATATTTCCATAGGTCACCATGACCGTTCCCGGTTGAATCTCCTGGAAAAATCCTCACTGAAATAACATTCTGTATCCAGTGCCTTCAAATCCTCCACAATTCGCGCTGCTCGGGTTCTGGAATTACATACCAGAACTGTTTTATAACCAGTTCTCTTATATTTCTTCAAATCATCGGACAGATATTCAAAACTATTATTATAGGAATTAATGCTTCGCGCATCAATGTTCATGCTGTAATCCACATTTAGACCAAACGGCTTATAAATCATAGTCGTCAACAACAGCTTTCTCACTCCGCTGATTGCCTTATAGATTTCAACGATTCCACGCATCAGCTTTGTCTGGCTTGGCAGAACATAACCACTGGCAAGTCGATTCTTCATACTCTCCGCGTATTCATACTCTACCAGATCCATGCGTTCCTTCATTCTTCCCGGTTCATCCAGCACAAAAAGCGTATCTTCCACTGAAAAATACGATGCAAAACCAGCAACCTCACTGGCAAATGTATTGATAAACTTACTGTAATCCTTCATTCGCTCCATGTCTGCCACCATACGATTGATATGGTTGCAAGCTTCTATAGATGCCTGGTCGCGCTTTTTCTTACTGATGCCAAACTTCTCTAACTGCTCTGCCTGCTCCTGCTTCACATGTGTGATTCCAGCCTCAATCTCGTCCTCTGTGAATAGATATTCCGTCACAGGAAAGATTTCGTAGGACTGTATCTTCTCAATAGAGCGCTGACTCTCCACATCAAAATACCGTATGGAGTCCACCTCATCATCCCACAACTCAATTCTTACTGGAGCCTCGTCCACGAATGAGAAAATGTCAATAATACCGCCACGAATGGCAAACTGTCCCTGTCCATCTACCATGCCCTTTCGCTCATAGCCAATAGACACCAGCTGCTTTGCCAATGATTCCGTTTCTAGAATTGTTCCATTCTTAATCGGAAGCATCGCTTCTTCATACCGTTTTAAAGGTACAACCATATCGGACAATGCATCAATGGTCGTCACAATGGTTAGTGGTCTATTCTCTCTGCACGCCTGAATAAGTTCATAGACACAGCGAATTCGCTCGCCCACCATCTGATTTCCGTGAATATCTGCACTGTAGAATATGAAATCCTTTGCAGGATAATACATGGCACTTGTTTGAAAGAATCGGACATCCTCACACATTTCACGCGCCTTCGATTCATCATAAGTGACAATGACCTTGAATGGGAACTGTTCTCCCACTGCTTCTGCCATATGAATCTTCTGCGTATCAATACAGCCTGTGACCATAGCTGTCGCAGCTGTTGTTCCATCTCCTGCTCCAGCCTTTGCCACCGCCTGCATCGCCAATTCCTGCCGGTTCTTGTCCGCAAGTAATTTATTTAATTGATCCATTCCCGCCATGGTACGTACTGGCTCAAAAAATGTGTTCATGCTGTTCATCTCTCCTTCTTGTAAATCATGGTTTAAATCACAATTTAATTATATTGATTCATTGCAGCTTCCACACCATCAGTCAGGATGCACTCCACCGCTTTGCAGGCCTGCTCATTCCCTGTACGAAGATCTGGATACAATTCTGACGGAAATCTTCCTAATACCCAGTCGGCCAAATCCCATCCCCTTGGCTTGTCTCCGACACCATACTTAATGCGTTTGAACTGATCACTTCCAAGATGCTGAATAATACTCTTAATTCCATTATGTCCACCAGCACTTCCCTTTGCACGGATTCTTAACTTGCCTGGTGCAAGACTGATATCATCGAAGATGACCAGAAAGTCATCAATATCTGCTTTAAAGTAATACATAACCTCACGGATACACTCCCCTGAATTATTCATATATGTCATCGGCTTTACAAGAATCACCTTCTGTCCTGCAATCACACCTTTTCCAATCAATCCCTTGAACTTCGCCGTATCCACACTGATATTATATTGATCTGCAAGTTCGTCTATGCAAGAAAACCCTGCATTATGTCTTGTCCCCGCATATTCTTTTCCTGGGTTTCCTAATCCTGCTATGATATACATATTCTCTAATCCTCCTTAATAATCGATTGCTTTTCTAAACAGCACTGAAACGCAGGAAAAAGTCGAAGATCCTACTTTTCCCTGCGTATTATTTTATAGTTATATCTCTAATATGATTATATTATGCTATTTACCTGGCGAAAGTCAAGCAACCGCGGGACTCTTTTGTTCAAACCTACACTTTTTTATGGTTCATTGGTAACTGTTCCATACCTTCTGGACAGTTATGTTTATTCATAATCTAGATAAATATCTGGATAAATATATTTTATTTTTTCAATTTATATGTTGACAGATTTAAAATATGAGTGTACTATGTGCCTAGTACAGTAGTAATGTATAAATCATGATGACTGTATGATATATTCATCACTTCCTATTACACATTCATATATTTCAGTATTTCACTTCAAATATGAATATAGTAGGATTCTATGATGATATATAAATAACTCAGCCAGGAGGTAACATGCAGGAAACAAATTCGTGTCTTTTCTGCATAGAATGAAATGGAATACAAATCAAACATTCCTATTTACCTACAGGTAATCGATGACATCGTACAGAATCTATTGTCAGGAAATATTCATCTTGGTGATAAACTTCCATCAACCAGAGAGCTGGCAGTCACCTATCAGATCAATCCCAACACAGCTGCCCGGGTATATGCTGAGTTGGAGCGGATGGGCATCTGCCATACCCGAAGGGGACTTGGAACATTTGTCAATGAAGACCAAGCAATGATTACTACACTGCAACATTCCTCATCACAGAAACTTTTATCAGAATTTGTGAATGGAATGATGAACATCGGTTGCACTTATGAAGATATTCTGAATGAAGTAACGAAATATATCACAGATGTCTCACAAAGATAAAACCTTCTGTTCCTTTGATTGGCACACTATTCCCATTCAAAGAAATAATCATAATGAAGGAATATGAAATATTTACAAAATTAATATGACACAACAACCCATAATTTAAGGAGGATTCTATGTTAGAATGTATCAACATCACAAAAAGTTATATGAACACCACAGCCGTTGACCACCTTTCCATCAACCTTGTTCCTGGAAAAGTCTATGCTCTGCTTGGTTCCAATGGAAGCGGAAAGTCAACATTTATGAAAATGATTACTGGATTAATCAAACCAAGCAGCGGTACTATCAAGCTGGATGGCAACGAAATCGGCGTAGAAACAAAAAAGCATATTGCCTATATGCCAACAGAAAGCTATTTTTATCCATACATGACCTGTATTGATATTGGCAAATATTATTCAGATTTCTTTGAGGATTTTTCTTATGACAAGTACATGTCCATGCTCACAGAGATGAATCTTGATCCGAAGCAGAAGGCTTCCAAGATGTCATCTGGTATGCTTGCCAAGTTGAAGCTGGCAGTAACCTTATCCCGCGACAGCGAAGTGATTATGCTGGATGAACCATTGAACGGAATTGATATTATTGCAAGAGAAGCAATTATTCATGCAATCATTGCAAATGCATCTCCAGATAAAATCTTCATCCTGTCCAGCCACTTAGTTGACGAACTTGAACCAATCATTGATTATGCTATTTTCATTAAGAACGGTGTACTCATTGATCACGGCGATGCTGAAGAGCTTCGTGAATTAAAAGGAAAATCGATTGTAGACCAGTATAAAGAATTATTTGCATATTAAGGCTGAGTAGCAATCGACAAATATTTACTCAGATTCATATGAATCATATCATGCAATCTAAACATCAATTATAAATAGAAAGGAATTCATCATTATGTTCAAACTAACAAAATACGAATTCAGAAAGAATATAACAAGCATTATCATCGTACTTCTGATTCTCTTTGCATCACAGGGATACTTCACTATCAGCTTTCTTACAAGAAATGAACTGCACGCTGCAATTGCGTCAGTCATTCTCGTAATCGTTGGCTCCATATCCTTCATTGTTGTCATTGCATTTGGCATCAGTGCTTATGAGAAAGAACTTAAGAGTAAATCCAGTTATTTAATCTTCATGACTCCAAACTCATCCTTAAAAATCATTCTTTCTAAGATTTTTTACACATTTTTATTCGGAGTCCTGCTGTTCGTCCTACTATTTGCATTCAGCTACATGGATGTTCGCATGCTTTCAAGTCTTTCTGAAACACCTGTGGATTATGTAGAGCTTCTTAAGCTTCTTCTTTCCAGCTTTGGTCTTGACTATATGTCAATCTTCTATGGCATTGTTGCTGGCATTGTAACAACGATTATCTCAATCCTGTTTGTCATTACACTTGCTTATTTCTCAATTACACTGGCATCTACATGGCTGCAGAACAAAAAAGTGAAAGGGTTCATCAGTGTTGTGATCTTCTTTGCCATCATGATTGCAACAGAATGGATTTCACATCAGTTACCCACAATATATGCAGACCCCCGAACAACTTTTCAGGCTATTGCTTCAGTGTTACCGTCTGTTATATTCGAGCTTGTAATTTCACTAGGATGCATCTTCGGATCTGCTATTCTCTTAGATAAGAAGGTTAGCTTGTAAAACAAAGCATCATCACAGATCTATATTCTATCTTAAGATGTTGTGGTCAAAAGTAATTTTGTCCCAACTGATACCTACAAAAATCCCGCCAGAGCATTTCCACTCTGGCGGGGTTTTGAATCAATATTAAAATATTTATTTAGCTCTACAATAAGAACATCTGCTCAAAGCTTTATATATTAGCGTCTTCCAACAGTCTTTCTCTTCTTATCGAAGAAGTATACACCTGCTGCAATTGCAACACATCCGAATAACATAAACACGAATGGTAATGCATTAGTTGTATCACCTGTATTCGTATCTGTATCTGCTGTTTCTTCTGTTGCAGTCTTCTCTGTATAAACAACAACATATGGACTGAAACCAGTTGCTTCAAACATAAATGTTTCTACTCCAGGAGTAACTTCTACCTTTTCCATTGTTCCATCATCTAAAATATGATAAACAACTGCTTCATACTTTGTTAAATCTACTGTTTCATCATACTTTACAGTAATCTGAACCTTTCCGCTTTCTAACTTAACAACTGTTCCTTCAGCTTCAAGATTGATTTCCAAATACTGAACCTTTAATGCCTTATCCTTCACATCACTGTTCTGTGCCAATGCTGTTTCGATCTTAACAATCGCCACTTCTCCAGCTGGCTGAACCTTCAGTTCTACCTTTTCGATTGCGACCTCTGTCTTTGTTCCATCTGCATTCTCAACATAAAGTTTAGCATCCTCAGTAATCTTAGATTCTTTTACTTCTTCTACTGTTGACTGTACTGGAATTTCCACAACTGAAACTTCTGGCTTTGTCTGTTCTGTTGGAGCCTGTGTTGTTCCCTCTGGCTTTGTTCCCTCTGTTGGAGCCTGTGTTGTTCCTTCTGGCTTTGTTCCCTCTGTTGGAGCCTGTGTTGTTCCTTCTGGCTTTGTTCCTTCCTCCGGCTTCTGAGTTGGTGCTTCAGTTTCTGGTTCCTTACTTGGTTCCTCTGTTGTTACACCAATTTCCGCCTTAGCTGCTGGCTGTACTGATAATGCTTTTTCACTTGTTGTGTCTAATCTAGCGCCTGTATTAGCTGGTGTTTTTTCTGTCATAATAAGTAAATCATGCATGTTAATAGAGCCATCTGCATTTCTTGTAGGAACTACTTCTGCACTCTTGGTATTTACAAACCAGTCATCAGTTGCCTGTACGCCCTTATTATTATAAGATGCCTCTCCATCATAAATGAAGTTGTTTTCGCTGTGAAGTGCAAACGGAATTAAATCTTCTAGATTTGTATCACTCTTCTTAGCAATTGAAATCAAACCTGTCACTTTCCATTCCTTAGCAAAACTATCCTTTGTATTCAAGCCAACACTATATGAGTTTTCTCCAGCTTTTACTGAATTTCCGTATACTGTACAGTTTGTAATGATATCATCTGGACAACTGTTACTTGTAATACCCTTTGCACCATTGTTAAAGGAAACACTGTTAATTAGCTGATGTCCACCCTTTAAGTATCCACCACCCAACTTAAATCCGTTACCTTCTCCGTATACATATCCTGATGCATTTCTATCATCTGTTGTTAACCATCCATTGCTGTATGCGACACAGTTCTCGATTGTTACTGCACCGATTTCTCCAGAAACTGTCTTTGCGTATAAATCCCATCCATCATCGATGTTATTATGCGCGATACATCCGTAGAACTTATTTCCGTTACCACATGTTAACTTCGCTGCAAATCCATCTGCATCATTTCTACCTGCATCACAGTTATCGAATGATTCACAATTCTTAACCAGGTTGAATGAAGGCCATAACATTCCTTCTCTACCAGCCTTGTTGCTTGCATTTCCGCCTGTACGGCTAACCTGTACACCTGAATTCTTTGATCCCGAAACTACACACATTTCGATTGTGTTATAGTTACCTGCAATCTGAATACCAACACCTGATGCACCGATTACATTAATACCATATACATGCCAGTAGCTTCCGATTACTGTTAAACCAGCACCCTCTGTGAATACTGCCATACCTGTATTCTCTGCCATCAACGTAATATTCTTTTCTGCTGTACCGCTAACGCTTCTTGCGATTGTAATACTATTCTTGTATGCACCGTCCTTCATAACGATTACCTGTCCTGGTTGTGCATATTTTGCTGCTGTAGCAAGCTCCATCGGATCTGCCTTTGTACCCTTTGCATCAGCCTTACCATCTGGTGATACATAAATACTATTCTCTGATGTACCAATTTGCTTACATGTCACTGTGCTGTTCTTTGTAATTGGATTAACATTTGTTAATTCTGTTTCTGAACCACTTGGTGTAAATGTTGATGTAATATTATTCGTACCAATCTTTACTGTAGCTGGAATCCTGACAGCCTGTTCAGCTTCCACTGCTGCGTTATAGATTTCTGTTCCTTCTAACTTTACAACCAACTGTCCTGCTGTGTTTGCTACATGAATATATTCATAAGCTGTAGAACCTGTTGTATCTGTTGAAAATACCTGAACATTTGGTGTAACTCTTGCATCTGATACGCTTCCTGAAACACCCGTACTTTCTGATTTCTCAAATGTAATATTAGAAACCTTAACACCAATCTTTCTTGAAGTCATAACACCTACACAGATTGAACCATCTTCCTGTACTGAAAGAATGGATGTATCTGGATATTCCTGTGTCTGTCCATTACATGTTGCAATAAACTTGTCGTTTGTCTTTTCTAATGTAAATGTATACTCATTTCCAAGATCGAATCCTGCTGTCATTGCAAAATTACTATTTACAAGACTTCTTTCTACGCCATCTGCACTGGATGTATCAATTGCATTATATCCTGTTACAGTTCTCATACTTGGATGAGTTGCCTTACTACTATAAAGCAAAGATGCAATACTGTTGAAGTACTTGTGATAAATATCTGGTGAACTCCAGAAATTAACACCAAGCATATCTGTTGCCATAATACCGAAACCAGACTGATTATCTGGAGTTAAAGATGTATCCGTCACTGTAAATGTAGCTGACATCTTGAAATTCTCTGTATTGGGATTGAGATATGTATAGTAATATTCAAATCCATCTTCATCATCTGAAATCTTACCACTTGACTGTGGCTTTACTTCTAATGTACCGGTTGTATTTGTGATATCTACTGCATCAGCAACACTCTGCTTATTCACAACTGTGTCACCAGTCCCAAGTGTATAGTCAATTGTCTGTCCACCTGCCATTGTTATCTTTGATTCATTTGCCTGAGCCGAACCAATAACTGCTACATGCCAATCCTGCTGTGCATCTGATGCCACAGTAACAGTCTCTGTGTATACGCCGACCTCTCCATCTGCTCTGTTTGCTGTAATCTTAATATCATAATCTGCTGCAGATAATCCTGTCAGAGTCGTATTTCCAGCTGTATTTGCTTCCTCTGCCACTGTGTAATCTGCATCAGAAGACAACTTATATTCAACCTTAAAATCATCTGCATCTGTGATATTTAACCAGTCAATATATAACTTTCCACCGCCCAAATTCTGAGCTGTTTCAATCACTGGCTTCTTAACTGCTAATACATAGTTATCATACTTTGCAATTTCACTTGCCTTATCAGCTTCGCCTTTACGCTGTGCTGTTGCAATAAATGTGTAGTTACCACTCCATAATGGAGTAAATGTAGCGGTATCCTTCTGCGATGAAAATGTCTGTGTAGATACTTCATATCCATTTTCAAGCATTGTCACCTTCACATCTTCAGCACCATTGAGTCTATCAATCACTGCTGTGAAAGGTACAATGAACTATCCATCTGCATTCTTTGTTACTGTCCCGATTACTGGTGTTTCTACTGTATCCCAAGGAACAGCGACTTCATCTACAGCATCATATTCAACCTTGATTGAGTAGATGTCTGCACCATTCGTACCACCAA
>JAQUVV010000078.1 GCA_028693195.1 Lachnospira sp.
GTGTTATCCACCAGGAATTCCAATTCTGGCACCGGGTGAGATGATTACAGAAGAGATCATTGAATATATTATTTATGCCAAGGAAAAAGGATGTTCTATGCAGGGAACGGAAGACCCTGCGGTAGAGAATCTTATGGTACTGGTGTAAGCAATGACCGATCACCTGAATCCTATATACCGTAGCAAATGAAGGGAGATATAACAGATGGAAATGTGGTTTTCAGAGCTGCACACCAGTAATGTGAAGCTTTCAATGCGTGTAGAAAAACAGTTGTTCAGTGGTGTTAGTGACTGTCAGCGAATAGATGTACTAGAAACAGCAGAATTTGGAAAGATTCTTGCATTAGATGGAGAAATCCTTTTCTCAGGAAAGGATGAATTTATCTATGATGAGATGGTGACACATGTGCCAATGGCGGTACATCCAGAAGTAAAGAGCGTGCTGATTATCGGTGGTGGTGATGGTGGTGTTGCTACGGAGCTGACTCATTATGATTCGATTGAGAAGATTGATGTAGTGGAACCGGATGAGATGCTGGTAGAAGTGTGTCGGGAACATTTTCCAGAATTGGCACAGGGGTTAGATGACCCAAGAGTGAACGTATTCGTTCAGGATGGATTGCGGTTCCTGCGGAGTAAGAATAATGAATATGATTTGATTATTAATGATGCCACAGACCCTTTTGGTTACACAGAAGGTTTGTTTACTAAGGAGTTCTACGGGAATTGCTTTAAGGCATTGAAGGAAGATGGAATCATGGTGTATCAGCATGGAAGTCCATTCTATGATGAAGATATGGTGGAGTGCATGAAGATGCATCGAAAGGCCTATCGCTCATTCCCAGTGAGCCGTGTATATCAGGCACATATTCCGACCTGCCCATCAGGTTACTGGCTGTTTGGATTTGCGTCGAAGAAGTATCACCCAATCAAGGATTTACGGGCGAGAGAATGGAAGAAATTAGGAATTGAAACAAGATATTATACAACCAACTTACACAAGGGAGCATTCATGCTTCCGAAATATGTAGAAGACATGTTAGAAGAGGAGGAAAAATAATGAGCAGAGTATTAATTATTGGATGTGGTGGTGTTGCAGGAGTTGCAATCGCAAAATGTTGTCAGAACAGTGATGTGTTTTCAGAAATCTGTATAGCCAGCAGAACGAAATCAAAGTGTGATGCAGTGATGGAAAAGCTCCAGCCTACTACAAAAACAAAGATTACAACAGCACAGGTGAATGCAGACAACGTAGAGGAGTTAGTTTCTTTAATTAAAGAATATCAGCCAGATGCAGTATTAAATGTGGCACTTCCATACCAGGATTTGACAATCATGGATGCATGTGTAGCAACAGGTGTGGATTATATTGATACTGCGAATTACGAGGCAGAGGATACAGAAGACCCAGAGTGGAGAGCAATCTATGAGAAACGTTGTAAGGAAGAAGGATTTACAGCGTATTTCGATTATTCATGGCAGTGGGCATATAAGAAGAAGTTTGAGGATGCAGGAATTACTGCAATTTTAGGAACCGGTTTTGATCCAGGGGTTACAAGTGTATATAGTGCGTATGCATTAAAGCATTACTTTGATGAGATTCACACCATTGATATCTTAGACTGTAATGGCGGCGATCATGGATATCCATTCGCAACAAACTTTAATCCAGAAATCAATCTTCGTGAGGTTTCCGCTATGGGTTCATACTGGGAAGATGGGCACTGGGTAGAGGTAGAACCAATGTCAATTAAGAGAGAATATGATTTTCCGCAGGTTGGAGAGAAGGATATGTACCTTCTTCACCATGAGGAAATTGAATCTCTTGCAAAGAATATACCAGGCATCAAAAGAATTCGTTTCTTTATGACATTTGGACAGAGCTATCTGACACATATGAAATGTCTGGAAAATGTTGGGATGTTAGGTACTGCACCGATTGATTTCGAAGGACAGCAGATTGTTCCAATTCAGTTCTTAAAGGCGTTGCTTCCAGATCCAGCAAGCTTAGGACCTAGAACAGTTGGAAAAACCAATATTGGCTGTATCTTTACAGGCGTCAAGGATGGTAAGGAAAAGACAATTTATATCTATAATGTATGTGATCATCAGGAATGTTTCAAGGAAGTTGGTTCACAGGCAATTTCTTATACAACAGGTGTGCCTGCCATGATTGGAACCATGATGGTGGTAACAGGACAGTGGAAGAAGCCGGGCGTATTCAATGTGGAAGAGTTTGATCCAGATCCATATATGGAAGCACTGAATAAATGGGGACTTCCATGGGTTGTAGATGAAAATCCACAGGTTGTGGAGTAAATTGGTGGGAAACCCTGATTTACTGAAGAAAGGAATTGTATGATGACTTTAAGAGATTTACCAACACCATGCTATGTGATTGATGAGAAAAAGTTGATAAGTAATCTTGAAATCCTTGCTAGTGTGGAAAAGCAGGCGGGATGTAAGATATTGTTGGCTCAGAAAGCATTTTCATGCTACTACGAATATCCATTGATTGGAAAGTATATTAGCGGAACTACAGCCAGTGGGTTATATGAAGCGCGTCTTGGAAAAGAAGAGATGGGCAAGGAGAATCATGTGTTTGCGCCAGCCTTCAAGGAAGAAGATATGGAGGAGTTGGTGAAAATCTGTGATCATATCAGCTTCAATTCATTCTCTCAGCTAAAGAAACATCGGAAAATGTGTGAAGAAGCGGGAGTGAGTTTTGGTATTCGTGTGAATCCGGAATGCTCAACCCAGGAAGGACATGCAATTTACGACCCATGTGCACCAGGTTCTCGTCTTGGTGTGACGCTTGCAAACTTTGATGATGAGGAATTTCAAGGTGTGGATGGGATTCATGTTCACACGCTTTGCGAGCAGAATTCCGATGATTTAGAAACAACATTGAAGGCAGTAGAAGAGAAGTTTGGTAAATATCTGAAACAGGCAAAATGGCTGAATCTTGGTGGCGGGCATCATATTACCAGAGAGGATTATGACATTATTACACTTGTAAAATGCGTGAAGCACATGAAGGAAAAATATGATGTAGAGGTTTATCTGGAACCGGGAGAAGCAATTGCTTTGAATGCAGGATATTTGATTACTACGGTGTTAGATCGTGTGGATAATGGAATCTCTACATTGATTCTGGATGCATCTGCAGCATGTCACATGCCAGATGTATTGGAAATGCCATATAGACCACCACTTATGCATAGTGGAGAGGCAGGGGAGAAGGCACATACCTACCGCTTATCTTCCTATACTTGTCTGGCAGGAGATGTGATTGGAGACTATTCTTTTGATCAAGAAGTAAAGATCGGGGACCGACTGACATTTGAAGATATGGCAATCTATTCTATGGTGAAGAATAATACCTTTAATGGAATGCCATTGCCTGCCATTGCGGTACAGCATCCAGATGGCGACTGTGAAATCATCAAGCAGTTTGGATATGAAGATTTCAAGTGTAGACTGTAATGGACTGTAAAGCAAAGAAAATGCTGCACGTAGAATATAGAGGCAGTATAGAATGCAACATTAGAAAAGGATATATCTGATGAGAAAATTAACTACAATCCCTAAGGCTGATGGATTCCGGATGCCAGGAGAATTTGAACCACATAAAGGGACAATCATGATCTGGCCAATCAGACCGGGGTCATGGCCACATGGAGCAGTGAATGCAAAGAAGGTGTTTGCAAAGATTGCTTGTAAGATTGCAGAAAGTGAAGAACTCTTTATGCTGACAGATGAAGCACATTTGCAGGAAGCAGAGAGAATGCTTCAATGTGAGGCGGAGTCCTCTGTGATTAGGACGGCATCTGAACAGAACATTAAGACAGATGTACGAGAGACTGCGAAAGAACATAATCATATAATCAAGAATCTCCATGTGCTGAACATTCCGTCGGATGATTCCTGGGCGAGAGATGTGGGACCAACCTATGTTGTTAATAATAGAACACAGGATGTTCGTGGTATTAACTGGACTTTTAATGCGTGGGGAGGAACCCATGATGGCTTGTATCAGCATTGGGAGCGGGATGATGCTGTGGCGGTAAAGTTCATGGAGATGACGGGGAGGTCTGTAAATACAGATGAAAAGTCTGGATTAAAACCAGCTTACTATGATGCGGCACCATTTGTATTAGAGGGTGGCTCTATTCACGCTGATGGAGAAGGAACATTGATTGTAACAGAGGCCTGTCTGTTAAGCAAAGGACGTAATCCAGAACTTACGAAAGAACAGATTGAACAGAGATTAAAGGATTATCTTGGAGCAGAGAAAGTAATCTGGTTACCAAGAGGGATTTATAATGATGAGACCAATGAACATGTGGATAATGTATGTGCCTATGTCAGACCGGGTGAAGTTGTGCTGGCCTGGACCGATGATGAAAGTGATCCACAGTATGAATTATCAAAACAGTGTCTAGATGTTTTAAATCAGGAAAAGGATGCAAGAGGAAGAAGTTTTGTTGTGCATAAAATGCTGATTCCGGAAAATCCAGTGTGCATTACACAGGAGGAGCTGGATGGCTTTGTATTCGAGGAGGAAGAGGATACCAGAGAGGCAGGCGAGCGTCTGGCAGCTAGTTATGTGAATTTCTATATTTGTAATGAATCGGTTCTGGTACCACAGTTTGGAGATGTGAATGACGAAAAAGCGATTTCGTTACTTACGGATTTATATCCAGATAGAGAAGTGGTTCCAATCTATGCAAGAGATATTATTGTAGGCGGTGGAAATATTCACTGTATTACACAGCAGATTCCGATGATATAGGATTCAGGTGTCAAAAGGTGCTGGTCAAAACTTTCAAAAAGGAGAAATCATGAATCAGAGATTAGTTAAAGTTGCTGCAGTTCAGATGAAGTGCAGTACAGATGTACAGAAAAGTATAGAACATGCTGACAGACTGGTGAGGGATGCAGCCAATCAAGGTGCGAATATTATTCTTCTCCCAGAATTGTTTGAACGCCAGTATTTCTGCCAGGAGCGTAGATATGACTATTATGAATATGCAAAATCAGTGGAAGAGAATGACGCAGTAAAGCATTTTACAAATGTTGCAAAAGAACTTGGTGTTGTGCTTCCTATCAGCTTTTATGAACGAGATATCAACAGATTATATAATACAGTTGCTGTGATTGATGCAGATGGAACGAATCTTGGAATCTACAGAAAGACACATATTCCTGATGATCATTACTATCAGGAGAAATTCTATTTCTCTCCTGGAGATACTGGATTCAAGGTCTTTGAAACAAGGTTTGCTACGATTGGAGTGGGAATCTGTTGGGATCAGTGGTTCCCAGAGACTGCCAGAGGAATGGCTGTTCAAGGAGCAGAAATACTCTTTTATCCTACTGCAATTGGAGAAGAACCGATTCTTGAAGTGGACAGTATGCCACACTGGAGACGTGCCATGCAGGGACATGCTGCCTCGAATCTCATGCCTGTGGTAGCAGCCAATAGAGTTGGTGTGGAAAAGGTAGAACCATGTACAGAAAATGGTGGACAGAAATCGGAATTAAAGTTTTATGGTTCATCATTTATTACTGACAATACTGGAGAATTGCTGGTTCAGGCAGATCGAGAATCAGAAGGAGTAATTACTGCAGCATTTAATCTGGCAGCAATGGATAATGACCGGTTAAGCTGGGGATTATTCAGGGATCGAAGACCAGAGTGCTACAAGAATATAGATTGATATATCGACTTAATTCCCTTTTCTATGTTACAATCATTTAATGGTTGGAAATAGAAAAGGGAATTTTAGTATAGGAGAGTGGAATGAATAACAAAAGATTGGTGACGGGTCTTCTCGCTCATGTTGATTCTGGGAAGACGACTCTTTCGGAGGCACTTTTATATAAAACAGGTGCGATAAGAACGCTGGGAAGAGTTGATAATCAAAATGCATTCTTAGATACCAATGAGCTGGAGCGTGCAAGGGGGATTACCATATTCTCTAAACAGGCTCAATTAAAGCTGTCACATATGAATCTGACATTATTAGATACACCAGGACATGTGGATTTCTCAGCAGAGATGGAAAGAACACTTCAGGTGTTAGATTATGCGATTCTGCTAATCAGTGGAAGTGAAGGAGTTCAGGGGCATACGGATACACTGTGGCGTTTACTGACACGGTATAAAATTCCTGTATTTATTTTTGTGAATAAGATGGACCAGTCTGAATATAAAAGAAATCAGATTATGGAACAATTGAAGAATAAATTGTCTTCAGCTTGTGTGGATTTTACGGCACCAGATATGGAAGAGGTTGCCATGTGTGATGAAGAGATACTGGAATATTATCTTGAAAATGAAACTGTGACAGAGGGACAAATCTGTCAGCTTATTGCAGAGCGAAAGCTGTTTCCAGTATATTTTGGCTCAGCATTAAAGGTTCAGGGGATTGATGAATTCTTAGAAGGACTTCAAAGCTATACCTGTGAGAAATGGTACCCGGAGGAATTTGCAGCAAAGGTCTATAAGATTTCCAGAGATGAACAGGGAAATCGATTGACATTTCTGAAGGTGACAGGAGGTATGCTAAAGGCTAGGCAGCAGATTGGCAACGAGAAAGTGAATCAGCTTCGTATCTATTCGGGAGATAAGTTCAGCGTTGCAGGAGAGGTACAGCCAGGGCAGATTTGTGCAGTGACAGGATTGGAAGAAACATTTGCAGGACAGGGACTGGGGGCAGAACAGGCAGGAGAAATGCCACTTCTGGAACCAGTACTGAATTATGAGATTCAACTGCCACCAGGCGTGGATGCACTACAGATGTTGCCAAAGCTGCGCATGTTAGAGGAAGAAGAGCCAGAGTTACACATCGTATGGAATGCACTTCTCCATGAGATTCAGGTTCAGATTATGGGGACTGTTCAGATAGAAGTACTTCAGAGTCTGATTCATGAACGATTTGGAATAGAGGTTACATTTGGTACAGGAAGTATTGTGTATAAGGAAACGATTAAGAATACGGTGGAGGGAGTGGGACATTTTGAGCCACTTCGTCACTACGCAGAAGTTCATTTACTTATGGAACCCGGAGAACCTGGAAGTGGATTGGAATTCGAGGCGGACTGCAGTGAGGATGTACTCGACCGAAACTGGCAAAGGCTGATTTTAACACATCTTCATGAAAAGGAACATATAGGGGTTCTGGCGGGAATGCCAATTACAGATATGAAGATTACGCTGAAAGCAGGGCGGGCTCATATGAAGCATACAGAGGGCGGAGATTTTCGTCAGGCAACTTATCGTGCTGTGAGACAGGGATTGATGCAGGCAGAATCTATATTGTTGGAGCCTTATTATGCATTTCGATTGGAACTTCCTATGGAAAATGTTGGGCGGGCAATGTCGGATTTCGAACGGATGAGTGCGGTGTTTGGATTGGAACAGGAGACAGTAATAGAAGGGTTTTCTGTGATTACAGGAGAAGTTCCTGCATCTACTATGGGAGATTATCAGGCGGAAGTCATAGCATATACGAAAGGAAGAGGACAGTTAAGCTACCGATTGAAGGGGTATCAGCCATGCCATAATACCCAAGAAGTCTTAGAACGGATTGCATATGATCCGGAGTCAGATCTGGATAATACGCCAGCCTCGGTGTTCTGTTCACATGGTGCAGGCTTTACGGTTCCCTGGAATCAGGTGGCAGCTTATATGCACCTGGAAAGTATTCTTGGGAGACAGACTGATCGGGCAGAGGACGGAGATTCCATGAAGCTTCTGACTGGAAAACAATCCTCTAGAATGGTTTCAGAGGAACCTATTGGTACAGAAGAAATCGATGCAATTCTGAATGCAACCTACTATTCAAACAGCAAGAGTTCTGGAAATCAGTGGAAGAATAAGAATCGCAGAAATCAGGTTCCTGCGGCACATTTTGTGTATAAGGGGTCAGAAGCAGACTACAATAAAAGGGAAAGCTATCTTTTAGTTGATGGGTATAATATTATCTTTGCTTGGAAAGAACTGAGTGAGCTTGCGAAGGTGAGTATTGATGGAGCAAGAGGCCGTCTCTTAGATATTATGTGTAATTATCAGGGCATGAAGAAATGCAACCTGATTGTAGTCTTTGATGCATACAGGGTGGCAGGCCATGATACAGAGATTCTGGATTTTCATAATATCCATGTGGTTTATACGAAGGAAGCAGAGACTGCGGATCATTATATTGAACGGTTTGCTCATGAGAATGGAAAGAAATATCATGTGCGTGTTGCAACTTCGGATGGATTGGAACAGGTAATCATCCGCGGAGCTGGATGCCAGCTGGTTTCTGCGAGAGAGTTTGAAAAAGAAGTAGCGGCATTGGAACAGCAGATCCGGGATGAATACCTTGGAAAGTCATATTGACAATGTTAGAACTCAATGGGCTTTCATAGCATCATCTGGAAAGTGGCTATAAATATGCTCTAGAAATCGACTTGCTGAATGAGACAGAAGCTTGTTCTTTCTAGTCAGGATGACAACATGGGAATCAATTTCTGGTACAATCCTTTTTAATATAACATTACGGTGGGCAATGACATTATTTACCGAGAAAGGTAAGATGGCAATGCCCACATTTTTTTCTACGAGATAGACGGCGTTGATAATTGGCGCATATTCGCAGATGATGTTAACGGGACAGTTGATTTCGTCAAACCAACGGTAAAATTCATCTTTTCTGGACTTGATAGCCGGAACAATCAGATTCTGATTGCGTAGGTCTTCTAATTGAATGGAATGTCCAAATGTGTTAGCAAGAGGGGAATCCAGTGAAATCAGTGCGCACCATGGCTCACAACTGATTCGGACACCTTCCAGATTTTCCGGATTATAAGGCTCACGGACGATAGCAAAGTCGATGAGTCCCTCTTCAAGACGTTCAATGACATCATGGGAATTGCCGCTCCATACATTATAGGTGATGTTTGGATATTTTTTCTGGAAGCTTTCAATCCAGTCAGGAAGCATGGCAGATGAAACAGTTTCTGTGCATCCAATATAGACGGTACCGCCGGCGCCGAAGGCAGAGTAGCTGATTTCGGTGGCAGTTCTGTCTACAAGACCAATGATTTGTTCAGCACGCTCTTTTAATATACGGCCTTCTTCAGTCAGAATCATTCTTTTTCCTGATCGAATAAAAAGTGGTGTTCCCAGTTCTTCTTCTAGATTAGATAGCTGACGACTTAGAGGCGGCTGCGCAATATGCAGGTTTCTAGCTGCATGAGTGATATTTTGTTCTTTTGCAATTTCAAGAAAATATTTTAATATACGAATATCCATAGAGAGTCCTCCTATGTGAATTATACCTTAAAGGTATCAATACTATAATATTATATGTATTTTATTATAGGAAATCAATATGATATAGTAAATACCTAGAGAAAAGCAATTCATCATCATTCCATATGTGAGAAGACCTTGAAGAAAGATTTTCTTACAGCATATATAGTTAATAGCCGAATTATATATGAAGATAAAGAATACTGTACATCAGTGCCTACCCGCACGATGTACAGTATTTTTTTGCGCGAAGCTACGAGCTCAACAATCCTGCAAATATAGGTATACCAGAAATACGCTTGTATAATTTCTGGTATACATATATTTGCAGGTTAGCGGCGACAGCCGCGACTGACAGACCGAAGGTCTGGAAGTGTTGTTGCAAGTTGCATCTTGGGTATTGTATAATACAAAAATGTACAAATAGATTATATAGTCTTTTTAAGACCTAGATAAGTTAGAGAGAAGAAGGAGCAATACGTATGAATACATTATGGGTGGTCGGAGATTCTACATTAAGCAGCTTTGAGGATAAATATTTCTATCCAAGATATGGATATGGAACAATGTTAGGGGAATATCTGGATTCTGAGATTTGTGTAAAGAATATTGCACTTTCAGGTCGAAGTAGTAAGAGCTTTACGACAGAGCCTGAATATCAGGAGCTGATGACGGGGATGAAAATGGGTGATTTCCTGCTGATTGGTTTTGGACATAATGATGAAAAAACGGAGGAAGACCGTTATACAGATGCAAATGGTGGAAAAGAACAGGAAGGAACATTTGCAAATTCGCTATATAAGAACTATATTCAGCCAGCAATTCATGTGCGATGTAAGCCGATTCTGTGTACACCGATTGTAAGAAGAACAACAACGGGGACTTGGACACAGCAGGAGTTACATATTACACAGGCGGCAGGTGCATTTGCTGGAGGAGATTATCCACAGGCAGTAAGAAAACTAGCGCAGGAATTGAAGCTGCCATTAGTGGATATGACAGAGATAACAAGAAAAAGATATGAGGAGATGAAGCCGGAACAGACGAAATTCCTTCATGCATGGACTTCAAATCATGAGATTAGTGTGGATAATACACATACGAATATTTGGGGAGCCAGAGTGAATGCATATGATGTATTATCGGAGGTCAGAAAACAGAAAGTGGAAGGCATCTGGAATCATATTTTGATGGAGCAGCATCCGTTGAATCATAAAGAACAATATTTATGTAGTAATCCAGAATATCATCCA
>JAQUVV010000079.1 GCA_028693195.1 Lachnospira sp.
GAGAGGGAGAGTATATCTATCGTCTTGTAGAACGTATGGCGGAGGTTCATGATAAGAAGGAAAAAAGAGTTTGGATTGATTCTCAGACAGAAGAAGAAATCTTAAAGGGAATCAAGACGGCAAAGGATTTGTCAGAATATGATAATCTGTGCGAAGCCGCATATCTTCGCGCAAAGGAAGATTATTTGATGGGAATCAATTTCTCCCGTGTATTGACGTTGAAATATGGAAGAAATATTTCTAATTATATGAAAACGGATAGAACGGTGGTTTCAGTGGGACGTGTCATGACCTGTGTTCTGGGAATGGTGGTTCGAAGAGAACGGGAAATCAGAGCTTTTGTGAAGACACCATTCTATCGTGTAATTGGAAGTGCAGTAATTCCTGAACATTTCACATTAGAAGCGGAATGGCGTGTCAATGACCGCAGTGCCTATGCAGGAACGCCATATCTTTATAAAGATAATGGTTTTAAGGAACGGGATAAGGCAGAAGAGCTGGTGAATCTTGTTTCAGACCCGTTGCCAGCGCAGGGTGTTATTGAACAGCTTGAACGAAAGAAAGAAACGAAGAATGCACCGCTTCTTTATAATTTGGCAGAATTGCAGAATGAATGTAGTAAGCTGTTTAAGATCAGTCCAGACCAGACTTTGAATATTATTCAGGAATTGTATGAAAAGAAACTGGTGACTTATCCAAGAACGGACGCTAGAGTTTTGTCAACAGCAGTATGTAAGGAAATCCACAAGAATATCGGCGGATTAAGAAATTATGGACCTGCCAAAGCATTTGCAGAAGAAATTCTGAATAATCAGATGCAAAAGGGGATTGAGAAGACTAGATATTGTAATGACAAGCAGATTACAGACCATTATGCGGTTATTCCAACGGGACAGGGGTTGAATAATCTGAATGGATTGTCACAGACGGCTGCTCGTACTTATGAAATCATTGTGCGAAGATTTTTAAGTGTCTTTTATCCTGCGGCGCAGTATCAGAAGGTTTCTATGACGATTAATGTGAAGAATGAAACATTTGCGGCAACGCAGAAAGTCATGGTTTCAGAAGGATACCTGAAAGTGGCTAAGAATTCCTTTGCAAAGAGCAAGGGAGACTCCGAAGAGGATAGCGGTTCTGATGATGGTGGAAATAATGGCTTATTTGAGGCATTGAAAAAATATAAAAAAGGCAGTATGATAGACCTTGAAAAATTTGATATCAAGGAAGGTGAGACATCACCGCCAAAGAGATATAATTCAGGTTCGATTATTCTTGCCATGGAAAATGCAGGACAGCTCATTGAAGATGAAGAGCTGCGGGCACAGATTAAGGGGTCAGGAATTGGAACCAGTGCGACAAGGGCTGAAATCTTAAAGAAGCTGAACAACATTACCTACATTTCAACCAATGCGAAGACGCAGATTATTACGCCGACGCTATTGGGAGAGATTATTTTCGATGTGGTAGAAAGTTCGATTAAACAGTTGCTGAATCCAGAGTTAACGGCAAGTTGGGAAAAGGGATTGAACTATGTAGCAGAAGGTTCAATCACATCTCAGGAGTATTTAGATAAGTTAGAAGGCTTTGTAGGACGAAGAACCAACGCAGTTATGGGATTAAGAAATCAGGCACAGTTGATTACATTGTTTAATGAATCCTCGAAGAATTATAGTAAGTAAGGTTGACTAGCAGTGATACATTCCATATTAAATAGGAGTGTATGATTATTTTTAGAATTGAAAGGTAAAAGGAAAAGCATATGTGTGGAGTAGTTGGTTACGTAGGAGACCGTGATTGTACAGATGTATTAGTAGATGCATTATCTAAGCTGGAGTATCGTGGATATGATTCAGCAGGAATCGCAGTATTCGAACATGGAACAATTAAAGTAGATAAGTGCAAAGGGAGATTAAGTAACCTTGTTGAGAAGATGGCTGAAGAAGGAAAGCCAGATGGGCACTGTGGTATTGGACATACCAGATGGGCAACTCATGGAGAACCATCGGATATTAATTCTCATCCACATGGCAATAAGCGTGTAACTATTGTTCACAATGGTATTATTGAGAATTATAAGCAGATCAAGGATTTCTTGATTACAGAGGGATACAGCTTTGTCAGTGAGACTGATACAGAAACAGTTGCAAAGCTTTTGGATTATTATTATAACGGTGATCCAATGGAGACGATTGCAAGAGTATTGGCTGAGATTAAGGGCTCCTATGCATTAGGAATTATGTTCCGTGATTTCCCAGATCGAATCTTTGCAGTGAGAAAAGACAGTCCATTAATCGTTGGTGTTGGTGAGAATGAGAACTTCTTAGCTTCTGATGTGCCAGCAATCATTCATTATACAAGAGATTATTATCTTCTAGAGCAGAATGAAATTGCAATTGTGAAGAAAGATGGCGTTCGCATTTATGATGTTCATAAGAATGAGATTCACAAAGAATTGAATACAGCAGACTGGGATGTGGATGCAGCAGAAAAGGGCGGATATGAGCATTTTATGCTGAAGGAAATTCATGAGCAGCCTACTTCTGTGAAGACTACAATCACTCCTAGAATTGCAGAACATATGCCAGATTTTACAGCAGAGGGGCTGACCAAGGAAGAATTAAAGAGCTATAAGAATATCTTTATCGTAGCTTGTGGAACAGCTATGCATGCAGGAATGGTCGGAAAATATGTAATCGAAAAAATAGCGAGAATTCCAGTTATTGTAGATATCGCATCTGAATTCAGATATAGAGATCCGATTATCGGAGAAAATGATTTGATGATTGTGATTTCACAGTCAGGTGAAACTGCAGATACGAAGGCAGCTATGGAAATGGCAAAGAATGCAGGGGCAACGACACTTGCAATCGTAAATGTTAAGGGTTCATCAATTGCAAGAGAGGCAGATAAAGTCATCTATACTCATGCAGGCCCAGAAATTTCTGTTGCTTCAACCAAGGCATATATGGTTCAGGTTTCTATTATGTATCTGCTTGCATTCGAGATTGCATATGCCAATGGAAAGCTGACAAAGGAACAGTGCGAAGAGTACACAACTATGTTAGAGGAAATTCCAGAGGTCATAGAGGAATCCATTGCATTAAAGGAAAAGTGTCAGTTCTTGGCCTCCAGATTAATTAATGCAGACAGCCTTCTTTATATCGGACGTGGTCTGGATTATGCGTTAAGCATGGAAGGTTCTTTAAAACTAAAGGAGATTTCTTACATCCATTCTGAGTCATATGCTGCTGGAGAATTAAAGCACGGAACTATTTCTTTGATTACTGAACAGATGCCTGTCATTGCCGTAGCAACACAGCATGATTTGGTGGAGAAAACAATCAGTAATATCAAGGAAGTAAAGGCACGTGGTGCCATGGTGATTCTTGTATGTGATCAGGATGTCGATATTGAAGATGGTGTAGCTGATGAGATTATTAAGCTTCCACATGCAGATCAGTTATTGATGCCAATGGTTGCAGCAGCTCCATTACAGTTGATTGCATATTATACATCTGTACTTCGCGGTAATGATGTAGATAAGCCAAGAAATCTGGCAAAGTCTGTAACAGTTGAATAACACGCGTTAGCAATGAGCCATGCAATCAGAGGATTTGTGGAACAAATTCGAGTAACAGCATGGCGGATGCAGGGACGATATGGTATAAAATAAAAAGGATAGGTGGATTTATGAACAATCAGTTAACAATCAGTGCTTTATATGATTTAAATGAGACAATTGCAGCAAAGGTGTTCGAAGGATGTGTTTATCCTTGGGAAGTTCTTGCTAAGATTGGTGATTTTATCATTGAGCTTGGAAATACCCTTTCAGAGGATGAATATGAAAAGCGTGGAGAGGACGTGTGGGTCGCAAAGAGTGCCACTGTATTCCCTTCTGCATATATCAATGGCCCTTGTATTATTGGGAAGAATGCGGAAGTTAGACATTGCGCATTCATTCGTGGTAAGGCAATTGTTGGAGAAGGTGCTGTTGTTGGTAATTCCACAGAGTTGAAAAATGTGATTTTATTCAATAAGGTTCAAGTCCCACATTACAATTATGTTGGCGATTCAATCTTAGGCTACAAGTCTCATATGGGAGCGGGTTCCATTACTTCAAATGTAAAATCAGATAAGATGCTGATTACAATCAAGGGACCAGAAGGTAATATCGATACTAGTATTAAGAAGATTGGAGCGTTCTTAGGTGATAATGTGGAAGTTGGATGCGGAAGTGTCTTAAATCCAGGAACAATCATTGGACGAAATAGTAATATTTATCCGTTATCCAGCGTGAGAGGTTATGTGCCTGAAGCAAGCATTTATAAGAAGCAGGGAGAGGTTGCACACAAACATTAACTATTGATTTCCCCAAAATGCTGACGCAGTACGAGGCTAAGAGTGATAACGGATTGTTGTACAAAAGTTGTGCCCATAGATTCATTTCTATGGGCATTTATCATAAATTTTTATGAATTTGCAAAGTCGCATTGACTATTGAGAAACATTGTGAGAAAATAATCAAAGTACAAGCAGCCTAATGCTGCTGGTTTTACTTTGAACTACGAAAGGAGTAATAAGATGATTTACACACAGGAAGTAGAAAACATGTGTCCAGTTGCACAGGGTGTTCACCATGGCGCAGCTCCAGTTCCAGAAGAAGGAAAATGGATCAAGAATAAGGAAGTTAAGGATATCTCAGGTTTCACACACGGTATTGGCTGGTGTGCACCTCAGCAGGGAGCTTGTAAGCTCACACTTAACGTAAAGGAAGGTATTATTCAGGAAGCTTTAGTTGAGACTATTGGATGTTCAGGTATGACTCATTCAGCAGCTATGGCATCAGAAATTCTTCCAGGTTTAACAGTTATGGAAGCATTAAATACTGACTTAGTATGTGATGCTATTAATACAGCAATGAGAGAATTATTCTTACAGATCGTTTACGGCAGAACTCAGTCAGCTTTCTCAGAAGGCGGTCTTGCAGTTGGTGCTGGTCTTGAAGATCTTGGTAAGGGACTTCGTTCACAGGTTGGTACAATGTACGGTACATTAAAGAAGGGTCCTCGTTACTTAGAGATGGCTGAAGGTTATGTAACAGGTATCGCTCTTGACGCTAACAATGAAATCATTGGTTATAAGTTCGTTTCACTTGGTAAGATGACAGACTTCATCAAGAAGGGTGACGATGCTAACACAGCTTATGAGAAGGCTTGTGGACAGTATGGTAGAGTTGCAGATGCTGTTAAGATCATTGATCCTAGAACAGACGAAGAAGTAAAGTAAGGAGGAGATAAGATAATGGCTTTATTTGAATCATATGAAAGACGAATTGATAATATTACTAGAGTATTAAACGGATATGGTATCGCTTCAATCGAAGAAGCTGAGAAGATCACTAAGGATGCTGGACTTAACGTGTATGACATGATTAAGGGCATTCAGCCAATCTGTTTCGAGAACGCTTGTTGGGCTTACATTGTAGGTGCTGCAATCGCAATCAAGAAGGACTGCCGTAAGGCTTCTGAAGCTGCTGCAGCTATCGGAGAAGGTCTTCAGGCATTCTGTATCGACGGTTCAGTAGCTGACCAGCGTAAGGTTGGTTTAGGACATGGTAACCTCGGTAAGATGTTATTAGAGGAAGAAACAGAGTGTTTCGCATTCTTAGCAGGTCACGAGTCATTTGCTGCTGCTGAAGGTGCTATTGGTATTGCTGAGAAGGCTAACAAGGTACGTAAGCAGCCATTAAGAGTTATTCTTAACGGTCTTGGTAAAGATGCAGCTAAGGTTATCTCAAGAATCAACGGTTTCACATATGTTGAGACAGAGATGGATTACGCTACAGGTAAGGTTGTTGAACTTTCAAGAACAGCTTACTCAGATGGTCTTCGTGCGAAGGTTAATTGCTACGGTTCAGACGATGTTACTGAAGGTGTTGCAATCATGTGGAAGGAAAATGTTGATATCTCTATTACAGGTAATTCAACAAACCCTACAAGATTCCAGCATCCAGTTGCAGGTACATACAAGAAGGAAAGACTTGAAGCTGGTAAGAAGTACTTCTCAGTAGCTTCAGGTGGTGGTACAGGACGTACACTTCACCCAGATAACATGGCAGCTGGCCCTGCTTCTTATGGTATGACAGATACTATGGGACGTATGCATTCAGATGCTCAGTTCGCTGGTTCATCATCAGTTCCTGCTCATGTAGAAATGATGGGCTTAATCGGTGCTGGTAACAACCCAATGGTTGGTATGACAGTATCTGTAGCTGTTGCTGTACAGGAAGCTGCTATGGCAGGTAAATTCTAAGGAATACAGCATTTATCAGTATTCTAAGGTGTAGTTAAGAGTGGTGAAAAGTAGGAAAATGTAGGTTGTTCATATATTATGTCTACATTATTCCTACACCACCATTCATACACTACAAAGACTATTTAATCTTACAAATTTCAGAGGTTAACCATTGAACATCACGCTCGGTATATACTCGTTCTGTGATATCCACAATAGCATGACCAACGATACGTTTGATAGCATATTCATCCACTTCATATTTCTTAGCCATAGTGATGAAATGTTTTCTAGGGTCGTGCGGACGGTGTTCGGGATTTAATCCAAGCTGGTCACGAATCTTACAAAATCGTTTCTGATATTTGTCATATGTAAACATCAAACTACTTCTATGCGTTTTGGTGTCTGTACAATTGATTAGATATTCGCTTCCTAGCAAGATTGCCTCATCCTGTAATTTTTTGACCAATGGTCTTATCTTTGGATGGATAGGAACAATTCGATTAGTTCCGGCAGAGGTTTTCATACCTCCAATAAAAGTCCAATTATCCAAATCTATATTCTTCAATTCTAATAGACCAAGTTCTTGAGGTCTCCAACCAGAATAACATTGTATCAATATTACATTTACATATTGTACATTATCTACATGTTCCCATAATGTTTTCATTTCATCTTCAGAGAAAGTAATATGACCTTGTTTATTTGCCTCTTTCTCATCAATAATATCATTTGATAAAGTAAATGTTCTTGCATAATTGCGATCTACTAATTCATATTCCAACGCATAATCCAACATTAAATTAAACATAGACTTGATTCTTGATTTCGTTCCTGCTGATGCAGTATGACCATCATAAAGTCCCTCTTCCATACAACCTCGTATGTGGCGAGCTCGGACATCCTTTACCCGCATATAATAAACAGAAGAGCAGTATGACCAAGCAGATTTGATAGTTCTTGTACTAGATTCAGACTTCAGAGTTGCGAAATATTGTTCCGTCCATCTATCATACAATTCCTTTACTGAAATTGAGTCGTCAAGGTCGTAAGGGTTCTTGTTGTATTCTACGAGTGCTGCGTACGCATCATTATAGGTCTCAAAGTAGCTATCTGGCTTCAATAGCTTACAAATAGGTCTTCCTTCGTCTGTCTTACCAGTAGTCACCATCGCTCGAAATGGACATCTTAAATTCTTTCCTTTAATTTCTGTAATCTGACCAAATCCATTAGGTAAACGCATTCGTTTTGTTGATTTCCGTTTTGAAACCTTAGCGGTTGCTTTCATCGGATATCCACAATGAGGACAGGATTGAGCTTTATCACTAACTGGAAGGTCGCATTCTGGACATTTTAGTATCATAGAGATTCTCCTTTCAAAATTATCAAATTATTTCAAAATAGGGGTAATTCATAAAGTGTATGAATCGAATTCTAATCATACACCACAAAACTGCCAAAAATCAAGTACTATTTTATTCTGGATAATTATTCCATAAAAGTTTTGATATAATAAGAATCTATGAAATGCGACAGATGTGGACATAAAATGAGACATAGAGATTATGTAAAAAGAATTGTGAAATCTAAAGGTGGAGTATCAAGAGACATACAAATTCAGCGGTTGTATTGCAAAAATTGTAACCATATAAAAAGAGAATTACCATCTTATTTATTAGCGTATAAACATTACGAATCAGAGATAATCAAAGGAGTAATTGATGGTTCCATTACATCAAATGATATAGAGTATGAGGACTATCCATGCGAAAAGACCATGGAACGATGGAGGTCGCAAAAATTACAAGGCATATAATGAAGGATGAGAGAAGTTCGTTTTGGCGAGCATTCACATATGTGAAGAACTCTTATTCTTCATTTTTTCTGCACTGACTTTGTTTTTACTTAATAGCCGTTTCTATTCTAGAATAGCCGTTGAAAGGAGGTAATAGTGGTTATGAACGAAATCATATTTGCAGAAGGCTCTGTTCCAGTATCAGTTGCATCCAGAATTTATGGTAAGGATGCATGTTGGGTTAGAGCTGGAATTATTGCTGGATGGTTGCCGATTGGTACGGCTACTAGAAATGGAAAATTGGTAACAGATGTAAATGAAATCGACTCAAGACTTGGTCGTATAAATTTTTACATTTCACCGAAAAAATTATATGAAGAGACGGGCTATATTTGGAAAGGAGAGAGACCATGAATTATCTTGTACGTTGTTCAAATGAAAAAGAAGCATATAACTTATTTCATACAACGATTCGGGAACTAACACCAATTGAAGTGAATATGTCACGAATGAAAATTATATTTAGCGGTGACACATATCAATTTGTCGGTAAGCTTAGGTATAAACAGCAACTTGAAAACTTTATTGGAGAAACGATATCGGGTGTCTACTTTTATGAAAAGTGGATTCGGTAATGGAGGATATTATGAGTACAGATATAAGACCAGAAATTAGTAAAAAGAGTAAGTATTGGATAAGCAAGCATCGGTATTATGAATTGAAACATTTTTGTATGCAATATCCGGAATGGAAAAAGATATATTCCAGTTTGGAAGATAAAACATTGCCGGGAATATGCATTGATTGTGTAACAAAGAGAAGCGGAATCAGTAATCCCACACAAGAGATAGGAATTGAAATGGAAGAGTATTCAAGAAAGATTGAAATGATTGAAGATACGGCATATCATACAGATCCAACGCTATGCGGATTCATCATTAAAGCTGTGACAGAATCCACGTCGTTCACAGAATTAGAAATGATGATGGATATTCCATGTAGCAGGGATACCTTTTATGACCGATACCGTAAATTCTTTTGGATGTTAAATTCGGTTAGAGGATAGTCGCATCATAACCTTTTCCTATATTGAAGATATTAAACAGTCGAAAGGAGAAAGACTATGAAGATTAATGTGGAATTAGAAGTAAACAACACAAATATTGTTGAAGGAGGGAAAGCCTACAGCATGTATGCAGTGAACTATTACAAATCTAATTGTTATGAAAACGATAAGAACTATAACGAAATGTTTTTAAAAAGTCAGGAGCGATATGCAAATGAGTTATTAAAGGCGAGAGGATTTATATTCTTAAATGAAATTTATAATATGTTAGGTTGCCCGGTTACTAAAGCAGGACAGGTCGTAGGTTGGATGCTTAATAGTGATATTGGTGATGGTTACATCAAATTTGAGATTGACGGAGATATTATTGATTTCAATGTAGACGGTATGATATTAGACAAGATTGAGGAAGCTTAGGCTTCTTCTTTCTTTTTAATATGGATGTTAAATTCCGTACGTAGGTGACCAAAAACTATGATATTTTGTTATGGAGGAAAATAGAGATGAAGAAATATTTGCGGGTTTTGTATATCAAATGGATTAAACGACAATGTCATCACATTTGTTTAATTTGTTCATATAAGGAAGTGTGCTTTGGAAATTTTGAGTCGCAGAAATAACCTTTTCTGTAATGAAGACGGTAACGCTTCAGAAAGGATGGTCAATATGGACGAGAAAAAGAAGGATACTTTAGAATTCAGCAAAGAGCAATTAGTAGTTGTAGGAGCAGGGGTCATAACATCAGCTGTATTAGGATATAAGGTTGGTTTTAGACACTGTGAAAAGAACGTAGCAAGTTGGATTGCAGAATTATGGAAAGTTAATCCAGAATTAAAAGGTGAAATGTGGACTACACTTACAAGAGTATTACAGAACAGATAGTTTAGAAGAGAGGTATTGGGAAACTGATACTTCTCTTTTTATTTTATAAGTATTTGGAGGTTTACAAGTTGAAACACGAATTAAATATTTTCTTTCGGGGATTAGCTAATCGACATGTATTAGAAACATCCACTATGAAATGGAAAATATATAAGTTACTCATTGGATGGACCAATGAAAAATGAGGAGGAGACGAATGTCAAAGGATTCAGATTTAAGGGCGAATGGGTCTGGTTATTATGACCCAACAGCATATGCAGCTATAAAACATGCAGAACATGATAGTGAACCAGATAAAGATGATGAGAGGTTCCATAAGCTTTTAGATATGATATTTAATATTTGTGAATTATCAGGGTTTCATATCGAAGGTGCAAATTCCGCTTCAACTGAACGCGTATTCCACTAACAACTGAACATTGATTCCACCCGTTTCTGAACGCGTTTCCGGTTCGTTCTGAACATATGATTTAACA
>JAQUVV010000080.1:0-2571 GCA_028693195.1 Lachnospira sp.
CTACTTTTGTCCATATATGAAGAGATAGATGCAAATAGTTTGGCACAAATAGATTTGTCAATATTGCTCCTGATAATAAATTATATCTATGCGGATTTGCTTTTCTGTCAAGCCGATCTATCTGTTTATTCTGTTTTGCTATCTGAGCATCTTTACTTTCAATTGTACCTCTCAGCATTTCTGCTTCCATAATAGCTTTCGATATCTCTGACTTATAGCCATTATGAAGTTTTGATATATCCTGCCTATGTTGCTGGCATAACATATCCTTCTCTTTTTGCAATTCTGCAATTTTACTTTTGAGTAATGCTATTTCCTTATCTTTCTCTGATATTGAATTCTTGGCTTTAGCTAAATCACCTTTATTAAATAAGGCAAAGAATCTGCTTTTCCCCTCTTTTGCCGCTTCCAATTCTTTCTCCATCTCAGAAATATCGGCTTCAAGCTCTGACATTCTTTGCTTATAAAAGTCTGAGTTCACCACATGTTTTGCCGTTGAACCTACCACACCACGTTCCAAACCAAATGACTTCATTGCTGCTCCATAAGTGCTTTGATAATGGCGTAACCGGGCACGAGACATTACATCATCTGCCGATAATCTTGGTCCGGCATTAACTCTATATTTCTTCTCTCCTTCACGTTCCCTGCGCTTTCTCGCCCCTTGAACTATTGGCACTACTGTAGCATGGATATGTGGGGTTTTCTCATCCATGTGAAGTATAGCTGATACCAAATTATCTTCTCCGTATGTCTCTTTAAGCCATTTAAGATTAGCATTTATCCAATCTTTCATCTTTCCCTGAGATTCGATTCTCATCATCTGCTCATGTGTACCGGAAAGTATAATTCTTATAGCCTTAGTCTGATTTTTTCCGACTTTACGATGAAGACCGGCATTGGCAATGCGATGCTGAATTGCATCAGTTCTATTCTTTACTCCATTGGGATATGTTATCAACTCTCTATTCAATGAAGTTCTGTTCTTATCAGCATTCTCGGGAACATATAATTTTCCATCTGCTGTTTTTCTTTCAATGTGGCATGACATACCTGCATCATTACCACTGCCACGTTGTAGATGGCATACTGCATATTGTGTACTCATTTTGATTTTATTTTGTTTGAATTAGAGTTGTAAATTCCGTCATAATCCTATCAGGATAAATGGGTGTCGAGAGGAACTCCTCTCGCTTATTGGCTTTTTTAGCAGCGTAAGCCTGCGGACGTAAGTAAAAATGCCATATTAAGCTACGGAATTTTACAACACCTTCTTTTCGACAGCAAGCTGTCATCACATATTTACTATTCCTCTACTATCTCAAGACCGAATGCATCTATTAATTTCTGAAGAGATGGATTACGAGCTATCATTTTTTGAAGTATCATCTGTTGTGTATCTTTCATCAAAAGAAAGTCTGCAATATCCAAACCTTTTTCACGTTGTTCATCAGAAGCCATATCTTCAAGCAATGTGCTTATTGATACAGAACGACACACCTCTTTAAGCATTGTCAGATATTGCATCCACTTGTCAGTTGCGCCAAGATCGGGCATCAAAACAACATTTCTATCTTTCAGTACTTGAATAGCATCTTTGTTGAAACATCCATTTTTCCCACCGGTTGCCAGCCATACATAATCCGGCATAAAATATTTTCCGATAATAGCTGTCTTCTCACTTTCAACAATCATAATTACAGAATATGGATTTAATGTCAATAAGTGCTCTCCAAAGAAACATTGCTTCAAATGGTAGTCTACAATTTTCATTTCTGAATGTGCCCAACTGACATAACCTCTCGGTTCTTTAATACGATGTCCTGTCTTTGAATCATAAAGCATAATTTTACCGGTTCTAACATTACCTACTGAATCGACTTGCCAGTAAACTGTCGAGCCGTTCCATTTGTGTGATGTACCTACATGATACAATCCACACAATCTTTTTGCCACTTCATTACCCATAACACTGACCAAAAAAATGTACAATGGATTTATATCATAACGATCCATGCTCTTTTCCATTATACTTTTATCAATGAAAGATGTTTGCATGATACTCACTGTTTTTGAAGTACTTTTATAAGGCATCGGATTCACCATATTATATCTATCACTATTGTCATCCTGTGGATGCTCCTTGAAATAATCTTTAGGAGTATAATGATAGCCACAACTATTCTCATGGTCACACTTCCCAACAATTACTGGAAAGTCTATCTTACATTCATCATCAACATATCTTGTAAAACAGTATTTTCGTTCACAGTGCGGACATGTTATCTTAGTGCCACGCTGATATTTTTGAAGATGAAATCTATATTCAGACATGACAACCTCCTTTCTGTTGCACTTTAAAACCATTGCACTTTCTGCACTTTCGACATTTTAGTTTCTGTGGAAAGTGCCAAAGTGCAGATAATGCAATATGATTGCCGACTGTATCAATATATTTTCTCATAATGTCCATGTGATATTTTGTTGATGACACCTATCTTGCAGAATCTTTTCAGTTTACTCTTGATGGTTCGTTCCGGAATATTCATCGTTGCACCTGCTTTTAAAATA
>JAQUVV010000080.1:2581-10491 GCA_028693195.1 Lachnospira sp.
TATCAAATGCAGGTGTAAGCCTATCGAGCAAATCCTTTTCCTCCTCGGTCAAATCATTGTTTGAGACATAAGCTTGAATACGACGATATGATTTTTCAAAATACTCATATATCTGTATAGCACTTTTAACCGATGATATATCTACATTTTGAATATGGCTCTCTCCACAAGCCCATCGCATCACCTGAATAACCAAGGATAATCTTCCAACTATAAGTGTACTTTTCATTATTCGGCTTTCCACATCTTCATCTTTCTCTATTGCATTAATAGCATCTATATTCCTATTCCACCAATCATAGAAATATTTACAAGCTTCTAAATCAAATTCCATTATCAATGGAGTTATATCTCTTGCTCCATCTTCGGTTTTGAATTCTATGGAAAGCACCTTGTTTATAATCTTTTCCCATTTAGTGGCTGTCTGTACTGATTTATTGATTTCATCTTTATCGGTCATTACCCATGGAGCTATCTTTGGCGACTTTGGTAACACAAAAAGGAAACGGTCCAAGAAACCATTCTCCTCATATCCTTTTTGAAATATCTTAGGCATCAGTTTTGTTTGGGTTGTACCTATCATATTAATACACGGATGCTCTATCGAGATAGGCATAGGATTGTTCATTCTCATAATATCCAATGAACTTCCACTAAAGGATGTCAAAAGCTGTTCAATCAATTGTCCCGAATTATAACGGTTCGTTGAATTAAATAGTCCTATAATCTCATCAACTAAGATTACTACACCACGTGGGTTGTTGTGATGAGCCTTCATCAATGCCTCAGGTGTAAAATCAGAAACAATCGTCTTAACCAGAACAGGTCTATCTTCATCTGTTGCGGCATTTGATTTGGCTTTAGATTCAGCTTGCCTTTGATGATATTCCTGCATCTCTTTTTCATATTTACGATATTCCTGCTTATCAGCTTGCCGTATTGGTTTAAAGATTGCATTTAATGGCGGTGTCTTACCTAGTCCGGGACGACCAACAAGCATCATATACAACACTGAATTTGTTACCCAATTTCCCTTAATCCTAATATGAATAGAATTACCTATAGCAGAAGCTACCGCAGACAACATGCTTGCTGCGGTATATTCTACTAGATAATTCTCATACATGGCAAAATCCAAGACTATTTGTTTTACCGATTCAGGGAATACTTCAAGTGGAAAATCAGTCTCATCAACATGAAGAGTTTCCATTCTGATTTTATTACAAATTTCAATTGCATCCATCAAAACATCCTCCTCCTTCTTGAATTAATATAATCTTGCGCTTCATCCTCCAACTCCTGCTCTGTTTTTCGTTTTTCACCATCATTGAGCCAATCTTCGATTTCTGATTTACGAAACATGATGCCTTTCCCTTTTTTATAGAAAGGTATCTGATGGTTACTTGTCCAACCGTAAACAGTTTGTTCGGCAGGATGGCTTGGTAGATATGAACACAAGTCTTTAATGTTCATCCACTCGTTCTCAATCTCTGTTTTGTCTCCTTTAAGTGAGTCAACTTTGTTTTCTAACACAGTTAATCTTTCAATAATGTACTTTAATGCCTGAGGCATTGTCTCCAATGTAAATGGAATCTCTCCCATAATCTTTTTTATTTAAATTGGCATCGTACAATAGGCACGTGCCACCCTGTTTTGTTAAGGGCGACAACAAAAATATTTTGTGGAAGAGTGGTGCATCCAAACTGCTACACACCACATAAAGTCCATTTAAAAAAAAGCGAGCATAGATGGTTATTCTATTGATTACCAACACAGAAACAAATACAACAAATTAAAAAAAGTACAATTAATGGGAAGGTAATGGAAGAATGATGCAGCCCAGCACAAAGCTTCCACCACATTTTTAGTTGAATATTACATAAAAAACAAAAGCTTGCCATCTACAGATTGGTCTGCAAATGTCAAGCTTTAATATTACTGATTGAGTTACTGCCTATTTATCAAGATTCAAGTTTAGTTTAATGGCATCGGCAGCCTTGTTCTTCTTTTCATCAACTACCTTGGTATATATTTGCGTAGTCTTTACGCTTGTATGTCCCATCATTTTACTAATGGTATAAATGTCTGTTCCTTCTGCCAATTGATTTGTTGCAAACGAATGACGGAAGCAATGAAATGTGATATGCTTTTTAATACCCGCCTCTTCTACCCATCGCTTAATAGGTGCATTAATCCATGATGGATCCTGCAAACCTTCAAATACCAATCGGTCATTCTCTCTTGGCATGCCACACAATTTATAAGCATCTTCAGATATCGGTTGATATTCAACTCCATCTGTTTTCTCCTGAGTGAAGTTTATTCTATACCTTCCATTTTCTTTTACAATATCTCCCCATCTGAGTTCCTGAATATCACAATGGCGAAGACTTGTCAAAGCCGAGAATAGAGCTGCTCTTTTCAACACATCGCCACATGGTGTAGATGCCAATTTTTCCAATTCAGGAAGAGTGAGATATTCACGTCGAACTTGCTTACCCGGAATACCCTTAACTTTGGCAGATATATCCACCATTAAATACCCTTCCACAAAGGCTTGTTTGAGGCATGCCTTAAATATAGAGAAATAGGTAGAAGCTGTATTCTGCGAAATGGTTCCTTTCTTATTACCACCACAAGGTGCATCAATCAGGAATAATTTGAAATCTTCCATAAATGCAATATTTATTCTTGAAAAAGGTAACGTATCACTATTGACATACATCTTTATCAAAACTAAAACTCTGCACCAGTTTACGATAATAGAATCCGAACTATTCTTATGGCGTTTCCTTATTGTGTCTCTAAAAAATGTAACAAAATTACATTGAGATTTTTCATTCATTTCTGCTTGGACCGTCTCAGTTTCTGTATAGAGTGAGGCATTATCATATTCTCTTTGACGAAGACTTCTTACTTTATCAGCATAAATACAAGCTTCCTGATCAACAGATGACCTACATAGAATTACTCCATTCTGGTCTCTTTTGGCTTTATAACTATCATTGCCTCTTGCAGGACTGCTTTTATCCCAAACAGGAGTAGTTATAATACGATTCAACGATTCAACAAGCCTAGAGGGTTTAGTACTGCCAGCTTTAAAGACAGGATAACTTTCCACTGTCAAATACCACTCTTCCTTATATTCTGATTTGCGTAGTTTTACGGTACACCTTGTATGAGCTAATGCCTTCTTCATTTTCAGATTATTTATATAGTTGGTCTATTTCAGATTTTGGAGCATACACATAGTTGCCAATCTGACGTGTTGGAATAGAATATTTACGTATATGAGAATATACCGTACTATCATCAATATGATATTTTTTTGATATCTCTCCTATATTATAGCAATCTTTAGGCTCTAGGCTATAAAGCTTAGACTTTGCTTTATCCTCTTTTGCCATGGTATTTCTCATTGGAAACATTTTTGATAGTTCTTTCTTACTGAGTCGAGTCAACCGTTCACCTATATTTATACTTGGAATAACGCCTTTTCTTATCAGACGATATATAGAATCCCTACTTATTCCAAACATAGCCACAGCTTCAGGTACTGTAATATAATCTCTTGCTTCAGGTATTTGAGCAATAAGTTCAGACAGTTCCTCACTCTTACGTTCTTCATCCTTTTTTCGCTTAGATGCTATCTTAATACATTTAGTTGAGCAGCATCTTGAAGTGATGTTTTTTGGGGTAAAGGTTTGACCACAGATAATACACTTCCTTTTGAATTCAAGTTTAGCACCCGGCATATATTCCCTCTTTAAGTTGGCATAAGTAGTTATAAGTATGTATAAGTTGCAGATGTTCGCCTTTTAAGTCGCGTCGCAAATATGTCGCAAATATAAGCCAAAAATCGAAAATAATCAATAGAAATAAATAGTTTTATTTGAAACAAAAAGAGTGCAACTCATTGAGCTGCACTCTTTTTATATAGATTTTGTTATGTATTTTTACCTAAATCATTTGACTTCTTCGAAGTCAGCATCTTGTACGTCGTCGCCTTGTTTGCTGTCATTGGCAGGACCTTGTTGCTGTTGTTGTCCAGCACCGCTCATATCAGGACCGGCTTGTGCGCCTTGTTGTTGATACATTTCGGCAGAAGCAGCTTGGAAAGTGCTTTGTACTTCAGCGGTAGCTGCATCAATAGCGTCTAAATCTTGTGCTTTGTGAGCTTCTTTTAGTTTAGCAATTGCAGCTTCAATAGGTGCTTTCTTATCGGCAGAAAGTTTGTCGCCTAGATCTTTCAACTGACTTTCAGTAGAGAAGATCAATGAGTCAGCTTGGTTGAGCTTGTCGATTTTCTCGCGTTCTTTCTTATCAGTTTCTGCGTTAGCATCAGCTTCAGCTTTCATACGATCGATCTCTTCCTTGCTCAAGCCTGAAGAAGCTTCAATACGGATAGCTTGTTCTTTACCGGTTGCTTTATCTTTCGCAGTAACCTTTAGGATACCGTTTGCGTCGATGTCGAATGCTACCTCAATTTGAGGAACACCACGACGGGCAGGAGCGATACCGGCAAGGTTGAAGTTACCGATACTCTTGTTCTGTGAAGCCATTGGGCGTTCGCCTTGAAGTACGTGGATGGTAACCTCTGTTTGGTTATCAGCTGCGGTAGAGAATACTTCACTCTTTTTGCAAGGAATCGTTGTATTTGCATCGATCAGTTTGGTCATTACGCCACCCATGGTTTCAATACCCATTGAAAGCGGAGTTACGTCGAGCAATACTACACCTTTAATCTCGTCGGTCAATACAGCTCCTTGTACAGCAGCACCTACAGCTACTACCTCATCAGGATTCACACCTTTTGAAGGTACTTTACCGAAGAAATCTTCTACCAATTTCTGTACGGCAGGGATACGGCTAGAACCACCTACAAGGATTACCTCATCGATGTCTGAGTTGCTCAAACTAGCATCGCTCATTGCTTTTTTACAAGGCTCCAAACAAGCTTGAATCAAGTTGTTAGCCAATTGCTCGAATTTTGCACGAGTAAGAGTTTTCACTAAGTGCTTAGGCATGCCGTCAGCAGCAGTGATATAAGGCAAGTTGATTTCAGAAGATGTAGTAGATGAAAGTTCTATTTTTGCTTTCTCAGCAGCTTCTTTCAAACGTTGTAGAGCCATTGGATCTTTACGAAGATCAATGTTCTCATCAGCTTTGAACTCATCAGCCAACCAATCGATTACTACTTGGTCGAAGTCGTCACCACCAAGGTGGGTATCACCGTTAGTAGAAAGTACTTCGAATACGCCACCGCCAAATTCAAGAATAGAAATATCGAATGTACCGCCACCAAGGTCGAATACAGCTACTTTCATATCTTTACCTTCTTTATCTACACCATAAGCAAGTGCAGCGGCAGTAGGTTCGTTTACAATACGTTTTACTTCCAAACCGGCAATTTGTCCGGCTTCTTTGGTAGCTTGACGTTGTGAATCGCTAAAGTAAGCAGGCACGGTAATAACCGCTTCTGTTACCTCTTGACCTAAATAATCTTCAGCTGTTTTCTTCATTTTCTGAAGTACCATTGCTGAAATTTCCTGTGGAGTGTACAAACGACCGTCGATGTCTACACGAGGAGTATTGTTTTCACCTTTTATTACCTTGTAAGGCATACGGCCAACTTCTTTTTGTACCTGATCCCAGTTTTCACCCATGAAGCGCTTGATGGAGAATACTGTTTTTTGTGGGTTAGTGATAGCTTGACGTTTAGCAGGATCACCTACCTTACGATCACCTCCGTCTATGAAAGCGACAATAGAAGGAGTAGTGCGCTTACCTTCACTGTTGCTAATTACTACAGGCTCATTGCCTTCAAATACTGCTACGCATGAGTTTGTGGTACCTAAATCGATTCCAATAATCTTTCCCATAATTGTTATTCTTTTATTATTAATTTTTTATTTAATTTCTTTGTTTTGTTCATTGGTCAGCTCTTTCTAAGATCAACGTTGAGTCTGTTTTTGTTTTACCTACTTTCGTTCGTCTTCGTTGAGTGTCCAACGCTATTCTCTAAACAAAGGCTGTGCCAAACAGAAAGTCGAACAAAAAAAATGCAGGAAAAGAGCTTCTTTTTCTCTTAAATGGCATGAAATAGGTTTAAAGAATGGCATTATTTGCTGGTTATGGGCTGTTTTTTATTCTTAAAGGCTTGTTATACCTTATTTATATTTTAGAATAACCTTAAAATGTTTCGCTTTATAATTTGCTAATTCTTTGCTTCTTGCCTATATTTCCCCTGACAGAGTGTCAGCCGCCTATAAAAAGCTTTTCTTTTTTCCTATGGTGCTTCCAACGGTGAATATATGCTGAACCTTTGCCGATGGTATATCAACCACTTATGCACTGAATGGAATCCGTAGTGTTACACCTCTCAGTCAGTCACCTAATGGTATCAACTAAGGCGAAGTGTTTCTTGCCTAAAAAAGTTGGACAGTAATAAATAGTGTAAATTATCTAAGTAATAAGCTCGGTTGAATGCCGAACTTATTCTATTTTTGCTTATTTAACACATAAATAGTTACAGTAAAAACAAAAGTCTGTATATTTGTACCTAGTATGTATATACTATTAAATCCTTCTATTACTATGAAAAGCGCTTCCAAAACCTATTGTATAGACTGTTTTAAGCAATATTTATTATTCTCATCTTTTGTTTTCTCCTTATTATTAGGTAGTTCCGAATTGGTGGCTCGTACTTTGCCATCTTGTATTTCGATTATGGAATCTTCATTAAATTCATCTGCTGAGGCTTCGTATGCTGTTCAGGGGAGAGATAGTATTTCTGAAAATCAAGGTCATATTTATATTAATCCTGAAATAGCACCAGTCTGGAAAAAGGGAGGAACGGCGGGTATGTATAAATTTATAAATGAGAACTTGTGTTATCCCGAAGAATTGCGGAAGAAAAAAATA
The DNA here is from genome assembly GCA_028693195.1 of Lachnospira sp. Lineage (GTDB taxonomy): Bacteria > Bacillota > Clostridia > Lachnospirales > Lachnospiraceae > Lachnospira. The sequence goes on from JAQUVV010000080.1 coordinate 9,506, forward strand.
GAAGGAAAAGTTTTTGTTAGATTTGTTGTCGAAAAAGACGGCTCTATAACGAATGCAAAAGTGGTTCGTTCACTACATCCTTTGGCAGATAAAGAAGCTTTGCGCGTGATTCGTATGATGCCTCCATGGACTCCCGGATCACTTGATGGTAAATCTGCAAAAAGCTATTTTGTGATTCCTATAAATTTTATTATCGAGGACTCTAAGAGCAACACGCTGAATGCTTCTCAGCGAAAAAAGCGTGTTGCTAGGAAGCAAAAATCACTTTACGATGATCCTGAAAATCGACCTTCTTGGAAAGAGGGAGGAAGCAAGGGATTATATAACTTTGTGAAGAAGAATCTTTATTGTTCCGGAGAGTTTGTAAAGGAAAAAACGCTGAAAGAACTAACTGTAAGTTTTATGGTACAAAAAGATGGATCGCTAGCGGATGTACGAGTAGTTCATTCTCTGAATCCGTTGCTAGATAAAGAAGCTTTGCGCGTGATTAGTATGATGCCTCTTTGGACTCCCGCCTTATATAATGGTAAGCCTGTAGACTGCCGTTTTGTGCTCCCCATTAGTTTTTCACCAGATTCTTTAGATGTACAATCTTCAATAGATTCTTTGGCTCCTGATGCGCCTTGTCCTTTAATTGTGGTAAATGGGGTTATTAAAAACTATCCTGTTGAGTATCAGAGAAAGCTCGTTGAGAATGGATTTACTAAAAAAGAGGCGGTGGCTAATTGGTTTAAAGTGGAGGTTAGCGATGTGAAGAAAATAACGATCGTAAAACCGAAAAAAGCGGCTAAACTTTTTAGTACAAAGAGAACAAAGTATGGTGCAGTAAAATATACGATTGAGAATTTGCCTTATATTTTACCGGATGAGTCTGCTACATTGTTTCATCCTACACCAGATCGAGAAGATCCTAAATTCCAAGCTGTATTTATTAAGTTTATTGTGGAAAAAGATGGATCCATAAGTAATATCTCTGTTCCTTGTTT
>JAQUVV010000081.1 GCA_028693195.1 Lachnospira sp.
ACGCTTGTGGAGTTAGTAGGGTGCATAATGTCCAGTGGACATTAGCTCTGCACAGACCGTAACGGTAGTGTAGAAACGAGGACGATGAAGCAAGAAGCCAGTAAGCTTTAGCTTAGTGGTAGTTCACATAAGAATAATACGACGGAGGTATTGAATCTTCTTGGAAAACTGCATCAAGATGGACAGAGTATTATGATGGTGACCCATGATGTACATGCTGCAATCAGAGGAAATCGGATTCTTTATTTGGAGGATGGACAAATTAAGGGAGAAATCAGGCTGCCAATCTATGCCCAAGAGCAGGAACGGGAACGGCAGGAGCAGCTGGCACAGTGGCTTTCAGCACTTGGCTGGTAAGGGTATATAACTAGTACACCGATTTCTAATTAACTGCACACTTGAAAAAATATCCTGCATAATTAAGTGTAGTTAATTAAGAAACGGTGTACTAGATGATAGATTAGAAGGATAGAAATGAAGGAATGGATTATACATGCAGAGATACAATTATTCAGAATATGAAGGACTGTGGATGCAATCAAGAGCTGATTGATCAGTTTATGGATTGCTTTGAACGTTGTGACCTAAAAGGTGAGCGTTTGATTCTGGAAAATTATAGGAGTAAACTGTTGGACGATCTTCACAGGAAATATAAAGAAATCGATTTGCTGGATTACATGGTCTACCAGCTGGACAAATGTGCATGTAGTTGTGAGAGCAGGCATAAGTGATAATGAATAGGCAATTACGAAAATGATAAAGGGGAAAATTCATGAGTGGAAAAAATCTTTTATTGGTTGTGCTGATGCTGATGACTAGTTTCATTGCGGGGTGTGGTGAAAAATCTGCACCTGTGAATGTGAGTGAGAAAAGCTTAGCAGATACATCGGGCACAGTAGGTGAGCTTGATTCAAACCAGACAAAGAGTGCAGAAGATGCTGTAAAAACTGAGACAACAACAGAAAATCAGCAGGGAATAAAGGAGAATAATCGAATGAATATACAAGTGGGAGATACCACATTTTCAGTGACATTAGAAGATAATTCCAGTGCAGAAGCATTGAAAGATTTTTTGTTGAATGGAGAAATAACCCTTTCCTTATCTGATTATGCAGGAATGGAAAAGGTAGGAAACTTAGGAACTACATTACCTAGAAATGATCAGCAGATTGATACAGTCCCTGGGGATATTATTTTATATCAGGGGAATCAGTTCGTATTCTATTATGGAACCAATTCCTGGAGTCTGACCAGACTTGGCAAAGTGAATAATGCTTCGGCGGCAGAGATTCGCAAGGCATTAGGAAATGGGAATGTGCAGGTGACATTATCCCTGGAGTAGATGTGGATGGCTTGGATTTTATCGCATCTGCTTTGGTGTCACATGGTATTTTTTCTTGAATAATCGGTTGAAATATGAAACATTGTCAAAACCGCATTTTCCAGCAATTTCTGTAATAGAATCATCAGAAGTTGTGAGCATACGGGAAGCAGTTAACAGGCGATAATCATTCAAGTAATCAACAAAAGAGGTGCCCATATGTGTCTTAAAGAACTTCATAAAATGTGAATGGCTGATATTGCAGATATCGGCCATTTTTTGTATGGTAATTTCTTCGCCGTAATGAAGCTCTACATATTTCATAATTGTTTTCATGCGCTCTAAGAATTCTGGCGAAGCAGCATTTTCGGCAGATGAAGTGGTCAGAAGCTGGTTGATATAAAAGAAAAATTCATACAGGCAGCTGCGGACAGCTAAGTGGTAACCAGCAGGAAAGTTCTGACAGATGCTGTCGGCACGATCAATACAGGAAACCATATTATCAAAATGTACGGTCTCTGGGGAGATGACACATGGACAGATGGTATGGGGATCAAGCAGCTTTTGAAAGAATTTTGTTGTCATATCATCACTCTGTTTTGGCAGCAGCATATTTAGATCAAAGATAATATTTTCGTACTCCAGGGCATGCATATTATTTGAATCATTTTCTTTATCGGAATTTGTTAGAACAGGTCTTTCTTCAGGTGCTGGAGTAGATAACGAAATTCCATGAATATACCCTGGCAGTACAAGGGCAATCGATCCCGCGCGCACGATATAATCCTGCATATTAATGGAAATTCGTGCGGAACCTTTCTTAACATAAATTAGTTCCATCTCATTATGCCAATGAAGAGGCACCTGGGGAAAATCCAGTGGAATTGTGCAAGGATATGTATTATAGGAAAACTCATTCTCATAATGGTCTTTTACTTCATGATAATTCTCATATTCTAAGGTATTCATAGCACGCCTCCGTTTTATGCATAGATAATGGTATAACTTTCATGTATTCTTGTAAGTGAGCACGAGATATATAAAGCGATACAGTTATCTAATGAATGATAGTATTGTACTATTTTATAGTAGGATATTTCAAGACATTTTCATAAAAGATACTATAATTATCCTCATAAGACATACAGCAAACAGCATAAAACATCATGTGGCGTAGAGATAAGCGAGATTTAACATGAGGTGAATAGCAAAATGAAATTTTATGGAGGTTATTACAATTATGGTAGAAAGCAAATGTAAAGAATTGTTTGGAAGAGGAATTAAGGAATGCACCAATGAAGAGGTTTATGCAACATTACTTCAGATGGTAAAGGAAATGGCAGAGAGAAAGGCTTGCAATGGGGATGCAGCAGAGGGAAAAGAAAAGTCAGGTAAGAAGGTTTATTATGTGTCAGCAGAATTCTTGATTGGAAAGCTGTTATCTAACAACATGATTAACCTTGGCATCTATGAAGATGTGAAGAAGGAATTGGGTGAGCAGGGAAAAAACCTTGCTGACATTGAGGAAATCGAGGCAGAACCATCTCTTGGAAATGGTGGACTTGGTAGACTGGCAGCATGTTTCTTGGATTCCATGGCAAGCATTGGCTTAGATGGAGATGGAATCGGTCTGAATTATCATATGGGTCTGTTCAAGCAGGTATTTGAGAACAATATGCAGAATGAGACAGCAAATCCTTGGATTGGAAAGGATACATGGTTAGAAAAGACGGATGTAACTTATGATATTGCATTTGGGGACTGCCGAGTGAAATCAAGAATGTACGATATTGCAGTGACGGGCTTCCAGAATAGAACCAATAAATTGCACCTGTTTGATATCGAATCCATTGATGAATCGATCGTAAAGCCAGGAGCTATTGAGTTTAATAAAGAGGATATTGCAAAGAACCTGACCTTATTCTTATATCCAGATGACAGTGATGATAATGGAAGACTCCTTCGAATCTATCAACAGTATTTCATGGTTAGCAACGGAGCAAGATTGATTCTTTCAGAAGTAAAAGAAAAATGTGCCCGCGATGGAAAATCATTAAGAAGCCTTCCAGATTATGCGGCAATTCAGATCAATGATACCCATCCAACGATAATCATTCCAGAATTGGTACGTCTCTTAATGGAAGAGAGCATTACAGACCAGGATGGTGCGATGACAATGGACGATGCGATTGCGATTGTAGCAAAGACATGTGCTTACACCAATCATACAATTCTTGCAGAAGCACTGGAAACCTGGCCAATCTATTACTTAGAAAAAGTAGTGCCACAGTTGATGCCGATCATTCGTGAGTTGGATAATCTGGTAAGACAGAAGTACACAGATGAATCCGTATATATTATCGACAAAGAAAATCGTGTTCATATGGCACATATTGATATTCATTATGGATACAGTGTCAATGGTGTAGCCGCCCTTCATACAGAGATTTTAAAGAACAGTGAGTTGAACAACTTCTATCGGATTTATCCTGAGAAGTTCAATAATAAAACCAACGGAATTACATTTAGAAGATGGCTTATGTACTGTAATCATCCGCTGACCATGTACATTGAAAAACTCATTGGCACAGGATATCAGAAGGATGCAGAGAAGCTGACAGATTTGTTACAGTTCGCTGAGGATGATGCTGTTATCGAGAAAATGCTGTCAATCAAGCAGGAGAATAAGACTGCATTAAAGGAATATTTAAAGAGAACTCAGAATATTGATATCAATGATAACTCTATCTTTGATATTCAGGTGAAGAGACTTCATGAGTATAAGAGACAACAGATGAATGCCCTTTACATCATTTATAAGTACTTTGATATTAAGGCTGGTAACATTCCAAAGACACCGATTACAGTAATTTTTGGTGCGAAGGCTGCCAAGGCTTATGTGATTGCCAAGGATATTATTCATATGATTCTCTGCTTAAGTGAGGTCATTAATAATGATCCAGAGGTTAGCCCATACTTAAAGGTTGTTATGGTGGAAAATTATAATGTAACTCTGGCTGAGAAGCTGATTCCAGCATGCGACATCTCCGAGCAGATTTCACTTGCTTCTAAGGAAGCCAGCGGAACTGGAAACATGAAATTCATGCTAAACGGTGCGGTGACTTTAGGAACAATGGATGGTGCAAATGTAGAAATCGCTGAACTGGTTGGTAAGGACAATATCTATACCTTTGGTGCATCTAGTGATGAGGTTATCGAACATTACGCAAAGGCTGATTATGTATCTAAGAATTTCTACAATTCAGATGAGACCATTAAGAAGTGTGTAGATTTCATTGTTTCAGATCAGATGCTTGCAGTTGGAAATAAAGAAAATCTGGAGAGACTTTACAATGAACTGTTAAATAAAGACTGCTTCATGACATTACTGGATTTGAAGGATTATATTAATGTGAAAGAGCAGGCAATGACAGATTACGAAGACAGAATGGCATGGGGAAGAAAGATGCTTGTTAACACAGCCAAGGCTGGATTTTTCTCATCAGATAGAACGATTGCACAGTATGATGAAGATATCTGGAAGACAAGATAAACGTCTGGTTCTGTGATAAAAGAGCTGCAGTAATAAAAGTATGATACAGCCTCTCGGATGAAATACATTGTTTCAGCCGAGAGGCTTTTGCTATGCTTTGATTGCAATTTATATCCACAGAAATTCCATTATAAGGTGGCAGATTTGTTCAGAATATGGTATATATGGAGAGGTGGAGGAATGGATATAGTGGATATAAAATGTAAATATTGTGGAGCTTCTATATCATTACTGGATGAGAAGTGTCCATATTGCCAAAAAATCAATGATAAAGCAAAGAAGCATCTAAAAGAGCTCAATAAATATTGTTGTATATATCGCTGCTATTATAGCGATAATCGGAATTGTATATGTTGTCAGCCTGATACATGATAATGGGCAGGTTCGTAAGCAGAAGGAAGATTTGATAAATGAAAACAACACAACATGGCAGGAACATGAAGCAGTATGGGAAAGAATACAATAGAACAAAGAAGAATGTGTTAACGGAAGTGGCAGGGCACTCTCAAAAAGCAAAGTATATGCTGGGTGCAGCCATGGCAGCATCATTGATTCTCATATTTATTGTGGTTACACTTTTTACGAGAATGACTAGTGATCTTACCGAAACGGAGGAGTTTCAGGGAGATGCTACAAAGGCGGCAGCTCAGATAGAGCAATATGCCAATAATGGTGAATATGCGGCTTTGTTCGATTACTGTAAAGAGCAGAATATTGCATTTCAAAGGACGGGTCCCCTTTCATCCTACTATCCGGTTATTGAAAGCGCGCAGCAATATTCGCTGATAGAAAGTACTTTGGACAATATCAAAGAGCACAAGGAGTATGCATATTATCAATATCAGGTTTTATGTACATATCTGTCTAAGTTTTACAGACTGTCTTATTTGAGTCAATATAATAATATAGAAGGAGCGATTAATGAGATCAATGCAGCAATCCTGAATCAGATGATTACGCAGCTAGGGAAAAAGCTACAAGAGATATATCCTGTTACGGATGAAGACCTGGCCAGCTTTCCTGGAATGACTTCAGCTAGAATAGAGTCAATACTGGATTTGAGGAGTGGGAAGAATGAAGAAGTTAAGTAAGACGAATTGGAAGATTATGATTCTTAATATAGGAATATTCTGTATGCTTATTTTGCTGACAATTGAGGCGGCGGTGCAGATCGCAGACCATAATGAGGCATATAAGGACGGATGGGAAGCAGACCGGTTTTATGATTAGTTTGAGAATGATAATTATGCACGCGCATTAGAGTTGTATTATGAAAATGTTACATCAGACTATCAGGCGGATGAAGATACGCAGGAATGCTATGGTGTAGTCAGATACTATGAGGCTTCATATCTATATCATGTGGCACTTCAGAATAAAGATATGACGAAGGCATCAGAAGAAAAGGCACATATGGAAGAGGCAGTGTCCAGCATGGGTTCTTTAAGCAGTTTTAAGGAAAAAATTGATTCGTTTTTTATTGAAAAAGAAATCAATGAAAGCAATGAAACGTAAGCTTGTAAAAAATGTGCAGGAGGATATACAATGTACAACATATTAATTGTAGATGATGAAAAAATTGAACGAAATGGGATCATTTTCCTCTTGAAGCGATTAGGAATTGATTTTAATATCAATGAGGCTGCCAACGGAAAGGCAGCACTGGAATTTATGCTGAAAGAAAGAGAAGAAGGAAGAAAAATCGATATTCTTCTGACAGATGTGAAGATGCCATTTATGGATGGAATCGAATTGATTCGCGCGGTGAAGGATGCGGGGTTCGAATCCAGAAATATTATATTCAGTGGATACAATGAGTTTGAATATGCGAAGCTGGCCGTAAAGCTTGGGGTTGTGGATTACATATTAAAGCCTGTGGATCCAAAGGAATTTCAGTCAACCATGAAGAAGGTCATGGATGAATTGGATCAGAAACAGGAAGAATTGGCAAATGAACAGAAGTTGAATAACTTTATGAGAGAATATACGCTCTATGCCTTGATTAACGGAAGAATTCCAGAGGGAATCACAGATGTAAGCTTCTGCGATGAATATCATAGAATGCTTCTTGTAGAATTCAATCATGATTTCTTCGGTAAAGAAGTCGTGGATTTTGATGAGGAAGTGCTGAAAGGATTTTTCTGTGAGCAGAATAACAATGGATATTTTTATCTAAATCTCAATCAGCAACAGGGAATTATTCTCCTTTGTGGAGATGAAAAACAGAATATGCAAGAAAGTCAGGGGATATCACTAAAACAGAAAGAAGTAGAAGCACAGAATTCGTTGAATAAGATGACAGAGATGGCATCGGAACTGCAGAATTCTATATATGAAAAATATGGGCAGCGCTGCTATATTGCTGTGTCCGATTTTTTCAATGGACATGAGTCAATTTCGAAAGTAATGGATGAGCTGGATGAAATGATGGAAAATCGATTCTATCATCCGGAAGTTTTTGTGTTCTCGAGTGTAAAGGATGATGAGACAGCGGATTTAGTTCAGATTGATGATGATACTCTGATGAAGCAGATAAAGCAGGATATGAAGATGAAAGATATATCCGGGTTGAGAGAACATTTTGAACGATTAAGCAGAAAGTATCACAGTCAGTCTGCATTTTCACATATTTATGTGAAGTTTATCTTCTCCAATCTGTTGAAGGAATTCTATAATAATCTGCCAGGAGCCAGTGAGGAACAGTTTAACAAAGAGGTTGAGAAGTTATATTCATCAGATGATATTGATACAATTGTTCAATTGATTAACGGACATATGGATGAGTTGGAAAAAACATTCACAAAGAATCCACAGATGGCACACCGCGAAATAGAGATGGTAAAGCAGTACATATACGAACATTTCAGTGAAGAAATTGGCGTGGATCAACTGGCAGATTTGGTTTATCTGACTCCTAGTTATCTGAGTGCGATATTTAAGAAAGAGACAGGGCAGAATCTGAGTAAGTTTATTAAGCAGTATCGTATGGAACAGGCAAAGGATATGCTGGAGAATACCAATAAGAAAATCGTGAACATTGGTGCAGAGACAGGATATCCCAATGTATCTTACTTCTGTCAGAGCTTCCGGGAATATTTTGGCGTGAGTCCACAGAAGTTTAGAGATCAGGGTGGATTCGTGACAGAGGAACAGACTGACTGAAAGGACTGGTCAGAAGCTTCGGAGTATGGGAGATAGATATGAGAAAACGTATGCTAAAGACAATTAATAACATCAAGCTTCGATACAAGCTGGCTTTGATATATCTGATCACAGGAATTCTGCCAATTTTCATTCTGTTCTTCTTTTCTTATTCGCAGATGAACAAGATTCTTTTGGAGCGGAATCAGGAAAATGTACAGAATTTCTTACAACAGTCGGTCAGTAACGTAGATGGTCAGTTAGAGATATATAATAATCTATCAAATTATGTATCATTTAACAGTACAATCAGTCAGATTATCAGTTATGAATATAAGAGTGAGTATGAACTGTATAGCCAGTTGGTGCAGACATTCGACCCGATGGTATCATCTCTGAAGTTATTCCATGATGATGTTAACAGAGTGACCATATATACAGAAGGAGACATTAAGCATGATACGACCATTGCACCAATTTCTGAAATCAGGGATGAGAGCTGGTATCTGAGTGCCAGCACCAATACGCAGATTCAGTGGTTCGCATACAGTGAGAAACAGTCTCTGATTTCGGCTAGAAAGATGCCTATTCTTTCTAATAATAAAATACTTGGAATCATGTATATTAATGTAGATTACAATAAGGTCTTTTCTACATTTGAAGATACAGCGATGAAGAATTATGGAGTTGTCATATTAGATGCGGCTGGAAATCTGGTATATGACTATGACTGCTTTGAAGGTAGATATGCAAGTAATGTATTTACGGTAGATGAGCTGAAGAAGATGACGGAACAGGGAACCTGGAATGGTGATGTGCTGGCAGGGGTGAAGAATGACTCTATTATACGCAGGACATCAGATGTAACTGGATGGACGACATATATGTATGAACCCAAGAGTATGGTCATCAGTTCAGCAAAACCAGTGGGTTTGATGATTGCAGTTGCGGCTTTGGTTGCAATTCTTGGCTCAATAATCTCTATTCTTTTCACTTCGCGTTTTATCACAGGACGAATTAAGAAGCTGGAGAAGAATATGCATGAAGTTGAGAATGGAAATCTCCAGTTACAGGTAATCAGTGAAGATCACGATGAAATTGGTGAATTGATTCATGGCTTTGGAAACATGCTGGGACAGATCAACAATCTGATTAATGAAGTGTATGAAGGGAAAATCAGTCAGAAGGAATATGAAATGCGTGCGTTACGTGCCCAGATTAATCCGCATTTTCTATACAATTCTTTGCCACTGATTAACTGGAAGGCCATAGAATATGGTCAGGACGATATCAGTGAAATTACCCTTGCGCTATCTAATTATTATCGGACATCCTTGAATAAGGGGAAGAATACCCTGACCATTGAGATGGAATTAATGAATATGAATTCCTATCTGGAGATTCAACAGGTTATGCATGACCACACCTTTGATGTGGTTGTAAATGTGGACAAGGAAATCTATCAATATGAGACATTGAACTTGATTTTGCAGCCATTGATTGAGAATGCAATTGACCATGGCATAGATTTAAAAACAGAAGGAAGAGGCGTGATTCGTGTAAGCGGATGGCTTGAGAACGAAGTTAACGAAAGAATTTCCGGGGATGCAGAAAAATCAGATGATGTAGATCAAACTGTTGACGAGGAGAATCAGAACAACTTGATTTGTCTGATTATTGAGGATAATGGTGTCGGTATGGACAAAGCAGCTATCAATGAAATGTTGTCAGTTCAGTCAAAGGGCTATGGTGCTCGTAACGTGAATGAACGAATCAAGCTGTATTATGGTGAACAGTATAACTTAAAGGTAGAAAGCACCATTGGGGTAGGAACGAAGGTAACAATCCGGTTCCCAGCAAGGAAGATAATGTAGTATCTCGGAAATTCAACATGTATCACAGATTTCTGATATTTTATATAAAACCAACATCCCATATAATGAATATATCGAAAGAACAGCCGTGTGGGGCGGCAAAACGATAACAGTGTGAATCACTGATTTCAAGAATGGAGGGTTAGTGTGAAAGAAAGTAGAGGACAGCCAATAAATGGCGCACTTAATTAAGCTGTCATAAGTGACAACTTTTGAAAGAGTGAATTATTAATGATAATTACGAAGCTATTGGTTCTTGAGGCGGCG
>JAQUVV010000082.1 GCA_028693195.1 Lachnospira sp.
TCGCGATTTACTGTTTTAAAGGATGTTGATGATTCGTTATAAATAACTTATCAAAAACGATTCGCTTTATTGAATAATTCTTAAAGAATTTTCAAGGTTGTTTTACTGTTCAATTATCAAAGTTCAAACTTGCGAACCCGCTTATTTACTGGGCTCTTAAGTTGTTGTTTATTTTGTGTCGCTCGCGGCGACTTGACTATAGTATCATCTACATACACATATGTCAACAATAAATTACAAATTTTTTTGTTTTTTTTACTTTTTTTCAATTTCTATATTTTCGTAGTATTTTTACAATATTAGGCAATATGATTTTCATACCAGAACCATGATTTACATATCAGATAAAACACATCCATATGTAATCATTTCTGCTTTTTCTGATCTATCGAATGATAATATATGCTACTTTAAGTATCAATTCGATTTAAATCATGAATATTCTTATTTCGATATACTAAATCTTCTCGTTCTATAAACCCAATATTTCCCCAAAATCCATTTCCAATATCATTCTTTTTAAAAGCTACCAATGCAACCTTATTAATTCCTTCTTTTTCTAATGCAGACATTGCACAATCAACTAATCTTTTTGCAATTCCTTGATTTCGATAATCTGATAATACTGCTGTATGATGAATATACCCTCTTCTTCCATCATGTCCCGTCATAATCACACCTACAATTTTCCCATCGCTTTCTGCGACAAAACATGTTGTAGGATTTCTCTTCAAATATTTTGCAATTCCTTCTCTACTATCATCTGTAGAATTTAATCCCATTCCAGGTGTATGAATCCACATGTCATATACGCCATCGTAATCATTCGCAGACATATTTCTGATATTAACCATTTCTCCGGCTCCCTTCTTATATTTAAGTTAAAGGTTTTTTAACTTAATAATTATATTCTTAATACTTATTAACAATAACAGTCAATCTTTCTTATTAATATTATGTCTATTAGTTATCCTATACAAAAATACTCTCATTTCCATTTATTACTTTTCTTTTGATTCATGAGAAGTTTGCAATTGCATTGCAATTGTCTCATACATTCTCTTTAGATTAATTGGCTTAGAAATGTGGGCATTCATCCCCGCTTCTCTGCTGATTTCCATATCCGCAATATAAGCATTCGCTGTCATAGCTATGATTGGAATTTTCTTCGCATCCGGTCTGTCCATTGCACGAATGCGCTTTGTTGCCTCTAGTCCATCCATTACTGGCATTCGCATATCCATTAGAATTAAATCATAGTCATGGGGCTTTGACTGTTCGAATTCCTCAACACCTTCCTGTCCATTGCTCTTCCATGTCACGATACATCCAGCTTTCTGCAATAACTTTGTTGCAATTTCTGCATTTAACTGATAATCCTCTACAATCAGGATCTTACATCCCTTTAGCGAATCCATTGCAGAGCCACTTTCCGCCTGTGCTTCATGAATCTCTTGTTCCGCCTGTGCCTTCTCGACTCGTTCAAAATCCATATGCACGATGAATTCTGTTCCACTGCCAAGCTCACTCTCCACCTCAATGGTTCCACCCATAAGCTCCACAAGCATCTTCGCAATTAATAAGCCCAATCCCGTCCCCTGATTCACTGTATCGGTGCTATGTTCCTGTGAAAATGCTTTAAACACTCCATTCTTCAAAAACTCTTCACTCATGCCTATTCCGGTATCCTTGACTTTAATCACGCAATGAGAAGTCATATCTGTATGCCCTTGGCACTCCACCTCGCATAACACAAGACCACCTTCTGATGTGAATTTCACTGCATTTGATAAGAGATTAATAAAAACCTGTTTCACACGAACTGGGTCAGTTCTGATATAACAATCTAAATTCGCATTCAGATTATGAAATTGAATTTCAATGTCCTTCCTCTTTGCTTGTGTCCGAATAATATCAATAATGCCATCTGTCAAAGAACTTCCATAGACCACCTGATTTTCCAGCGTCATCTTTCCACTTTCCATCTTCTAAAAATCCAATGTATCGTTAATTAGTCCAAGAAGGTATTCTCCTGTTTCTCCTACCTTGCGCATATTCTGCTTCAACACATCAACCTGCGCCTCATCCTTTGATAACTCTGCAAGTCCCAAAATCCCATTCATTGGTGTACGCATATCATGACTGATTCTGGATACAAATTCTGATTTGAATTTGTTCGCATTCTCTGCCGAAGTTAGCGCCTCCTCTAACCTCTTGTTCTGCTTCCTTGTTCGACTTCGTACAATTGCAAGGAAGAGAATGATCAGCATCAATGCCACAATAAATGACACAAAAACAATTGCAATAATCGGATGAGAATATATCACATCCTCAATTGACTTCGTATTGGAGGATGCACTAACTAAGCCAGCTGTAGTTGCCTGGCTCATATCATTAGCTGTTATAGACGCAATACCTTTATTGAGGATTTGAATGAGCATCGGATCGCACTGCTGATTCACTCCAATACACAACCCCCAAGAAAAGTCATCAATCATTACAGTATGAAGCTCCGCATACTGGTGCTTTCCCATATAATAATCAACTGAGTGTGTAGCAACCAGTGCGAGATCCACCTCATCTGTTAACACGGCATTCATGCACTCTTCGTTGGATTTATAATCTACAAATTCATAAGATGGCATCTTCTCCTTCATGGCCATAGTTGCATATGAACCTGTGCAAACTGCAACCCGATAGGATTTCCCTTCCTCATAAAGATGATTGGTTGGCTGTTTGGTCACTGCAGAATAATAAATCTGTATATATGGTTCCGTAATATTCACCTGATTCTTTTCTGCCATCTTCGAATCATTGGCTATTCCTGATACCAACATGGTTTTTCCTGTTTTCACCGTTGAAATTGCATCCATATAAGATGACTTTGCAGTATAGCTAACACGAAAACCCACACGTGATGCAATCAATTCGTATAGATTGGGCAGAATTCCATCGACAACCTCTTCTGTCTTTCTTGTGGAATAACAATAAGGTATCCACGATGTGTCCATCGCGACTGTAATTTCCGGATGTTCCTCAATATAGCGTTGCTCCTCCTGTGTCAGGCTCACCGTCTTTCCATCTGATATCGCTGGAACTGACTCTGCACCTGCATATACTAACTCAAACAATAATCCGTTTAACAGCATTCCCACCACGAAAAGAATGACTGCTCCGATATAGAGTTTCTGTTTCTGTCTCCCCATATATTTCACCCGTCCTTCTGAATTGCACTCAATATTATTCTTTTGTCCCGTTCTGAAACTCTTTTCAATCAATAAAAAGAATCTGATAAGAATATTTTACCATTCTTATCAGATTCTTGAAAGAGGATATCTGTCTTATTTTTTATAATTATGCAGATTCCTGATTTAATAAATCCTTTTGTTGAATTTTTCTTACCATTTTCAAAAAATACTCGTGTACTCTTGTATCCTTTGTCACTTCTGGGTGAAATGCTATTCCAAGCTGATTTTTATATCTTGCAGCCACAATTCTGCCATCTACTTCTGCAAGAACTTCTACACCATTTTCACAGCTTTCAATATATGGCGCACGTATAAACGTCATTGGTATACAGCCAATCCCCTTCATATCTGCTTCGCCATGAAAGCTTCCCAACTGTCTTCCATAAGCATTCCTCCGCACTTTTACTGGCATCGTCGCAATATGACTTGTCTCCTCATCTGCAATCTTTTCTGCCAGCAAAATCAGTCCCGCACATGTTCCAAAAACAGGGAGACCACTTTCAATCTTTTCACGAATTGTATCCATCATACCAAGCTCCCATAGAAGTTTTCCCATAACGGTGCTCTCTCCTCCGGGAAGAATTAATCCATCCATGGGTTGGTTCAGATCCTTCTTCTGTCTGATTTCAAATGTTTCTACTCCGAGACTTTGCAGCATATGTTCATGTTCGATGAATGCACCTTGCACCGCAAGAACTCCGATGTGACTATTCTGTATCTTCATTGCAGTCACCTCTACTTTCCTCGTTCTGCCATCAACAAGCTGATTTCCTGTTCATTAATGCCAACCATTGCTTCCCCTAAATCTTCTGATAATTCTGCAATCATCTTCGCATCTGTGTAATTTGTCACTGCCTTTACAATCGCTGATGCTCTCTTCGCAGGATCTCCTGACTTAAAGATTCCCGAACCGACAAATACCCCTTCAGCACCCAGTTGCATCATCAGCGCGGCATCTGCTGGCGTTGCCACACCACCTGCTGCAAAATTCACTACTGGCAGTTTTCCATTCTCATGTACATAAAGCACCAGTTCATAAGGCACCTGTAATTCTTTTGCTGCCTGAAACAGTTCGTCTTCTCTCATGGATACCAATCTTGCAATCTCCTGATTCATCTTTCTCATATGGCGAACCGCCTGAACCACATCTCCTGTTCCCGGTTCTCCCTTGGTACGAATCATGGATGCACCTTCATTGATTCGTCTCAATGCTTCTCCCAAATCCTTAGCTCCGCATACGAATGGAACCTGAAACTTTGTCTTGTCTATATGGAACACATCATCTGCTGGTGATAGCACTTCACTCTCGTCAATATAATCAATCTCAATTGCTTCCAGAATCTGTGCTTCCACAAAATGTCCAATTCTACACTTTGCCATAACCGGAATAGTAACTGCCTCCTGAATCCCTTTAATCATTTTTGGATCACTCATTCTGGATACACCACCTGCTGCACGGATATCTGCCGGAATTCTCTCTAGTGCCATAACCGCACATGCCCCTGCTTCCTGTGCAATACGCGCCTGCTCCGGCGTCGTTACATCCATAATTACACCACCCTTTAACATCTGTGCCAATTCCTTGTTTAATTCGTATCTGTTCTCTGCCATCTTTCCATTCTCCAATCCTTATTTTATACTTTCTAGCCTCATTGCAGAGTCTTTATACCCTGCCCTAAGCTCTTGAGTTCATATTACATGTCATCTATCATCCTATATGTCCTCGATTGGTTCTAAGTATATTAGATTCTGACTATTTTAAAATGATTAATTCTCGTTTATTTTATATGGTCAGTTTTCTTTATGAGCATGGTCAGATTGGTGATTCTTGATACAAATCTTTTTTGAAGCATTCCATATAAATTGATATTCTATATATTGACATCACCTTTATCTATGTTAAAATAAGTGAAGAATAAATGAAATAAAAGGGAATGATGTTCTCCCTAAGCATGTATTGATATACCTAATATCCATACATTTACTTAAACCGCCTAATAAGCTAATGACTTCTGCAAATTATAAATTGCAGGGAGCATTAGCTTTTTTTGCGCGACTGACAAAACCTAGAAAAGGAGACAAAATTTATGTTACTAAGTATCGCATTAATCTTTATGTTTGGAATGTTATCCGGTTGGATCTGCAAAAAAATCCACTTACCAAGTCTGCTGGGCATGCTTCTCACTGGAATCCTATTAGGCCCATTTGTTGGTAATCTATTGGATGGATCAATTTTAAATATTTCATCGGAATTACGACGAATTGCTCTGATTATCATTCTTACCAGAGCTGGCCTATCTCTGGATATCAATGATTTAAAGAAGGTTGGAAGGCCTGCCGTTCTCATGTGTTTTCTCCCCGCCTGTTTAGAAATAATTGGTATGACATTAATTGCGCCCAAACTACTTGGCATATCTATTCTTGATGCTGCAATTATGGGAGCTGTCATTGCTGCTGTTTCTCCTGCTGTCATTGTTCCAAAAATGATTAAGCTCCTGGATGAAGGTTATGGAACCACGCAGGGAATTCCACAGATGATACTTGCTGGTGCCTCTGTAGATGATGTATTCGTCATCGTTATGTTCTCCGCCTTTACTGGGCTTGCACAAGGAGAAAGAATTTCTCCTATGAGCTTTATAAATATTCCTGTTTCAATCATTGTAGGTATTCTAGTTGGCTCACTTTTCGGGTTTGGATTAACTGCATTCTTTCAAAAATTCCATATGCGAGACACAGTAAAAGTCCTTTTGATTCTTTCTATTTCCTTCGTACTTGTCTCCTTTGAAGACAAATATTCCGGAATTATTCCATTCGCATCTCTCATCGCAGTGATGTTCGTTGGAATCCTTCTCCGGCAGAAACGTTCAACTGTTGCAACACGTCTTTCTCTAAAATTCAATAAGTTATGGGTTGGTGCTGAAACTGTACTCTTTGTATTAGTCGGTGCATCAGTTAATATCTCCTATGCAAAGTCAGCTGGTCTGAAAGCAATTTTACTAATTTTTGCTGTGCTGGCATTCCGTATGGTGGGTGTATCCTTATGCACTCTGAAAACAAAGCTGACTTATCAAGAACGATTATTCTGCATGATTGCTTACACGCCAAAAGCAACGGTACAGGCTGCTATTGGCGGTGTCCCTCTTGCGATGGGGCTTGGCTGTGGCAATATTGTCCTGACCGTTGCTGTTATGGCAATTATTATTACTGCACCACTTGGTGCGTTTGCAATTGAATGTAGTTACACAAAACTATTAAAAAAAGACTAATCGTTTCTATACATCTTCGAATAGTTTTTCAAATGCATCTTCATCAATATTTCCTGCAAGAAAATCCTTTGAGAAGCTTTCCTCTCTGTCATTTGTCAGATGGAAAGTCTTCTCCATCTCCTCCTGCTTCTGCTTTTCTTCCAATGCTTTTCGTTCTTCATCCAATGCATCCTGAATCTTATCGAACTTCTCTAGGATCTTATCCCATTCTTTTAAGGTATAAGACTGTGCGCCAATCTGAAATGTCTGCTCCACATCTCCATTCTTTAACTTCTCCTGCATCTGTTCAATCTGTTCACGAAGCTGTTGCAATGGCGTCTTTTCTCCAACACTGTCTTCATTCTCCTCAATCTCGTTGAGCTTATCCTGTGACTGCTTGTCCTGAGCAATTGCGCGCAATATGCGGTTTACGTCTTCCGGTGAAAACATGCCGATTGCATCTCCTAAATCAGTAAGATTATTACGATTTACCATCAGACTTCCACCCTTAGACAGTGGAATCTTAATACAATTATCCTCATTGCTACAATCTCCCAAACACAATGCATTTTTCTCATAATCACACGTAAATACCACACCATTGTACTCTACAATTCCGTCGTTGGCATATGCAAAGTAAGATACTTTTCCACTGTTTCCCGTCGTAATCTCCGGTGCTCTAGTTCCTGAAGCTTTATCCACCGTCTCCACTTCTTTTCCATTGGCACCAATTATTCCAGCAAATGTTGTTGCTGAACTTTCACTTGTATACTGCCGTCTCTGGGAATACGTATATGTAGAAGTGCTCATTTCATATGCTCCTGCTACTGTCATCTTTTGTTTCTCCTTTCTGTAAATTGGTCTGTTATACAGTTCATCTGTCGTTCAGAACTGTTTCCGCTCTCCTTGAAAGGTCCAAGCGAATTAAGTGATGCACGGCTTATGTCCAACGCAAAAATGGATGACTGAATCCTGCTTCATTACAGGTTCTGCCATCCATTGCATTCACACGTCCTTGTTTCACTTATATCATATATCGGTATAAAGCGTGAAAACCTTTATATTAAAATTCCACTGGAATCTGGTTTCTGGAATCTGGTCGTGAATTCACCTTCTTGGAATCACACAGAATAATTACATCCGGCAGCACACTAGTCTTTCATATACTCCGACATCATACACACTCCTGCTGCTCCAGCATCAACGCAATCCTTTGCATTGTCTTCATGGATTCCCCCAATGGCATAGACAGGTATAAATACCATTCGACATACCTCTTCCAAGAAACCCAGTCCTCTTGGCGGAACACCTTTCTTACAATCTGTAGCAAAGATATGACCTGCAATTATATAATCTACGCGACATTTTTCCGCTTCAACTGCTTCTTCCACTGAATGTACCGATACTCCAATCTTTTGAAAATGTTTTCTCTCTTCCATTGTTAGTTTTCGAAGCTGCCACATTGGCAAATGGATGCGTGGCACCCCCAGCCTGATAGCTACATTTGCATAAGAATTCAGGATACATTCTACCTGATATCGCTTGCACAGATTCAAGACCTTTACTGCTAAAGCTTCATATTCCTGCTCAGTCAAATCTTTTTCCCGGAGAATCAACAGATTTGGCTTCCGACTTAGGGCACATTCAACTTGTTTCAAATAGCACTGCTGTTGACGTCTGATGCCACTGGCACTTTCCTTATTCCCAAGTGTACTATCTGTCACCATCTCATCAAATCCTGACACCAGATGCCTGTTTGTGATACAGATTCGATATATCTTTTCATTCATTTTTAACTACTAACCTCTCAATCCATATTCACCATCATGACTGTTCAGTACCTACAATCATCTATATAATCAGTATCCTAGACGTACACATAATCATTCAATACTGGTTGCAGTCCTTCTCCTTCCATATCTCCATACATCTCATCAAATGTACGTGTATCAGATATCTCGAACTGCTCATCTCCAGCATCTTCCTCTTCTTTTCCTGTATACTTACTCTCATGATCTCCAATTCCTGTCGAAACTCCAGCAGATACCTTGGTTGCTGCAATCTTGGTAATCCCATCCCGAAAATGTTTCTGTTCTCTGGATGATACGGTAATTCCCACATAAGGTAAGAAGATCCGATATGCACAAAGTACCTGACAAAGCTGTTTTTCATGAACATCCAACGGATTAATCTTATCATTATTAATGATAGGTCTGAGTCTCGGACATGATAATGAATACTCCACATGTGGATACTTCCTCTGAAGATAATATACATGCAGTGCACTGGCAAGAGCATCCTTTCTGAAATCTGCCAATCCAAGTAATGCCGAGAATCCTACGCCTCTCATACCACCAAGAATCGCACGCTCCTGTGCTTCAAACCGATATGGAAATACTCGTTTATGCCCCATCAAATGTAATGTCTCATATTTTTCATTATTGTATGTTTCCTGAAAAACCGTTACATAATCTGCACCACACTCATGAAGATACTGATATTCATCACTATTTACAGGATATATTTCCAGTCCTACATTTCTGAAATATTTCCTTGCCAGCTTACAGGCCTCTCCAATGTATTTCACATCGCTCATACTACGGCTCTCCCCTGTCAGCATAAGAATCTCTTCGATGCCAGAATCCGCAATCACTTTCATTTCCTTCTCAATTTCTTCTGCATTCAGTTTCTTTCTGTTAATATCGTTATAGCAGTTAAATCCACAGTAGATGCAGTAATTCTCACAATAATTTGCGATATATAACGGTGTAAATATATAGACTGTGTTTCCAAAATGCTTACTGGTTTCTATCTTCGCTTTCTGTGCCATCTGCTCCAGAAACGGAAATGCAGCTGGAGACAACAACGCCTTAAAATCTTCCACGCTGCATCGATCATGATGCAATGCTCTGCGCACGTCATCTGCCGTGTACTGCTCATAATCATAGGCCTCCATCTCACTTAATACCTTGTCCATCACATCAGATTTGATTCGTTCCATTCCCGCCATATATGCCATATGATCTGTTCGACAGCTTGGCTCTGTCTCTAAGCGATGTTTTTTCTCCAGCGCTGCTGCACTGAGTTTATCTGAATCTACAAAAAATTGATTCTGCTGTTCTGTATTCATATCTTTAGCCTCCATGCTGCGACTTTTTTTTAGGAGCCAGCTAATGGCTCAAGTTTGTGCGCAGCTCAAACTTGTATGAGTGAAAAATTATCATATAAGATTTTTCACTCTTTAGCCTCTCCTTAATCATGCAAAAATCCTGTCAATGGGTCTGATGCTGACGCACCACGTTCCAAAACTCTTCCTAAGCCCGCAAGATATGCTGCACGGCCAGCATTGATTGCATCCTTAAATGCGCCTGCCATTGCAGCAACATTTCCAGCCGTTGCGATTGCGGTATTCGCCATAATTGCAGCCGCACCCATTTCCATTGCCTCACATGCCTTCGAAGGCTTTCCGATTCCTGC